>JAAYBJ010000013.1 GCA_012730105.1 Candidatus Hydrogenedentota bacterium
GGGATACAAGTCCCATCTCCGGGCCCTGGGGACAGGTGCGTTTCCGTCATGCCGACAGCAATAACTTCGGGTACCTGACCCTGTACCCGGGCTCGTTCTCCTTGTCGGAAAAGCGGGCGGGCACCCTGGTGACGCTGGCGTCGGGGTCGTGGTCCACCACGTCGGGCGATTGGTACGACGTGACCCTGATCGCGGACGGTTCCCATATCGAGCTGTGGCGCGGCCCCAAAGGCGGCGCCCAGACCCGGATGTGCAGCGTGGACACCGCCACGGTGCTGTCCGGCGCCGCGAGTTACCTGGTGGTCACGACGGACGGTGTGTATGCCTTTGACGATGTCCAGGTAAGCGCGGAGGACCTGTCCGCCACGACCTATACCTACGATGCGGCCAACCAGCTGACGGCCATGAATGTCAACGGCACGACCACGAATTTCACCTATGACGATTGGGGGCGAATGGTCGGCAAGACGCAGGGTTCTTACGCGGCGACCTACTCCTATCGTTTCGGCGACAAACTCAAAGCGGCCACGTCGAACTTCCCGGGGGAAACGGCGTCAGTGGGGTACAACTATGACGGCCTGGGCCGGCGGCGGCTGGAACAACGCGATAACACCACGGCCACGTGGTTCCGCTGGTCGGGTTCGGAGGAGTGCGGCGAATATGCCGGTACGGTCGGGAGTTGGACTATCGGCGCATTGCAAACGGGTTATGTGCCGGGGCTGGCTACCTTTGCTGGATCCAATCCCGCTGCGGCCGAATGGCGTTATCATTTGACCGACCACCTGGGCAGCGTGCGTCAGCTGACGGGCCAGACCAAAGCCGCCCTGGCGCGCTATGACTACGCGCCCTACGGCGAACTCCTGCGCTCAGCGGGTCTGCCGCTCACCATCGGCTACACCGGCCATCTCTGGGACAGCGCCATCAGCCAGTATTACGCCCCCTTCCGCTATTACAACCCCCAGACCGCACGGTGGAACATGCGCGACCCGCTGGGTTTCGTTGATGGGCCGAATGTGTATGCCTATGTCGCGGGGAATCCGGTGAATTCTATTGACCCTTTCGGGCTTGTTAGAAATTTGTGTCGCCCGGGACCAAAAGCACCTATAGATTGGCCAAAACCGAGAAGATGGACATGGAATCCAAATAGAGGTTGGTACGAGAAAAATAACGAACATGCCGTGTGGCATCCACCAGGTAAACCACGTGACGGTGGTGATGACGACTCCAGTAAACCTTATGGCCATGGTAAAGGACATTGGGATATAACAGATCGACATGGTAGAACACGTAGACAGAACAACCTAGACAGGTCAATGTTAGATCAGATTAAAGATGGAATTGTTATTATTGGGGACTGGATCAATAATAATTTGCCAGTACCATCTCATCGACCAGTGCCTGGCGCACCAATGCCAATGCCATCTACCCAAATACCGTGGTTTCAAGATTCATCATGTCAAAAATAATGGAAAAAACATTGAATAGCCAATCTGACGCCCAATGTAGACTGTTTTTTACGGATATCTGGCATATCTGTAAACTTAGTACAATATATTGTTTCTATCGCCATTGATAATAAGGGATATTTGTCACCCACATTTTGATAACATAAGTGTGCAAGAACAATGACGGGAAGTATTAAAGGATTTAATAATAAATGAAACTATGTGTGTATCCAAATGGTTTCAGGACGCTTTCAATTGATGGCTCAACAGATGCTTTGAATGAGTTTGTACAGCAACTTAATGAGTTGCAGCGGGTACCGGACGGGTATTTACAGCTGACTACTGTGAAGACTCAACCGGGCGATATGACCTCTATTGAACTTTGCTTGACAGAACGTGTTCCTGTTATTTGTACAAGGGTTTACCGCGGAAAGCCGGAGCCATTTCTCAACCGACTTGAATTTCCTGAGAAAGTGAGGTTAGGAAGTTTCAGATGTGATATTAGCTCGTCCGCATGTAACAGGATATCGTACGCACTTCTGCCTGATACCGGTAAACATGGTGGAACCCGGTATAATGTCTCGGAGACCCTATGTACATTTTGTGGGCGACAAGTTTCAGCGCTATCATTTCAAGACTACTTTTTTTTAAGTTCCAGAGGGGATAGTGATGTAAATGAACGGATAGTCACCTTTGACAGCGGAGAATTCAATAAGGGTGCACGACATGCCATGCGCGATATTATTGGAGAGCACAGCCTTTGTACTGCTCGTGTATGGAGGAAAGGTCCGTCAACGGCTGTAATTGAATTGGACAGAAAAACAATTACGGAATTACGAGATGATTATTTATTGCCTTTGGTTGCTGACCCAGAGGCACATGGTTGTCATGAGCATTGTTGGGGTTTAACTATAGTAGGGAAACTGGATTTCAACGAGATTCAGTTTTGGGTGGAGGACATTGAAGAATATAGGTCTCCAAAACGAATAAACAGCGTTTCATACCCTAAATATCTTAACGTCGCATGGGCAACATGTCTGAATTTACGTTGTGCGTATAGGTTCCTTTTGGCAACGTTGTCGTTTAATGTGGTGAATCCGACTTGGGAAGATTACCGTGAAATAATCCCTTACAGAAGCTATTTTTGCCCCCGCTGCAGAACCTTCTGTCCTACTGAACACACAGCATGCTATCGGAAGTCAAGGACCAAATCCGTAACTGTTCAAGGGGATAAACAATAGAAAATGGAAAATTCCGGGGCCGCTTTACGTATTTGTGATTGTTTTTTGACAACAAAAGAAGAGCCCCCTTGGGTGCCGTGACGCGAACATTTTTCCAGGAATGAATTTGAATCTGGTTGAGATATTCAAGACACTGCAAGGGCATGAGGCCATGAGTATGATGTTGGTATGGCGCATTAATCTGTGACCGATATGTTTTTTATGCCCTGAAGGGGCTGTGTCTTAAAGCCCAGAGGTTGCGGTACTCCGCTACCCTGGGTAAAATGACACCCAACCAACCCATGGTTACCCTGAAAGGGTTACGTCATAAAAGGGTTATGTCCCCACTTTGACGCAACCCCGTTGGGGTATATAATTAAGGGGGTGCTCTAACCCAAGGTAGCGGGGTACCGCAACCTTGGGTTATGAGACGGAATCCCGTTGGGATTCTGAAGGCGTAACGTTGAGTGGGGGCATTTACTATTTTCGGTATCGCTATCGGTATCGAGCCCCTCCTTCTACTCATAATCGGAATGTACGATGGCGATACCGATAGCGATACCGATAGCGATAGCGATACCGATAGCGATACCGATAGCGATAGTACTAATTCCGGACTTTGCGCGGTCGTCTGCTACTTCGGAAAAGGTCTCTTCTTTGCCGCGGAAAACCGGAACACTGAGATCCCCCTCGCCGGATGAGTGATCTGCGTTCAGGCAACGGCCCTGACAACGGACACAGGCAGGGCAAACACGGTTTTCTCCGTTGAGCTCGATTTTCTTCCGGCAAACTTGAGGCGTAACGCCTTTATCTGCTAGAATACACCCTTCGGATGATCCCCAGATTCAAAATCACTACAAGTATGCATTTGAAAAGGAGGTGAATACACGTGAGAACATACGAAGCGCTGTACATTATCAGTCCTGAATTGGACGATAGTGCCATCCAGACGGTTGTCGCGGACGTGGAGAAGTTTATCACATCCAGCAATGGAACGATCGTGCGCTCCGATGTATGGGGTAAACGCAAACTGGCGTATACCATTAGAAAACATACAGAAGGCGTATATGTCGTGTTGCGTTTTCTTGCCAGCCCGGATTCCATCAAGCGTCTCGAACAGCAACTGAAACTGACAGAGGCTGTAATTCGCTACATGGTGCTTTACCTCGATGAAAAAACGCTGAAACTTGAACAGGAACAGGCACGCCGGTACGAAGAAGAGCTGCGCCTGAGCACAGAACGTCGGAACCGCCGTGAAGATGACGACGACGACGACGACGATGAGGACGACTCTGATTCCCGCAGACGCGGCCGCGATTTTGGTTCCCGTCGCAATCGTTCTGAAGACGATGACGACGATGACGGCATGGATTGAGTCAGCAGGTTGTGACGCTCCCCTTTCGGGAACGTTATACCCCATCCTTTTCCAGTAAACAACCATCGAGAGGGTGACGGAATGAGTGATGTGCGCGTACCAGATTTAAATCGTGTGCTTATCGCCGGACGGCTGACGCGCGACCCGGAATTGAAATACGTGGGAGGCAGCAACACGGCTTATTGCCGCCTGGGCATTGCCAACACACGTTATTACAAAGACAAGAATTCCGGTGAACGCCGCGAAGACACCACATTCGTCGATGTGACGGTGTGGGGTCCGCAGGCTGAATTTGTCGGCGAGCGGCTGCGCAAAGGACGCCCGGTTCTGGTTGAAGGTTCGCTTCGCACCAACGAGTGGGAAGATCAGGCCACCGGCCAGAAACGAAGCAAAATGATCGTCAACGCCCAGCGGGTGACGCCGCTGGACTGGGACGATTCAGGCGGCGGCCCGCGGCCTCAGGCGCGGCAGGATGCCCCTGCGGCCGGCGAACCCACCCACGGTCCGCGTGAAATCGAAGAACCCATCCCGGAAGATGACATCCCCTTCTGAAAACCTGTTCTAAGGAATCCGTTAAATGGCGAAAATATCCGCTAAAACAAAATTGAAAGTGCGCGAGAAGAAGCTGCGCAGGCGCAAGAAGAAAAAAGTATTGCGCGCGAAAGTTTGCCGGCTTACCATCGATCGCGTGGTATATATTGACTACAAAGACGTGAACCTTCTGAAGCACTATATCACTGAACGCGGAAAAATTATTCCGCGCAGGATCACTGGTGCGACAGCCAAGCATCAGCGCATGCTCAACCGCGCGATAAAACTCGCCCGGCAGGCGGCGCTGCTGCCGTATCTGGCCGACTAAACCCGCAACCGACCCGGCCGTATCGCGAGCAACGCCCCTGATACGGCCGGAAATGTTATAATGCGAATCCACGGATTTTTCATACTCGGCCTGACTGCGCTGGTCGCTCTGAGCACGGCCATGGGTTATTCCATGCCCGTCATGTTCATGTTGCCGGTTGCGGTGGCTTATCTATGGATTCGGGAACGGCATTTATACGCCTTTCTGCTGTCATCCGTGTTTGGACTCTTGCCGCTGTTGACGGCGCGCGACGCTTTTATGGCTGTTGCGTTTCTGTTTGCCGCGTTTTCGGGCGTCGGGCTTGGCCTGCTGATGCGCCGCAAGGCGTCGCTGGGCATGGGTATCGCTTTTGTAACCGTGTGCCTGTTCCTCCTGAATGCCGGCCACTCGGCCCTGTTCTGGCAGGAATACCGTGCCGCATGGCAGAGCGAGATGCAGGCCTTTTCGGCTTCGGTGTCCGAGGTTAAGGATGCGGAAAGAACCGCCCCGATGCTCGAGGCGCTGGACTGGCTTGCGCAGCACTGGCTATATCTCTCGTTCGGGATGCTTTTCGGGTTTATTTTGCTTGTATCGACGGTCCTTGTAAGCGCCCTGTACCGGAAGGCGGCGCAGGAAGGACTGGCATCGCCGGCCAATGTCTATTTCAGCCGGATGCGCGTGCCGGAACTCCTGGTCTGGGCGGCCATCGTGCTCGCCGGGCTATGGTTTCTGGACAGTTGGCGGCCCAACGACGTTATTCGGTTCATTGCCTGGAACGGCGCGGTGGCCATGGCGGTTGTGTACTGGCTGAACGGTCTTGCCATACTGGTCTTTGCCCTGCAGGCCTTCCAGGTGAGGCCGCTGGTGGCCGCGCTGGTATTCAGCGCATTGTTTATGTTGAATCTGCAACAATTGCTGGCCTTTGTCGGGCTCTTCGATACCTGGTGGGATTTGCGTTTTAAAATCCGGCGGTTTATCGAAACCCGGCAGAGAAACGCTTGAAAATGGCAGTACGATTGGGTTGTTTTATTGTACAGGTGCGATGCGTCCCCTGTAATATCAAATGATGGAGCCTTTACCATGAACGTAATCCTCTGTGAAAATGTGGAAAACCTGGGCGCGATGGGCCAACAGGTTAAAGTGGCCGACGGCTACGCGCGGAATTATCTCATCCCGAGGAAACTCGCGGTGCAGGCGGATTCGGCGACGGCCAAACAGATTGAACATGAATTGCGCATCATCAAGCGCCGCGAGGAAAAGCAGCGGGCCGCCTTCACCGCGATTGCGGAAAAGCTGCGTTCGCTCACCCTCGAGTTCAAAATGCGTGCCGGCGAAGAAGACAAGATCTTCGGTTCCGTGACCACGGCCATGATCGCCGAAAAACTCAATGAAACGGGTTTTGAGGTGTCCCGCAGGCAGGTGGTGCTGGAAGAGCCAATCAAATCTTTGGGCATCTTCTCCGTCAACGTCAAGCTGTTTCCCGGCATTGAATCCCCGATCAAGGTGTGGGTAACGGGCATGCAGGATGAAGTAACCACGGCCGCCGAGAGCACGGCGGAAGCGACTGCCGAATCCACGGACGAGGACTGAGATGGCAGGGCGGTCCGAGAAGCCCGCGGGAAGCGCTTCCCCGGGCGTGCCCCATTACGACCGCACGCCGCCGCAGGACATTGACGCCGAACGTGCCGTACTGGGCGCGATGCTGGTGCGCCCCCAATCGGTGGGGTCCGCCATTGAAGTGCTTCACGGCAATGTGAACGATCTTTTTTTCGTTCCGGCGCACCAGGTTATTTTTGACGGCATCCTTTCGCTGTTCAGCGCCAACAAGGCAATCGACCGCGTTACGCTGATGAACGAAATCGGGCCGAACAAGGCCCTCGAATCCGTCGGCAACGAATCGTATCTGACCGAACTGATCGGTGCGGTGCCCATATCCGCCAACATCGAGTACTACGCGGAAATCGTGCTGGAGAAGGCGCTCCGCCGCAAGTTGATCGATTTGTGCGCCCTGATCAGCAGCCAATCCTATCAAGGTGAAGAGGGCGTTTCCGATCTTCTGGACAGCGCGGAAAAGGAGATCTTCTCCCTCAACGAACAGCGGCAAACAAACCGCATCTATGCCGTGTCGGAACTGGTAAACGACGGCGTAGAGCGGATCGAGCAGCAGATCAAGTCCACCTCCGGCATCACCGGTCTTGCCACGGGCTACACCGAACTGGACGCCAAATTGTCGGGACTCCAGCGCTCCGACATGATTATTCTCGCCGCGCGGCCGTCCGTGGGGAAAACGGCCTTCGCGCTCAATATCGCCGCCAACGCCGCGATGGAAGGCAAATCCATCCTGCTTTACAGCCTTGAAATGGCAAAAGAGCAGCTGGTGCAGCGGCTATTGTGCATGGTGGGGAAAGTGGATTCGGACCGTCTTCGAAAAGGTTTCCTGGCGAAACATGAATTTCCAAAGATCCAGGCGGCTGCCGCCAAATTGATGGACGCGAAAATATTCATCGATGAATCCGCGGGCCTGACCCCCCTCGAACTGCGTTCCAAATCGCGGCGCCATGCCTCCCAGCATCCCCTGGATCTCATTATCATCGACTATATGCAATTGATGCATGTTTCCGGGCGCACCGAAAACCGGCAAAACGAAATATCCTTCATCTCCCGGTCCATTAAAGGCCTGGCCCGCGAGCTGTCCGTGCCCATCGTGACATTGTCGCAGTTGAGCCGCGAGGCGGAAAAGGACGACCGGGGCCTGCCGAAGCTTGCGCACCTTCGCGAGTCCGGCGCCATCGAACAGGACGCGGACGTGGTAATTATACTGGCCCGCCCCCCCTCGACGGACCGGGAAGAGCGGGACAATGTCATCATCGTCAATATCGCCAAGCAGCGTAACGGTCCCACGGGGCGTTTTGAACTGCTTTTCAAAAGCAACATACAACGTTTTGAAAACCTGGCGCCTTCCAGCATGAACAGCCAGATGCCCCAGGCGGGGTCCTTCAGCGCTCCCCCACCGCTTGACGAGTATGAACCCGTATTACCCGGGCCATATTCCGAGGAGGATGAGGGCGGCGATGACGGGCAGTATGGGCAGGAGGAGGAAATTCCTTTTTGACGGGCACCACCGGTTCCGGCGGAAATATCCTTTGCACGCCCGGCTTGAATGCAAAAACGTTGTTATTTGATGTTCATCTTAGGTGGACGTTGCCCACAACTCAGAATGAAGGCAAGACTTCAGATTGTATCCCGGTGATATGGGACGTATGGGACGTATGGGACCTATGTGACCTATGGGACTTTAAAATCCCGCAATCCTGTCCTACGCGGCCTGCCGGTCCTACAGGTTTTACGAGATAATGCACAGAACATAAAAATCTTCTTATTTTTTATCGGCCTTACGGACTGATAATCTACTAACGTTGGTCTTGCCCACAATCCAGAAAGAAAATATTCAGCGTATGTTGTTCACACTTTAGTGTGCGTGTTAACACAAGAACCTTGAACAACCTAGCACGCTAAAGCGTGAACAACGTACCTAACTTCTTGTTTTTGGTGATAGAACATTTTTCACAAGGTACTAATAGAGGCGCCCCAACGGCGCAACAACCCAAACTTCGGAGAGTATGGTAATGTTTAAAGGCTCCTATGTGGCGCTGGTTACACCGTTCAAGGACAACCTGGAAATCGACTTTGAGGCCTACGGACGGCTGATTGATTATCAGATTGAACAGGGAACGAACGGCCTGGTTCCGTGCGGCTGCACGGGCGAAGCGGCCACCTTGTCCCACACCGAACAGAAAGAGTGCATTCGATTCGTCCTCGAACGCACGGCGGGCCGGGTGCCTGTCGTCGCAGGGACGGGCTCTAACAACACGGCGGAGGCGCTGGCCCTGACTCAATACGCCGCGGAGATGAAATGCGACGGCGCCCTTTTGATTACCCCCTATTACAACAAGCCGACCGCGGCCGGTCAGGTGGCGCACTACACGGCCATCGCCAAGGGCGCGGATATTCCCATCATGCTGTACAACGTGCCGGGCCGCACCGGCGTCAAGATGGAACCGCAAACCATCGCCGCCCTGTCGAAACTGCCCGGCGTCGTGTCCGTGAAGGAGGCCTGCGGCAGCGTGGACCAGGTCACCCAGATTCTCAGCCTGTGCGACATCTCGGTGCTTTCCGGCGATGACAGCCTCACGCTGCCCATGATGGCCGTGGGCGCCGACGGCGTGGTGTCCGTGGCGGCGAACGTCGCCCCGGCTCCTGTGGCCGCCTTGTGCGCCGCCGCGGCCGCGGGCGATTACGCGGCAGCGCGAAAAGAACATTACAATCTGGCGCGGCTTTTCAAAGCCATGTTCCTGGAGACCAATCCCATGCCCGTAAAGGCGGCCCTCGCCCGCATGGGCATCATCAAGAACAACCTGCGCCTGCCGCTAGTACCGCTCGGCGAACACCATTACGCGGAACTGGATGCCGTCCTGAGAGCGCTTTCCCTTATCGGGTAAGGTTCGGCGGTATCGGCTGTTGGCGTTCGATTTCCACATCCCGGATTAATTGTGTTAAACTTTTCCATGTTTGTTCGATATCCACTCCACACTATTACACCCCCGCGTAGTGTGTCACAACCGATAAAGGCCCTGTTTCATGACAAAGAAATTAATGGTTATTCCTGAACAAGTCAGGAAGAGCGCCACCATCAACCTTGGCAAAATCCCGGTCAACAGTTACAAGAAAAGCATCCGTGAGGAATTGGACGACAAGAAAGGCCTCAGTGCCGAACGGCTGCTGCGCATTTACCGCGACATGGCGCTCATTCGCGAATTTGAGACCATGCTCGACAACATTAAGAAGCTGGGCGCGTATAATTCCATCGCCTATACCCACGCAGGCCCGGCCCATCTTTCCATAGGGCAGGAAGGCGCCGCCGTCGGGCAGTGCGTCCACCTCCAGGTGCATGACCACATGTTCGGCAGCCACCGCAGCCACGGCGAAATCATCGCCAAAGGGCTGCGCGCGGTCGAGGATCTCAGCGGCAAAGGCCTGGCAGGCGTTATGGAGAATTACTTTGACGGGGCGACGCTCCGCGTGGTTCAAAAGAACGAACCCGACTGGAGCGGCCTTGCCCTAACCCTGAAAGGCAAGAAAAAGCCCGCCCTGAGCACCGGCGAAGAAGAGGAACTCGGCATTGATTTCCTGCTTTACGGTTTGCTCGCGGAAATTTTCAGCCGCATCACCGGTTTCAGCAAAGGCATGGGCGGTTCCATGCACGCTTTCTTTCCGCCGTTCGGCGTCTACCCGGCCAACGCCATCGTGGGCGGCAGCGCGGACATATCGGTGGGTTCGGCACTGTACAAAAAAATCGCCGAACAGCCCGGCATCACCATTGCCAATATCGGCGACGCGTCCATCGGCTGCGGCCCGGTCTGGGAAGCGCTCGGATTTTCCTCCATGGCCCAGTTTAAAACGCTCTGGCCGGAATTCATCCGGGGCGGCCTGCCAATGTTGTTCAATTTCATGGACAATTTCTACGGCATGGGCGGCCAGCCCATTGGCGAGACCATGGGCTTTGAACGCCTGGCCCGCATCGGGGCGGCGGTAAACCCGGAAAACATGCACGCCGAGGTGGTGGACGGAAACAATCCACTGGCCCTGGCGGACGCCTACAAACGCAAACTGGAGCTCATCAAGGCGAAACAGGGGCCGGTGCTTCTGGATGTTCTGTGTTACCGCCAGGCCGGCCACTCCCCCAGCGACCAGTCCGCATACCGCGAACGGGAAGAAATCGAGCTGTGGCGTTCCGTTGACCCGCTTACCGAATACGGCAAGAAACTGCTTTCCTCCGGTCTGGTCAGCCAGGACCAGCTGGACCTGATCCACGCCTACGCCTGCCGCAAGGTCACCAAGGCCTGCCGTCTTGCCGTAAGCCTGGACATCTCGCCCCGGATGTACCTGTCCCCCACGCAGGGCGTATGCGAGCACATGTTCAACAATGAGATCGAGGAGACCCTCCCCGGCCTGCGACGCAAGGAAGATGTCAACATGCCGCTGGAAGAGAATCCACGGGTGCAGGCCATCGCCAAGAAATCCCGTTCGGGCATCGCCGAGGACGGTTCCGTGCTCAAGGGCACCAAGGCGGTAACCTTCGGCGAGGCGCTGTTCGAAACCGTTATTCATCATTTTTACAACGACCACCGGCTGGTCGCCTATGGCGAGGAAAACCGCGATTGGGGCGGGGCGTTTGCCGTTTACCAGGGCCTGACCGAGGCCCTCCCCTACTACCGGCTCTTCAACTCGCCCATATCCGAGGCGGCCATCGTGGGCACCGCGGTGGGTTGCGCCATGGAAGGTGGACGGCCCCTGGTGGAACTGATGTACTGTGATTTCATGGGCCGCGCCGGCGATGAAGTTTTTAACCAGATGCCCAAGTGGCAGGCCATGTCCGCGGGCCTGCTGAAACTGCCCATCGTGTTGCGTGTTTCCGTGGGCGCCAAATACGGCGCGCAGCATTCCCAAGACTGGACCGCCCTGTGCGCCCATGTCCCGGGACTCAAGGTGGTGTTCCCCGCCACGCCTTACAGCGCCAAGGGGCTGCTCGCCTCCGCGCTCAGCGGCAACGACCCGGTGGTGTTCTTTGAAAGCCAGCGCTTGTACAACCAGGTGGAGATTTTCCAGCCCGGCGGCGTGCCCGCGGGGTACTATCGCCTGCCCTTGGGCGAGCCGGCCATCATCAAGGAGGGCGGCGATCTGACGATCCTCACCTTCGGGGCCACCCTATACCGTGCCATGGACGCCGCCAAGCGTTTTGAAGCGGAATTCGGCATTTCCACCGAGGTGATTGACGGCCAGACCTTGGTGCCCTTCAACTATGAACCCGTGGTCAACTCGCTTAAAAAGACCGGCAAGATTATCGTGGCCAGCGATGCCTGCGAGCGGGGCAGCTACATCCACACCATCGCGGGCCAGCTGAGCCAGATCGCCTTTGACGCCCTCGACGCGCCCGTGTGCGTGGTGGGTTCGCCGAACTGGATCGTGCCGCCCGCGGAAATGGAAGACGCCTACTTCCCGCAGGCCTTCAGCTTCCTGGACGCGTATCACCAGCAGATACGCCCCCTGCCGGGCTATACGCCGGTTGTGGAGCGTTCCGCCGATGCCTTTATCCGCCTGAACAAGGGCGGCATATAACTTTGCACAATGAATCCTGAAAACACGGGCATGAAATTTATCAAGGCCGCCAAGGTGGAAGAGTTTGCTGGACGGACCTTGAAATCAATCCGCATACTCGGCAGGCCCGTCGCCATCATCAAGGAAGCGGACGGCTCTTTCCGTGCCATGGAGGCCGGCTGCAAACATCAGAACGCGGACATCACCAAGGGAACTATCGTCGGCGGTATCGTCACCTGTCCCTGGCACGGCTGGCAATATGACCTGAAAACGGGCGCATGTGTCTCCGGCGGCAGGGCCTCGCTCCGGGCCTACGCCTGCAAAGTGGAAGACGGGGACATCATGATCTCGCTTCATCCCCTGGAGACGCCCCCTGCGCCCGATTCCGAACGCGCCGACTTTAACTGAAGCGGCTCCGCAGGGACGCTGTTTTTGTTCAATTTACAAGAATGGACGTGATGTAACCGCGCGCGTAGGTATTCAGGAGTGTCATTGTTTTCCCGATGGCGACGTTCAGGCTTTCCACGGCTTCCGGCCCGTGGTCCGAAACCACCAGTTCCACCACCTGGTCAAGGTCGGATTCCTCACCCAGTTCCACACCGGGATCGTTTACAAAACGATGGGGCATATATTCCGTCAGAATCGTGTTCATTTCCCCGGCCAGGGCGTTGGACTGCCGTGCCACCTCTTCGCGAGGCACAGCGTCATTGTAGGCGGCTACAGCATCCGCCTGTTGCAGGGCCCGCATCAGCGGATGCGCGGCATCCCCGGAACGGGTCAACCGCACAAACTGAATCCCCTGGAAGCGCTCCAGCGCCATGTGCCGGTTGGAAACCAGCTGCAGCGCGTCATCCACGTATTGCGGGTATCCAAGGATGGACAGCAGGTTGATAAACAGCATTTTGAAGGTGCTGTACCCCGGGAGGACCGTGGAATGGTAGGGCATGGACAAATCCATGACATGATGCAACCCCCATCCCATGAACCGCCACCCCCAATAGTCCTGGCCATGGTCAAAGGCCGTCTCCGCCAGTGTTTTGTAAAGATGAATCCTGAACTCGGGATAGGTGGCCTTCAGGTAAGCGGCAAACAGGAAAACCAACGGGGACTCATGATAGAAACCCATGTGGAACGGCGCCTGGGAGCCGTACACCAGATCCGGATCGCCGAAAGGCTGTTCCCCGAATCCGTAGCGCGCGCCGAAGTCCGTTCCATTGTCCACGAACAAACCGATATCCAGGCCGTAGTCCGGTTCATGACTCGCCGTGCACAGCACCTCCAGCGGGCTAACCTTGTCGCCGGGCGCGATCGGGAGGAAGCGGAACTGTTTCAACTCGCTCGAACCGGGAACCAGGGTCACCGCCGCCGGATCCAAACCGGTGCGCGGCGCCTCCGGATCCTCCACCAGTTCACTCAAATAGAGGGCGGCCCTGCTATCCGGATTAATGCGGATCGCCTCAAAAAAACGTTTGCGAATATCGGAAGGATCACCCGTGGCCCTGAAGGCCAATGCATCCGGCAATGGGGCATAGGCCTCCATGGTGTTCCTCGCCCATTGCTCCTCTTCGGCCAGTTTCGTCTCCAGTACCGGTTCCATCGCTGTCAGAAAATCCTCCAGCGCGACTACTTCTACCGGAGGCTGGCTGGATACCAGCGGCATGGACGAAAGGAGCGGTTTCGTGATCAGGGAATGATGCTCCCAGGCCAAAGTCGGCAACGCAGCCAGTACGATAGCAACAAGAATCGACGCAAAGAACTTTAGCGCAGGATGTTTCTTCATTTTTTCGCTTTCATTATGGGTTAACGTACGCGACAAGAAACGAAAGGAACCGCTACTCCTTTGAATCGTGTACTTATCCTGATAAAAAATGATTTTACTTGATCGCTGCCATTCATTTCTAACGCGTCACTACCCGTAAACCAAAATAAGGATTTGCACACTACTAACAAAACGCTTGCAGGTTCATTACAAATTCCGCTTTGAGAACGGTGTTTCCCGAGAAGTTCTACTTTGCAGACAGGTTTGAAGGCTCGCATGGCATTCGGATGATAAAAATGGAAATGGAATTTCAAGAGAGAAGGGGTTCCAAAATGGAATTTGGGAACCAGAGAACAATACGCACAAAGTACAAACCATCAGGTGATTCAGCACTCTCACATGTGCCAACATATCGGTTTTCCGGATAATTTCCCCACACTTTTTCGGAGGCCTATATTCTGCTGTATTCCCAAAGCAGGTTCAGAATATTAATCCAGATAATTAACCCGATTACACTCCTTTTGCGCTAAAATGGTGTTTCATGACTTTCGATGCAGTCCAGATTACCTTTTTTTCTGTAACAACCAATCACCTAACAGAGGAGACATCATCATGAAAACGCTTTCCATCCTTTTCTGCCTGGCGTTGACGGCCTTCTGTGCTTATGCGTCGGAACCCGCCGCTGAGGGCCCGCTCACCCACCCGGACAGCACGAATTGGGAGTCCTTGTTCGCTCCTGACCTCTCCAACGCCATTAAACCCGAGGGCGTATGGACCGTTGAGAACGGGGAACTTACCGCGAGCAAGGATGAGGCGATCTGGTCGGAAAAGGACTATGAAAACTTCATCCTCGATCTGGAGTTCAAGAACGCGGAAGAGACCAACAGCGGCGTGATCGTGTATTGCAGCGACATCAAGGACTGGATCCCCAATGCTGTGGAAATTCAGATAGCGGATGACCACGCAAAGAAATGGGCCGAATCCCCGAAATCCTGGCAATGCGGCGCAATTTTCGGGCATCTGCCGGCCTCGAAAAGCATGGTGAAAAAGCCTGGAGAATGGAACCGGTTCACCATTCGGTGTGTCGGCAAACACATCGACGTGGCCCTTAACGGGGAACATGTCGTGTCCATGAACATGGACGACTACACCTCGGCCAAAACAAACCCTGACGGTTCGGAAATTCCGGCCTGGCTGAGTAAGCCCAAGAATAGCCTGCCCACCAAAGGCAAGGTAGGCTTCCAGGGCAAACACGCCGGAGCGCCCATCTGGTTCCGCAACATAAAGATCAAGGAGTTAAAGTAACCGATAGGCCGCCACAGTCTTGAAGGCGGGTTTCGCTCTGCCTTATGTATGCCCTAAATTCTCACAATTCTTTTCAGTTTTGTAGAGCGATGCGAGACATACCCTATGGTTCCGCTCTACCCGACCTGCGATAGACAGTTACATAAAATCATCCCCACAGCACTCTTTTCAAGGTATAATTGCATTTGGAAAGTGTCGGGAAGTGCCTGTCTCGTTTGAGCGTATGCCCCGTTCTTTGGACGCATGGATCCCCGAAACCAGTATGGTCCGCAGGATTCGCTTGGGTGTCGGGGTATGGGTTTGTTTTTTGTTTCAACCACGTTAAAAAGGAGAATGTGAACATGAACAAGTATGGCGCGGAGTTTTTTGGAACCTTTTGGCTGGTGCTGGGCGGGTGCGGCAGCGCCGTGTTGGCATGCAATTTCCCTGACGTGGGAATCGGGCTGCTAGGCGTGTCACTGGCCTTCGGCCTGACGGTATTGACCATGGCTTATGCCATCGGCCATATATCGGGCTGCCACCTCAACCCGGCGGTATCGGTGGGATTATGGATCGGCGGTCGCTTCCCCGTCAAAGATCTTGTACCCTATGTCATCGCGCAGGTGCTGGGCGCAATCGCGGCCGGCGGCGTGTTGTATGTGATCGCCAGCGGCCAGGCCGGGTTTGACGCCGCCGCCGGCTTCGCATCCAACGGTTTTGCCGAACATTCCCCGGGCGGCTATTCCATGGTGGCGGCGCTGGTCACGGAAATCGTCATGACCGCCATGTTCCTTATCGTCATTCTCGGCGCGACGGACGCGCGCGCGCCCCAGGGCTTCGCCCCCATCGCTATCGGCCTCTGCCTGACGCTGATCCACCTGATCAGCATTCCGGTGACGAACACCTCAGTGAACCCGGCGCGGAGCACGGGCGTAGCCCTCTTCCAGGGTTCCTGGGCAATTGAGCAGTTGTGGCTGTTCTGGGCCGCCCCCATTGTCGGCGCCATTATAGGCGCGCTCATCTACAAGGCCATCGGCTGCAACTGCGGCAAGAAATGCGACTCCTGATAACAGGTCTCTAAATCCATCGAAGACCGACCGTTCAGGCGCCTTCAAAGGTATTCTGAACGGTTTTTTTATACACTGAATACTTTGTACAGGGGTATAGAGCATACGATTATTGCGGGCATTTAATTTCAGCGCCTACGAGGAGAAATGTCCTTGCCGCCTGTCCCGCCCTGCCTGTTTCCGGCAGGTTTTAGAAGAATAGATCTGCCATATTATGCAAGCGCATGGAACAGCAGGGTATTCCTCTTCGTTGGATGCCTGACATGGACCTTCCGGAACGCTCAGCAGCGTTAATCCCGTTCCATCTGCCAGGGCAACACGGCAGCGAACCAGATGACAAAGAGCGTCAGCCCCCATATGGCCATATGTTCCAGCACGGGAAATGACTGGAGCCCGTCCACTGCGGCTTCCCAATAGGTTTTCGTTTCTTCGCTGGAAGAACGCACGGCAGCATACAGCGCCCCGTAGAGATACCCCCAGTCAATCCGGTATCCGGCTGCAATGAAGATGGGAATCGTGACTGAAAAGGGACCCATCAGTTTCAGGTAGGGAAGACTTCCCGCATCGCTGAAGCTGCCCCGGGCAAACATGTCGTAAAGCAGCAGCACCGCATGCCAGATAATACCCGTGCCAAATCCTATCGCGATAGTTACGGCCACTCTCAAGTGTATGTGGCGCCATTCCCAAGAACCAAGGACTTCGCCGCGCGCGTCGGGGAAGATGCCGGTCAGGATGATTGCAATACAGCCCATAATGAAAAAGAGCGAGCCCACCCAGGCGCCCACTTCCGATACGGCGGCCACTTTGCTGCGGATATAGAGGATGATCGGGATCATGGCCGCTCCGCAATACACCATGGCCAGGGTAAACAGCCAGTAGTATTGGGGATTATGCCCTTTGTCAAAACTGCCCAAGGCGCTGAGCGTGTGCGTTGTGATCGAATAAGGATGCTGGGAGGTATATCCCCGCCACGCGAAATACACCAGCACCCAGTACCCCACTGCCAGCAAAGCAAGATGCAAGCGGATTTCGGCCGGATTATGCCGACCGGTTAAGCATCGTTTCACGGTTTCCATAAGTGTTTCGATTACTCTGTACAAAATGTTGTGAATATTACAGCAAGCATTATTTTATCAAAAATCACAGATGACAGAAATACCCCGTTCCCGATATCCCTATGTTTCAACAAGACTGGGGGCCTGGAGGGACTCAATGGGAACGTGCACAAGAAATGTAGGTGGTATACTATCCTTTGTTTTGACCGCAATTCTTGTCATAATGTTTCATACCCTAAGGTTATCAGATGGATGGCCTTGTAACATGGAGATACCATTAATGGGAAGGGTTTCACGCAAAACTATCGCGGGCATGGTTTTCTTTTCTGTTCCCTTGTGGACGATACTGTATCCTGAAATGGCCTACGTGGAAACGGTAATCCCGCCCGGAGATTCCCCGGTCATGAACACTACCCCGCAGCCATCATTCACACCGGTTGTTCGCGGCAAAATTATTTTGGCACGTTCCGATAACGAATGGATGTCGCAGCAAATCGAAGAACCTTGCAGTGTGCCCAATCCTAAGATTCCGGGCAGGCTGGTCATGTTTTACGGGGCCGTGCCCGCGTCAAACAGGAATTTCGCGGCCATAGGCAAGGCCTGGGCAGAAACCAAGAACCCGTTCCGGTGGCATCAGGACGAGGCGAATCCTGTCTTTGTGCCGTCCGAAGCGGGCTGGGACTCTGGAACCATCCGCTTGGACACGGTTCTCTACCTCCCAGAGGAGGACGCCTACTATATT
Source organism: Candidatus Hydrogenedentota bacterium (assembly GCA_012730105.1). Taxonomy (GTDB): domain Bacteria; phylum Hydrogenedentota; class Hydrogenedentia; order Hydrogenedentales; family CAITNO01; genus JAAYBJ01. The sequence goes on from JAAYBJ010000013.1 coordinate 17,941, forward strand.
TATTACTCAGGCACCAAGGGCACCTGTCAGGACCATATCGGTTTGGCCATTTGCCCCGCCGGCGATGACGGGTATTCGGCAATCACTCCGGAGAACATTTCCCGCTACGGCGACGCGCCGGTGCTTGCCCCAAAACCGGACGCACCCTATTATGAAGAGATGGCGTCCCAATCGGCCGTAATGCGGGAATGGAACGCCAAAACAGGCTGCTGGGACTGGTACATGTATTACTCCTACCGGGGCAAAGACGGGGTTCTGCCCGGTATTCGCATGGCGACTTCCCGGGATGGAAAGACCTGGACGCGCCGATTCAATACCGATGATCCGCGGGGTATGGGACAGATTTTCGAATCCACCCCAAACGCCTATTACGAATGGCACCAAGTTTTTAAGATAGACAACACCTATGTGCTATCCATTGAGGTGGGCGTGGAACACGGCGCGCGCTGGCGCACTGGCCTGGCGGTCAGCACGAACCCGTTACAAGGATGGACACAACTGGACCTAGATACCGTGCTCCAGACCCAGTGGCTGGGATTGTATGATGACCGCAGCCTGTACCATGTCGCCACGCCGGCTTTTTACCGGATAGAAGGCCAATGGTATTTGTTTATCCAGGCGTGCGGACGTCCGACCAACGACAACTATATTGACGGCGGCTGGGAGATGTGGGCTGTTGCCTGCGATCGGCGCATTCCCACGCGGCCCGGCTGCGCCGAACTCTTCATCCCGGGATCACCCGCATTGTAGTATGCGCCTTGAAACACTTCAGGGTGTTTACAGTTCCACCATCCGCTGGAACTTTTTAGACAGTTTTTCCACACCCGTTTTGGTAACACGCACACCGTTTTCCCAGCGCAGGCCGAAATCCTGATCCTGGAAGAAGGTGTCCACCTGAAACATCATGTTCTCCCGAAGCCTGTAGGCCGAGGTGGATTCGAGCCAAGGACGCTCCACTTCCATCATGCCGATACCATGGCAGGGGCCGTAGAGCATGTACTGCCTGAACCCACGGCTCTCAACAAATGCTTCATATTCCCGGACGATTTCGGCCGCCTCCTTGCCGCCCTTCATGAGTTCATAAGTTTTAAGATGGGCCTCAAGGCCGAACTCAACCAGGCGTTTCTTGCGGGGCGGCAGTTTGCCTATGCAACAGGGCACGCCGACACTTGAGGAATAGCCCCCGACGCGGGCGCCGATGTTCAACTGAATGACCTCATTGCGCTTGATTTTGTTATGGGTGGGACGGGAGATGGCGTGTTTCGTTCCGGGCCCGCAGAAACAGTAGAGGGCGTGGCCTTCATATTCGCCGCCGTTCTTATAAATTTCCCGCTGGGCGATACCAATCACCTGCAGTTCCGTCATGCCGGGCTTGATCTCTCCCAGGATGGCATCAATGGCGCGTTCGCTGACACTGTACGCCTTCTTCATCAATCGCACCTCTTTGGCACTCTTGATGATGCGCAGACTTACCAGCGTGTCGTCTGCCTTGACCAGTTCCGTTCCGGGAAATTCCCGCTGCAAGCCGAAATAGACGGGGAGCGGCATAATGGAGAACCCGACCAAGCCGAGTTTCTTCAGCGGCCGGCCTCCCATGGCCATTTTGGCGACGCGGGCATAGTTCGCCACGGGAATGCCCGGATATTCCGGATCGGCCGACTCGCGGTATTCCACCATCATGGCGATATCGGGAATAACACTGCGGCCCTGCGCGTACGCTTCGCTTTCCGGTCCAATAATCAGCACCGGCTTTCCTTTCGCGGGCACGAACACCCCCGCCGATTCAAAGGTCGGCCAGTATTCCGTAAGGTACCGGACGTTCGCGAAATCGGCTTCGTTGGAATGGACGAGCGCCGCGTCCAATCCCGCCGCGCGAATATTCTGCTGAAACTTCTTCAGTCGCTCCAGATACTCCGTAACGGGAATCGCCTCCATGGGAATCTCCTCCTTCTCATCTTGTCCTTAATGCCGTTATCACAACCTTCTTACATTTGTGTAAATGATTCGTTTGACTCTATCAAAGGTCTTGGATTCCAGTCAATTTTCAGGAACCCCCGGCAATCACATAACTTAAAATTAATGCGTTTGCGCAAGCCATGCCGCGGCGGTTATGATGATCTTGAACGCGGTTTGTGGACAGGGTTTATTTTCGTGACAGAAACGGGTCAGCCGGCTTTAATACACCAACAGATGGGAAGCCTTTTATGACAAGTTTTTCCTGGGTAGACGGCGGCATTGTGGGCGTTTATCTCTTGGCCACCATGGTGGCCGGGATCGCGGTTCGCAAGTATGTGGGCAAGGTGGAACATTACCTGATCGCCGGCCGGGAGATGAACCTGTATCTAGGCATTGCCTCGCTGGCCGCCACGGAGTTCGGGATTGTCACCTGCATGTATACCGCGCAAAGCGGATATGTGAACGGCTTCTCCGGGGCAATCCCCGGGGTGCTCGCCGCGCTTTCCATGTTTTTCGTGGGGTACACCGGCTTCTGCGTGAAACCCTTGCGCGATGCGGGTGTGATGACGATTCCCGAGTTGTTTGAACTTCGTTTCGGGAAACGCATCCGCTGGCTAAGCGGGGTGGTGATTGTGCTGGGCGGCTTGCTCAACATGGGCGTCTTTCTACGCACAGGCGGTGATTTTTTGGTCACCGTATGCGGGTTTGACGCGAAATATCTTGAAATCACCATGACGGCGCTCCTGGTATTTGTTGCCGTATACACCATCCTCGGGGGCATGCTTTCCGTACTGGTCACCGATTTCCTTCAGTTCGTGGTAATGAGCGCGGGACTTCTTGCGGTAACGCTTCTTATCCTGGTCAATGTCGGCTGGGGGCGTCTGACAGATGTGGTGGAACAGCACTACGGGGCCGGCGGTTTCAATCCTTTTGTGCACCCCAAAATGGGCTGGGAATTTGTCGTGGCCAATGCCATGCTGAGTGTGGCAATGGTATTGACCTGGCAGACCACCATTCAACGCCTGCTGGCGGCCAAAGATACGAAAACAGGGCAGCAGGTATACACCCGTACCAGTTTCTTTTTCCTGTGCCGCTGGCTGATTCCCGTGGTTTGGGGAATCGCTGCCCTGGCCGTGCTCAGTCCGGAAGAGGTCGGCGACAACACGCTCATGGCCATGCCCAAAATGCTGAGCCGGATTGTCCCGATGGGACTCATGGGCATCCTGGTTGCCGCCATGCTGGCCGCCGACATGTCCACAGACGCCTCCTACATGCTAACCTGGTCAAGCGTCATTTACAATGATCTTCTCGCGCCCTTCCACAAAGGACAATGGACGGAAAAGCGCGGGCTCATCGTCAGCCGGGCCATTGTGGCCCTTATAGGCATCTTCCTGCTGATTTACGGGCTGTGGTACCCCCTGCGCGGCAACCTCTGGGACTACCTCACCGTCACGGCAAATATTTACCTGTCAAGCATGGTCATTCTGCTCATTGCCTGCTGCTACTGGAAACGTTCCAACAGTTGGGGCGCCGCAGGGGCCATCCTGTTCGGGGCGGCCATACCGACCGCTTTCCTAGTTTTGGAGCAGGTTCCGGCTACAAGTCATTTCGCGCGGAACATTGTCGGTCCCCATTTTTCGAACATTGCCACGTACCTGATTGCGGGCGCGGCCATGGTGGTCGGATCCCTGTTGAAACCACGCAAACCTGAAGCAATGACGAAAGGTTCCTGATCATGAACGGACACTGGTTCTGGTGGATTGCGACCATGGCATGCGTACTTTGGTATTCATCGGTCACCATCTATGTCGCCATTCGGGGCGTCATGGACATCAAGGGCATGCTGCAGCGCTTGAAAAATCCCGAAAAGCAATGAACCGACTGTTTTGATCCGGTATGTTCCTGAACCACGAAAGGACATCATGAACGCTATGTCCATGCAAGAAAGTCTTTACGTTAGATCTGTATTCATGGTCTTCCTTGCCGCCCTGCTTTTTCCCGGCTTGGCACCGGCACAGACTCAACCCGGTATTACCACCCAGGAATTCGCCCGCGAAGTTGAAAGCGTTCTCCCCGAAGAGGCGCCTTACGCCTATCATCAGCGGCTTTCTCAAGCCCCTGTGCACACGCTGACACGAGACCCTGAGGTCGAAGCCCAACCCAATGAACTGGCGCTTCCGGAACAGGGCTGGAAACTGGTCTGGAATAAGAACAGCTCCGTTGTGCTGGGCAATGCCGTTCAGGACTTTCAGGATTACTTAATGGTGTCCATGGGAGTCACAGTAACGCCGGACGGCAGGGATTCCCTGGAAGACTGGCAGGATCTGAGCCGCTGCATTATAGTGGGAACACGGGACCAACTGCCCGGATGCGGAACGGAACTCTCCGGTCCCAAGGATTATGCACTCATTGCAGGACAGGAACGGCTGGTCGTATGCGGCTACGATGAGCGGGGAGCCATGTTCGGTCTCTATAACATGGAAGCGCGGATGGACTTGCGCGGAGGCCCTTTCCTGCCCGGAGACCTCAAAACGGTGCGTCACAGCCTCTATGACACGCGCATGGTCCATTCCTGGATGGGGTGGATGGAATGGCCCGACACCCTGTTCGCCCACCTGGCCCACGATGGTTTTGACGGCATCTTCGCCTCTTGTTATGCCAACCCGAACGGGGACCGCACCGCGGCGGAAACCGCCACCGAGTTTTACGGCCGTATGCTCTTTCTCACCCGCGGGCAGGATCCCGGGCGCATGCGCAACCTGATCGACCGGGCATCCCGCTTCGGCTTGAAGGTGTACGCCCCAGTCATTTATCAATACCTGGGCACCCCGGAAAGCGAGAAGGGCTTGCGCCTCCTGATGCGGGATATCCTCAAACAGTTCCCTGACATTTCCGGGTATATCCTGCTTACGGAAGGTTTCTGGTACAAGCAATGGGGCGGTTATCACGGCGCGAGCAAGGAAACGGTACAGGATTGGGCAAGAAACTGGAGCCGAGCCGTGGCTATTGTCACGGAAGAGTGTCATGCCGTCAATCCTGCCATAGAGGTATTGCCCTGGGAATACAACATCGACTTCCGCCCGCAAAACGCCGAGGTGAAACAGTATTTCATACAGCAGTTGCCGGGCGACTCCATCCCTCTGCTGACTTGGGAAAACGGCAAAAGTTTCAAACTAGAGGGCATGCAGGGATACCTGCGCGACTACTCCCTGAACCAGATCGGACCGGCGGAAGTGACCGAGGCCCAGATTGGCGAGGCGCGACGAAGAAACATGAAGGTCTACAGCAAGGCCGACACGTTCGCGTCGTGGCAGTACGGGACCATCCCCTACCTCCCCTTTCCCTATCAGTGGCATGAACGGTATCAGGCTCTGGAAAAGCACGGGGTGAACGGCACGCTGGAAAGCTGGAGTTCCGGCTACACCCCGAATTTAATGACCCATCTCCGGGCATGGACCTGCTGGAGCGATGCGCCCCCCTTTGAGGAACTACTGGGCGCCCATGCCTCGCGCTATTTCGGGGAAAACAACCGGGATTCTGTCCTCCGGGCTTGGGATTGCTTCAGCCAAGCCATTCGGCTGGTTCCCGACACCGGGCCGAATTTTGGCACCAATAATGCCGTCGGCAATCCTATTTTCTTTCAGGAACCGCCATTGCGAACCATGACCTTCAAGTATTCCTGGACCGATTATGACAAGTGGAAGGGATACCTGGGCGCCCAGATCAACCCGTACTGGCCCTTTACGGTCACGCGCATGGTCTTTTTCCCGGATTTCACGAACCAGGTGAATATGGCGGAGAACTACGCCCGGGGAGCCACCGGCGTGGAAGCCGGCCCGGAAACAAATCTGCTGCCGCTCTTTCTCAAGTACCTTCGCGAGGCGGCGGACCTGATGGAAACGGGGTTGAAACAGTACCGTGCCGCAGCCCTGGGCAGCCCGGCATCCACGCGCGAACAGGCCGTGCGTGAAGTGGTTGTAGCCGAGCAGCTGCACAGGATGATGCAAAGCGACGGCGCCATCCTGGAGTTTGAAGACCTGCGCCTGCAATTGGAGGCGGAAAAGGATTCGGGAAAAGCGATACCCTTGCTTGACCGGATGGAGGCCCTTCTTCGCGAGGAAATAGAGCGCACGGAATTGGCCTTATTGGCGGCTTCCCGGGATTCACGGCTCGGATTTCAGTACGAACAGGACTACGTGTATACGCCCTATTCTTTGAGTGAAAAACTGGCGCTGATGCGCGAAACGCTCGTAAAACAACTGCCTGCCCGGCGCGACACCTTGCTTTCCGCACCCGTCACCCCACCCACGGAATAGATACCTTTTGTAACCTAAAATATGCAGTGGTCTATCCGAGATCCCTAATTACGTTATACGTGAAAGGATATTCACCATGTTCACGCATCGTTTTCACCGTTGTTACGGCACGGTACCGTCCGGAGCACTGTTCTTCCCGGTCTGTGCGCTCTTCTTTCTAGCCGTGACCATTTGGACCTTTGCGGAAGCACCCGTGTTTGAAGACACGTGCCTCGTGCCGCTGCCAAAGGGGACCTATGGCTATCGCGGCATGCCGGGAAGCGCGGCGGAACTTGGTGACGGGCGTTTGTTGCTCTGTTATACGGCCATGACCCCGGAGGGCCAGTCAAAGGGCGCCATTGCCGGCAGGTATTCAAACGACCGGGGCAAAAGCTGGGGAGAGGAATTCACCCTTCTGGCCCGACCCAAGCCCGAGGGACAGGATTATTATTGCCATCCCAGCCTGCTGCGCCTGGCCAACGGCCACCTGCTGTTTTCCATCATCTACGGTTCCGGGGCCACCCCGTTGTTCGGCCACAACTATTATCGGCGTTCCGTGGATGACGGGGCCACCTGGGGCGACCAGTTTATCGTCACGCCCCACCCCGGGTACAACATCATCCACAACGACAAATTCATTCAATTGTCGTCCGGCAGAATTATCGCGCCCATTGAATTCGAACTGATCACCAGCGGCGATGATCACGCGGGGTATGTCAGTTACACGGTATATTCCGATGACAACGGCTATAGCTGGCGCGAAAGCGCGAACATGGTGAACATGCTGCCCGTGGAGGCCCAAGAACCGCATGTCGTTGAACTGAAGGACAGCCGGTTGATGATGCTTATGCGCACCTACAGCGGCTACGTGGCGCGCGCCTATTCGGACAACCGAGGTGAATCCTGGTCCGAGGGACAGCCCGTTCCGGAATTAAAGCTGCCGCCCAACTCCTCAGCCCTGAACATCAAGCGCATTCCTAAAACGGGCGACCTGCTGCTGCTTCGAAGCACCGGTCCGGGGATTGAACAGCCCGGTCGCAGAACCCCCTTTGTATCCATACTCTCCCGTGACGACGGCAATTCCTGGGAGAATGAACGGGTGATCATGGGCGACCCGGAGGATGACTACGGGTATCCCAGCCTTCTTTTTGTGGATGACACGGCCATCATCAGCTATCACCAGCGCGACGGGCTCCACGTTTTGCGCGTAGGAGTTGACTGGTTTTATGGTAACCCATAAGTCGTCACTGCGGGCCTTGCCTTTAACGATTTATAGTACGCATGCTCATGTCTCATGCTCATGTCTCATGCTCGTATCTCGTGCTCGTGTCTCGTGCTCGTAATCGGAAACAACGTAAAACAGAAATCTGATTACGAAGCACGTTTACGAAACACGTTTACGAAACACGAGGCATAATCTTCGTGTTCACAAAAATTTGGGAAACATATTGAACTTCGTTTTTAAAGGCTAAACACCGATACTCTAGTGAAATAGAGGCCCTCGTTTAACAAAAGACAATTACGGGTTTGCCGTAACCGGTTGCAGAAAATCACTCTCCTTGACACGGACGGCCAGGGGTGGGTTGACACTTCCGTAATGGGTAATGACCCAAAGGTCGTCCTGCCCCGCTTCAAACAGGTAGGGATAGGCAAGTTGGCCCCCGGGTTCTCGGGCAATCACCACGGGGTCAGACCACGTCTTGGCGTCATCCGAAGAAAAGGAAATGGAAAGTTCCTCCCGGAACCACGAGGCGGGGAATTCGCTGCTCGGTCCTTCCGATTTCGTCTTGGGCGCAACGCCCCCCTCCGGATTCAGGCGATTCCAGACCAGGGCGAGATGTCCGTTTTGCAGGCGCAATACCCACGGCGGCGCGCTGCTGGCGTCAAGATTCATTGGCTGTATCACCCGCCAATACCGGCCATGATCTTCCGAGTACGCCGACCACAGGCGATCCAGGTTCGTCCGAATGACCATGAGCATGCGCCCATCGGACAACTCGGCCAGAGAAGGTTCCACGGCGCCGTCATGGTGGCCGTGCCCGCCCAGGTCAATCCAGTTGCCCCGCCGCCATGTAACCCCTTCATCGTCCGACACGAAAGAACAAACAACCCACCGGCGCAATTCCGGATCGAGATGCTCCGCGGCCAGCACAATACTTCCGTTCGACGCCTGCACCAGCCCCATAAAATCCGCATTATACCCGTCGAGCAGGCGCTGCTTATCTGACCACGTCTTGCCGCCGTCGGCGCTGCGAATGGTCCAAAGTTCCAGTTTACAGCCGGGATTGGGGCCCTGGGTTTCATTGTTCCAATCCCAGTTATAGGCAGACATATCGAGAAAGGCGATGATGAGGGTACCGGCCTTGGTCCGGATAAACTGGCCCACATGGCCGTTCGCGGCAATATCGAGGCCGGGATCGATGGGTGTGCCATCTTCGGACCAGGTTTTCCCGCCATCAGTGCTACTGCGAAGGATGTTCTTATCGATAACGAGCAGGGAACCGTCATCATTCTTCACAAAGGGACCATACTTGGTAATCTCCAGCGGGGTGCATCGTGGGTCCACCCACCGTTCCCCGCCCCATGCCGCTGTAATCGGGAGCACCACCAGGGAAATGAGGCCGAGCAATAGCGCTGATCGTTTCATGTTTTCTCTCCTTGATTGCCGGAATACCGTCACACGAGCACTTCCCCCCCGAGAGCATAACCCTCTCATTGCCACGGTTTCAATGCTGATCACACCTCGACGGCAGCGTGAATCCACCATGTGGTTTCAGGTACCCTTTCTACAAAAGAAATCGGGAGAATTCGGTATGCGCATACTTATCGCCTATGTATTGGCTTGTTCATTCTTGTCAGCTGGTGTCTCTTTCGGCGAGATTCCTCCATCGCCCGAACCGCAGCAGCAGGCGGAACTGCCCCGGATGCTCGAGATGGACTGGTCGGCCGCCCCGCCCATGCCGCAAGGTATGCAGGACAATCATGTTGCCCTGATTCAGGGATGGCTGGTCAGCGTGGGCGGCTTTTGCGGCGGGTACGATGATGACTGGAAACCCGGTGTTTACCCACGAGGCTTCCTGAACAAGGCCTGGGGTCTTGACCTTGCCCACGAAGACAAGGGATGGGTGGAACTGCCGCCCCTGCCGGGCGCGCCGCGCCAGGCGATGGAGGGCATTTGTACCGATGATGTCTTGTATGTGTGGGGCGGCTTCAGTTATTCCGAACCGTTCACCTACCAGGACGGCTACCGGCTTTCCCGCACGAATGGCGAGTGGGCGTGGGAAGAACTGCCGCCACTGCCGTCACCGGCGGCATGGGCGGGAATGTGCGCGGTGGATTCCAGGATTTACTGCCTGGGCGGATGCGACTATGACGAGAAATACTTTTTCACATTGACCGATCGCACGGGAAAGATTAAGCGGCTGGGCGCGCGGCTCATTATGCTTGACGTGAATAACCTCAAAGACGGGTGGCAGCCATTAACACCATGCCCGGGCACGCCCCGGGGCTTTCCCGCGACGGGCGTTGTAGACGGCAACCTCTATTTCGTCGGTGGATTCGCGGTAACGGAAACGGGAGATTACTGCAACGTGGTGGACAGTTGGCGCTATGATCCCGAGGCGGATACCTGGGAGCGGCTGCGCGATCTTCCGATTTCCGGGTCCGGCACCAGCGCGGGAAGGATTGTGTATAAAAACCGTTACCTGCTGCTTCCCTGCGGCTATCAATACGATACTTTCATGAAACCTGACTGCAGCCAGGCACCGAAGTACGGCAACGCCTCCACCATCGGTGACACATGGGAAAATCATCCAAAGATCAAAGACACGCATTACTATAACCATTGCTTCGTGTACGATACCCGAACCAACCTGTACGGCACAACGACCTATCTGCCCTTTGACGATGTTGCCACGATCACCGTCATTGTGAATGACACCGCTTACATGTTTCCCGGTGAAACGGCCGGATTTCTTTGGCAGGGTGAATATTTCGGGCATCACCCGGAATTTGTGTTAAAAGGCACCCTCAAGGAAACGGGTTGGGAACAACGGGCTTCAAGTAAAAACAACGGCTCGGCTGTAAACTCCAAGTAGCGTAGACCGCCTATTTTCGTTATCCATAGTACACGTAATTTCGCAATCTGTTCAGGAACCAAGCGTATGTCAGTATCAAAACTGCTTTCAAGTTCCCTTCTGGCACTATTGTGCTTTTCTGCTTCGGCGGGAGAAGCCAATCCGGAGGACCCCTTCCCGCAGGGTGACACGCCGACACCCATCGTCAGCCACCACTTCCCGGACCGGGTGCATGAGTTCGTCTGGCGGAACTGGAATGCCGTGGAGCCGGAGAAACTGGCGCATATACTTGGCGCCTCGGGTGAAGAGGTGACAGCGATCGCCGAGTCCATGGGCCTCTCCCCCACGCCACTGGTGCCGCCGGAGATGCTCAAACGGGGATATGCCACACTTATCCGGCGGAATTGGCACCTGCTCCCCTACGCGCAGTTGCTCAAACTGGTGGAAATGACTCCGGAACGCCTGGCGTTTACGCTGCGGGAGGAGGATTTTCTCTGGATTAAACTGGGCCGCCTGAAACCGGCCTGTGAAGTTCTCCGCTACCAACCCCCGGACGACACAGCAAAAGCCCAGGCTGCGCAAATTCGCAAAACGCTTGAGGCGGAATTCGGCAGGGCGCTTCGTGAACCGAGCGAACCACGATTTGATTTCGTTCGTCAGTTAAGCCATCCCCCGGACAAGCCTTTGCCCGTCAACGGAAACGGGGCCGGGCCCATCCGAATGGTCTATTCCTATGTGGCGGTATACGGCGACCCTCTGCTGAACCCGGAGTTGAATCCCTATCCGGACGGCCTGTTGCACCGCCTGGCGGCGGCCGGAATCAATGGCGTGTGGCTGCAAGGGCTGCTGCGCGACCTGGCGCCGGGCGGATCTACCTTTCCGGAGTTCGGCGAAGGGCATGAGCAACGCCTGTCAACCCTGCGCGCCTTGACAGAACGCGCGAAACGGTATGGCATCCGGGTATATCTGTACCTGAATGAACCCCGCGCAATGCCCTTGTCTTTTTTTAAGGACCGTCCGGAAGCGCAGGGGGTCGTTGAAGGAGACCTGGCCGCGCTCTGCACTTCACAGCTGGAGGTGCGCCGTTGGATGACCGAAACACTGGCCCATATATTCAGGGAAGTGCCGGGCTTGGGCGGCGTATATGCCATTACGGCCTCAGAAAATCTCACCAACTGTGCCTCCCACGGCGGCTGGAGCGCCTGCCCCCGGTGTAAAGACCGCACTGACGCTGACATTCTCTGTGAAGTCGTTTCCGCGATTGAAGAGGGCGTCCATCAGGGAAATCCAAACGCTGCCGTATTAATATCGGACTGGGGATGGCGGGGCCACGGGGAGGCGCCGGATATTATCGCGCGGTTGCCGAAATCCGTCTGCCTCATGTCCGTAAGCGAGTGGAGCCTGCCTATCGAGCGCGGTGGCATTAAAAGCGTCGTGGGAGAATATTCCATATCCTCCGTGGGGCCGGGCCCCCGGGCGCAGGTGGAATGGAAAGCCGCGCGCGACGCGGGACTGAAGATCGGAACGGAAATTCAGTTTAACAATACCTGCGAGATTGCCACGATGCCCTACCTGCCCGTGATGGACCTGATCGCCGAACACTGCCGCAATCTGCGGCTGGCGGCAGACATGAACGCCATGCTCATCGGCTGGACAATGGGCGGGTATCCTTCTCCCAACTTCCAGCTCGCCGCGAATGTGGCCGCCATGCCGGAACCCGATATCGAGACCGCGTTAAATACAATCGCCCTGGAACGCTTCGGTCCCGATGGCGCACCCTATGCCCGGAAAGCGTGGACGCGCCTGAGTAACGGATTTCGGGAATATCCCTTTCATATCAGCGTGGTCTACACCTCCCCGGTCCAATGCGGTCCCGCCAATCCGCTGCATCCGGCCGACACCGGTTACAGTGCGACCATGTGGGGCTTCCCCTATGATGATCTGGACGGATGGCGCGGCCCTTATCCGCCTGAAGTATTTGCGGCACAATTTGAGAAGGTAGCCGGAGAATGGTTCAGCGGTATCCAAAACTTAGAGGCTGCGGTGAAACTGACCCCGCTTGATCGCCAGGCTGATGCTTTATCCGATCTCCGCCTGGCCCGCGCGGCAGCCCTCCACTTCCAGTCGGTTGCCAATCAGGCCCGGTTTATCATGGCCCGCGACAAACTCGCCGCCGCGGCAGACACGCTGTCATCCCCGAAGCGCGATACCCTGAAGGCGGACATCCGGAAGTGTCTGAAAAATGAAATCGACCTCGCCCGGCAACTCTTCGCCTTGGCTAACGAAGACTCCCGCATCGGCTTCGAACCCTCCTGCCAATACTTTTACCTGCCCCTTGATTTAGCCGAAAAGATTATCAACTGCCGTTGGTTACTGGATTGCTATGAGTAACCTTCTGTGACAAACCACTTTCAGATATTACTCATCCGAATTGCATGCTTAATGAAATGGAGCGGGACACGGGGTTCGAACCCGCGACATCCAGCTTGGGAAGCTGGCACTCTACCAACTGAGTTAGTCCCGCTCAGGAGAGTTTTAGTGTAGCAAAAAACACCTCAACAGTCAAGAAAACGGCTGAACTTCGCTGTGCCCTGGGCGGTGGAGGTTCTTTCGGACCGTGTCGGACGGAGTCGGACACCATCGGACCTTGTCGGACATTATACAAGGTCACCAATAGATCAGGCTGGCGGCGTTGCGGGGGCTTCGGGGACTGCGGGCTCTGCGGGATCTACGGGGGTTGCAGTAGGTGGGGAGGGTGCTGGAGTCACACCATCTGTAGGTGCTGCAGGTTCTGGTGGGACTTCGGAGATTGCGGGAGGCACAGGATCCTGGTCTAGCGAGGCTGCAGGGGTTGCGGGATCTACGGAGGGTGCAGAGGGTGCAGCGGGCGCCGGGGGAGCGGGTAGTTCCGGTTGGCAGTGGTTTTCCCGACCTTGCCGGGCCTGGGCGTTTTTGGGATCAAGGACCAGGACTTGTCCGTAGAGAGCGCAGGCTTCTTCGGTCCGCCCGGCGCTCACCAGCAGGTCGGCCAGGCCGACGAGGGGCCACGCGTCCTTCGTGTCTACTTGTATTCCCCCGCGAAAGGCCGCTTCCGCCCGCTCCGCGTCGCCGTAGCCGTTATAGGCCATGCCGAGCAGGAAATAGGTGTTCGAGTTTTCCGGGTTGACTTTTTTCGCCTGTTCCAGGTATTGAATGGCTTCCAGGTAATTCCCGGATTCAAAAGCGATATTACCCAGTCCATGGAGGGCTTTGGAGCGCCTGGAATCATTGTAGATAGCCCGGAGAAAGGCGGACTGGGCGCCCTGGTTATCCCCCAGATCGCGGCGCAGCAGCCCGACGATCTCGGCCACTTCCGCCAGGCGGTAGGGATCGGCCAGGCGCGGCAGTACTTTTTCATACTCCACCAGGGCCTCTTTCTTGCGGTCCAAATCCAACAGTTTCTGGGCGTATACACGCCTGGCGAACAAATGATCCGGGGCGCGTTCCACGACACGCCTCGCCACAGCCAGGGCTTTTTCCGGCTGTTGCTTCGCCTCATAGTGCTGCATGCGGAAATACAGCCATGACTGAATATCCTCATCATAAGACACCGGGATAAACCAGCCGGCCAGGGCGACATGAAACACAATGATAAACCAGGTGAAACACATGAACAGATTGCGCGTTCTCAGAAAATAATCCAGCCGGCACAGGGCCAGTGCGGCAAAGGCGAAGAGGGCGGGCAGGATGGGTGCCCGGAAATGGGCGGAGACCCACAAGAAAATAATGGGGCCGTACCAGACCAGAATCAGCAGCAGGATGAGGGTGTACCCTTCGGCAGCCACGCAGGTGTCCCAGGTATCCGGACAGGGATTCCCCAACCGCCTGAGCCGGCCTCCCCTGAGAAGCGTGCCGAAATAACATAACAATCCTGCGATAAAAAGCGCATAGACAAAGGCAAAGTTTCCCGGAATATAATAGAGAATGCTTGAAAACAAACGGTCGGTGTATTCCGTGATGTTCTGGGAAATCTCTTTCGGCGTCCAGAACAGGGCAGCCCGTTTAAGGGTGAGTTTCAGAAACCACACGGGATTATTCAGTATCTGCGTTCTGGCTTCCCGGCGCGCCATAGCCGCCCAGCGCCACCAGTCGTCTATGCGCGCCACTTTTTCGTCCACGCGCAAGTCTTTAAATTCTTCGCCGAGATAGGTGTCCAAGAGATTGTCCGCCCCACGCAGATACCCCCTGGACTCAGGCTGGTTTCCAATATACAAAGTGATGCCATGGCCGAAGCTGTTCAATACGAAACGATCCGATTCAAGATAATTAGAAACCGTCACCGGCAGTATAGGGACAAAAAACGCAACCAGCACAAGTACCATCTGTCCGACGGTTTTTAACAGGAAACAGTGCAGGAACCCGCCTTCCGGGGTCCGCGTCTGGGCCGCTCCCGCTCCCGGGCTTCCGGTCTCCCCAGAAACTTCCACCTTCCTTCTCGCGCCCGCAGCGACCGCCTTTCTCTGAGCGCGCACCAGCACCCATGGCATCCAGCAAAGTAATACGGGCAGGAACAGAATAATAGAGGAAGCGGACAGGGTATATAACCCGCAGGCGAGACCCATACCCAAGGCATTTTTAAAATTGAGCCTATGTAGCCAGCGGAGCGCCGCATTCAGAAACAGGAGCGAACAAAATATCATTACCACTGGTTCGTGCAGCGAGGCCTCATAAACGATAAAAGGCCAATACAGGGCCATAAACGTGGCCATCAGCAGGCCTGCGCCCTGGCTGTACAGTTTTTTGCCTAGGGAATAAGCGAGCAAGGCGCTACATAACCCCAGAAGCATCTGAACGAGCCGCACACCGAACTGCGCATCCCCCATCAGAAAATACAGCGTGGAAAGGAAGAAGGTGTAGGCTGGCGGACGCAACTGGGGATCGCCCGGATTGTGCCGCCAGACGATATTGCGCTCAAAACGCGGTTCTATAGGAGGCAGGTTCAACCAGGCCCGCGCCTTTTGGGCGTAATCCATAGCGGAATTGTCAATAAAGCCCATGTCCGTCTGAAAAAGCATGGGGATCTGGAAATCGGGGTTCCGCTGTAATTCCCACAGATAGGCCAGCCGAATGGCCAGCCCGATCAGCAACACCATCACCAACAAAACCGTATTCAGCCTCCGGGAACGGGAGGCGGTTCCATCGCGCCGCGCGGACGGTACGTCATTCGCAAAGCCTTTATTGTCCTGTGGGTTCATGCCTATATGATAGGGAGTTTACCCTTAGCAATCAAAATCCGCCTCCCTGCATGCCCGGCCAGCAGGCTTGTCCCCGCTCTTTAAGGGCCTTGGCACTTTTATACCGTCCGGAAAACATCTGATCCGCGCCGATTGCCGTTGATAGAAGCGGAGTGCATCTGCTACTATTGACGCAGTTGGCAGGCGCTCAGGACACGTATTTCCCGTGCAGGTCTGTCGCCCGCCTTTTCAATGGACACTTTTCATTCATGCATGTACTTTTTGTGTTGAACATCCCCTACGCCATTGAACCTCATGGCGTCATGTTGCTTTCCTCCATCTGCAAGCAAGCCGGCCACAAGGTCAGCCTTACCCTTCTGAAAAAGCATGACCTGGTGGACCAGGTAAAGACGCTTAAACCCGACGTGGTCGCGTACAGCGTCATCGGTAGCGAATTGGAGGCCTTCGCCCCGGCGGACCAAAAACTTCGGGAATACCTGAAGGCTTCAGGCCAGCGCGTGTTCCGCATCATGGGCGGCCCACACCCCACCTTCAGCCCCGGGATTCTGGATACGCTGGAACTGGACGCCATCTGCCAGGGCGACGGCGAGCGCGCCCTGCCCGCATTGCTGGAACGGCTTGAAAAAGGTGAGTCCCTCGAAGGCATTCCGAATATCGGGTTGACCGGCGAAGGGGCCCAACTCCGTGAAAAACTCAACAGCGAAGAACTTGACCAGTTACCCTTCGCCGACCGTGACATTTATTATGACGCCGTGCCCTATATTCCCCAGACCGGGCTGCGCTCCTTCATGGCGTCCCGTGGCTGCCCATACCACTGCACCTTCTGCTACAACCACGTGTACAACCGCATGTTCAAGGAATGCGGCCCCTTGTTGCGTCGCCGTTCCGTGGACAACCTGCTGTCGGAAGTGGAGCATGTCATCAAGCGCTATCCGCCTGTGCGGTTCATCCGCTTTTTCGACGACACCTTTTCGCTCACCGTGGACGACTGGCTGCGTGAGTTTTCCGAGCAATACCCCAAGCGCATCGGCATCCCCTTCTACTGCCTGATGCGCCCGAACACCTTCACGGAAGAGGCGGCGAAGCTGCTCAAGGCGGCCGGGTGCTATTCCATCTCCATGGCGGTCGAGGCCGGTTCCGAGCCTATCCGAAACGGCATCTTGAAACGCGGGCTGTCCGATGAAGAAATGCGCCGCGCCTTTGACCTCGCCCGGAAATACAACATCAAAACCTATGGCAACACCATGATCGGCATTCCGGGCACCACGCTTGAAGATGACTTCAACTCTTTGAACTTCACGCGCGGCCTGAGGCTGACGGTGCCGACCTTCAGCGTGTGCAGCCCCTCGCGCGGCACCGAGCTGGCCGATTACGCCATCGAGCACGGCTATATGCCGCCGGACGCTGATTTCCTCACCCGTTTTTCCGCCATGAGCCCCTTGAACACCTACACGCTAAAAGAGAAAAAGATCCAGGCACGCATTGCCTGCCTGGGCACCTTCTACTGCACGGTGCCGGGATTCCTGCTGCCCTTCGCACGGGCCCTGATCAAAGGGCCCATCCCGCTTGGGCTGGCGAAAAAAGCCGGGTTCAGTTTCGCCGTGTTCCGCATCGCGACGCGATTATTCCCCCACGCCATCCCGAAGAACCCCATTACCATCCTTAAAGTTGCCTGGGACGGCATCCGGTATTTCTGGTAGAGGTTAGCAAATTTACTTCAGGGCGGCAAGGGAAGTAGGACCCATAGGACCTATAGGACCTGTAGGACGGGTAGAATGGGCAGGATAGGTAGGACAAGGACCCAAGGACACTGCCACATCCTTTGCCATAGATGAAGTGGGGCTGTAATAGAAAGTATCAGGGGTGATAATCTTCACCCTGCATATATGCAATCATTGCATCCAAAAGGTACGCGCCTTCCGGGGTGTCAGCAAGGAGGTCCATGCCGTGGGTCATCAGGAACGGCGAGCCTGAGGGGTTCTTTTTCTCCATGATGTACGCGAAGTATTGGGTCTGTCCCTCGCCGACCGCGAGGTACTCAAATTCCCCGTATTGGGTGAGTGGAAGGGGGAGCCCTTTTTTGATGAGGCGGAACCAGAGGGGGTTCAGGATGCCACTGTGGGGAAAATCACCGAATACGGGATGGTTGGCGAAGGCGGTGCCCAGTTGGTCGCCCAGCCACCACCAGCCGAGTTCAATATTCGGCTTACCCCCGGCAGGACCGATCATGAGGCCACGCTTGCCCTGCTCCACCGCTGCCAGTAAGTCTGGATGGTCCCCGGAACCGAGGATAACGCCGGCGGAGGCCGCTTCGGGAGTGCCGGCTTTTGCCAATCCCGAATACCGGACCGACAGTACTTCATACAGGTCATCGGTGACAGCGATTGTCGTGCCGTCTTTCCTCACGCGTTTCGGAAAGAACCAGAGATCCCAGGCGTTCACGACATCGGTGTCCTCGAGCCGGGCCTCGAAAACGGCGTGAATCGGCGCGTCCAGTTCGGGAACCGTGAAAGAGGCCGTTCCCACCTCCTTGACGTCGCCGGGAGATACCGCAACGAGGTCCAGAGTGCCTTCCGCCAAAAGAGCCTCCCCGGCCACCAGCTGCCAGCCGATACGCGCCTCTTCCAAAGTTTCACCGGTAAAATGCGATATCCACAACCCGGCGGTGCAGGTATCCCCGGACACGGCGATGGCACTCTCCGGGGTGATGGTGGCCAGCAGGGCGGTCGGCCCGTTGAAACGGCGGAACTGATCCAGGGTCAATCCCCCCCGCTTCTCCTCCCAGAAGGCGTTCAGGAAACCCTGTCCCGTGTAAGTGCCCGCCTGTTCCACCATGACATCGACAATGGTCCAATAGGAATACCCGTCGCAGGCCGGATCGCGGCGTGCTGATTCAAGTCCCCGCTTCTGGTAATAGCCCTGCAGCGCGTGGGCGGCATCGAGACAAGCGTCGCCCCAGGCGCGGTCGAGTCCCGCCGCTTCCAAGGAGGCTTCGTAGTCTTCCAGAGAACGGGGCGACGGAATGGCGCCTGTGAATTTCAGGGCGTTGCGGGGATCCATCTTGATGCCGAGGTTCAGATACTCGTGGGCGATGAAGGGCGCTTCGAGGGCATCGAACGCGCCCGGCGCCCAGGGATTGATGGACGAGGCCAGGCCGTACCCGTTCGGTGTGTAATAATCAGTGTTGCCCTGCATGTTGCAGCCGCCGTCCTGATGCTGGAAAATCCGATCGGGGTCGTTCTGTTTCGCCCATTGGTACAGTTCCCGATCGAGGGGCGTGCCGATATGGCCTTCATTGCCCAGGGAATAAGAAGCGAAAGACACATAGCGTCGGTAATGGCGATACAGTTCCGCCAGGTCCCGCATGGGATCGAACTCAAAACCCTCGGTGGTGATATCGTGATAGTAGGGCAGTTCCGGCTGAATAAGGATGCCGATTTCGTCCGCCGCCTCATAGTGCTCCGGAATTTCACAGTGGGTGTGATGCCGGACATAATTGAACCCCGCCTCCTTGGCAATACGCAGGTGTTTCCTGTGCACCTCGCGGTCCGGCGGCGAGATGAGCGTCAAGGGATAGATATAATCATCGCCATACCCGCGCGCCAGGAAAGGTTTGCCGTTCAGGAAAAAGCGGTCTCCCCGCACTTCCAGTTTGCGCAGGCCGAAGCGTTCGTTCCATCCGTGAAGGGGTATGTCGCCTTCCAGCAAAGTCACCTCGGCCACATACAAGTCCGGCGACTCGGGCGTCCAGAGTTGCGCCCCGGGCAACTGCACTTCACAGGTGATGTCGGCACCGCCGGTCTCGTTTAATACGACCTCCCGGCGCAAGGTTCCCACGACCTCAGTGTCAGGGGATTTTACCTGAATGTCCACCGTCACGTTTGCAGGGGTATCGCCTCCCCCGCCTCGCAGGCTGATATTTACCAGTGCCGCAGGTTTTTCTATGTCACCGCGCACCCACACATCCTCTATCCTCAAGTCTGGCGTGGCTTCCAATTCGATATCCCGGTAAAACCCTCCAAAGCGGTGATAGGCGGTCATACAACCCTTGCGACTGGGCGTATCGTTTCGCACCGTCGCGACCAGTTCCGCCGTCTCGCCTGGCGTCACAAGACCGGTGATATCATACTTATAAGCGCCGCAATAGGTATTTAGATGGGCAACGCGCTGCTTGTTCACCCAGAACCACGCCTCCGTGCGTACGCCCCCCACTTTCAGCCAGATCCGTTTCCCCTGCCAATCTGCCGGAATATCCACGGACCGGCGGTACCGCGCGGTTCCCATATACAGATGGTTTATCGGGCGCGGAATGCGGTCAAAGGGCGGG
Organism: Candidatus Hydrogenedentota bacterium; assembly: GCA_012730105.1. Classification (GTDB taxonomy): domain Bacteria; phylum Hydrogenedentota; class Hydrogenedentia; order Hydrogenedentales; family CAITNO01; genus JAAYBJ01. The sequence goes on from JAAYBJ010000013.1 coordinate 37,829, forward strand.
TCCCAGGGCAGGCTCATGCCCGGCTCGCCCACCCCCTGGGCCTCCCAGCATCCCGGAACCGTTATGGCACGAACACCGCTCCAGTCCGGTTCATTCCATTCCGGCCCCTTGCCCATGCGGTGCCGCCCCATGAGCATCGGGTCCGTAACGAAGTCCCACTCACCGCGCAATGAAACAATCTGTTGCAGTGGCGAAACGGTCACTGAATTTACCACAGCCGGCGAAGGGGGACATGGCCCCCAATGGTCCGTGAGTTCCGCGCTCGCGCAGACAAACGCGGCCAGGGACACGATCACAGTAATACCCAATCTTTGGGAATTAGAAAACATGGACTTGCTCCTTGATAAGGCTTCTGCAATAAAACCAAACATACATCACCCAGTATATCGGTGTCGAGGTGTATGAAAAAAGGGCGCTGCTTTTACGCTCGCTCCCAAGTGGTACTTGGGAAAGCACTTGTCCGCGAAGTTCCACTTCGCAAAAATTGTAAAACGACGAAATACGCAAGACTGAACCATGCGAAAAGAGAAATGGTATTTCATGAGAGCTAGCGTTCCCAAATGGAATTTGGGAACGAGGAGAAGATCAGATTGGTGGATGAGAAATACTTGGAATGTAGGCCTGTTTATATGATACTCTGCCACAGAGTTGCACCGCTTTTAGCGCCGCTATTCGGACCCGGATCCAATCAGCAGGGCCAGATCAATGAACTGGCCCCCAGTATCCTGCCGGGTGTGCACCGCGATGGTATTCTCACCCTCCTGCAGCAGCGGACGCGCCGCATCGGTCACCTCCACCCCGGCATACGTGTCATTCCATTTATCCGCCGTGAACATAGGTTTGCCGTTCAGATACACGGTGGTGTCATTGTCGTAATGAATGACCAGCATGGCCTTTTGGAAAGAGGCGCCGTCGTAAGTGAACGTGCTTCGCAACCATATATCCTTCCCCTGCCAGGGGGTGGTGATGAACTTTTCAGAGCCTTCCTTGTGTCCGAAAGCGCCTTTGCCTTCCTTCCAGCTGGAATCATCATAAGCGGGCTGTTCCCATCCGTCCGGCGCATCCGCTTCCGTATAGCGCCACAGGGCGGCCGTATCACCGTCGGGCTGGGCGCCGACCAGCACCGTCCACGCCAGAGTTTCCGAGGCCTCCTCTATGGGCGGGTTCTGCTCATAGGCGGCAGGCCAGCTATTGCTCGCGCGTATGGGCGCGATATCGAACTTGAGTGTCCGATCATAGTTATAGACACCATTCTGTTCCTGTTCGACATTGGTCAGCTGTGTGTAGCAAAATCCGAACATATACCTGTTGTCGAGCAAGACTTTAGTAAGCGCGTCATAACGCGCGTAGAAGGCGTCCAGGGATGCCGGCGTATTGCCGTAGCCCCAGGCGTCCGGGTTCAGGTTCCAGCCGATGCCGCCGTATTCGCTCACGAAAAAGGGAACAGGCATAGCGACCGGGCCGATGCCATATCGCGCGGGAAGGGTTGTCTCAAACACCGATGGTGCCCATCGTTTACCGAAGGATTCAGGGTTCTGATCATAATCATGGGCGTCCAGAAGCATCGGCTTTGGATAGGCATGTTCATAGCCGCTGGATTCCAGGACCGGCCGGGTACTGTCAATACGCCGGGTAAGATCCACGACCATTTTCTGCAGCGAGGCCGCAGAAGGCGGAGTCTCGTTGAAGGGGCACCAGCCGATGATGGACGGGTGATTGAAGTCCCGATACACGATTTCCTCCCATTCCGCGACAACCGGTTTTTGCGCGATTTCATTCGCGTAATCCATCCCCCAATTGGGAAACTCGCCCCACACCAGGTAGCCCAGTTTATCCGCCCAATAGAGAAAGCGCGGTTCGAACACCTTTTGATGAAGCCGTGCGCCATTAAACCCCGCCGCCTGTGATAAGAGGATATCGTTCTTCAGTGCCTCTTCCGTGGGCGCGGTCCAGACGCCGTCCGGGTAGAATCCCTGGTCCAGCACCAGCCGCTGAAACACTGGCTCGCCATTAATCAGGATGGCGCGTCCCTTGATTTCGACCTCGCGCATGCCAAAATAGGAGGACACCCGGTCCAGAACGGTTTCCCCGGCAAGCACCGTCATTTCGAGTTCATAGAGGAACGGATCTTTCACGCTCCAAAGGCGCGGGTTCGACACGGGCAACGTGAACCCGACAGAGGTACCCAGCCCGGCAACACGCATGCGGCCTACCTCTTTTCCATCGGTTTTCGCGACGACGGATACGCTTATTCCGTTTCCAGGGTTGTCCAGATAAAGTTTTAGATGCAGGCATTCGCCCTCAATATCCGGCACCGCCTCAAAACGCTTAATGCCCGTTTCCCCCAACGCCTCCAGCCATACCGTCTGCCAGATACCCGTGGTGCGCGTATACAGACATCCGTAACTTTCCAGTTTCTGAGATTGTTTACCGCAAGCCTGCAGGCCGCTGCAGGTATCATCAAAAGCGTGGACAATCACCGTATTCATACCGGGCTTCAGGGCCTTGGTGATATCAAAAGAAAATGCGGCGCTGCCGCCGGTATGTTCCCCAATCAATGCATCATTAATATATACGGCCGTCTTCCAGTCACAGGCGCCCACATGGAACAGAACGCGCTTATCACGCCAGGTTTCCGGAATTTCGAAGTGACGCTGGTACCACACGTTTTTCATGAAACCGGTCCTTCCCAGCCCGGACAGGGCGCTTTCCCGGCAGAAGGGAACCGTGATACGATCCGGATACGAGGCATCCCCCAGGAATGAAACAGCTTCGTCCGTTTCGGCAAAGTCCCACGCACCGTTGAGATTGATCCAATCCGTGCGCATCATCTGGGGATTCGGGTGTTCAGGCCTGGCGACATCCTGTGCCGATACTCCGACGACCAATAGCGCGGAAAGTAGCACCACCCCGCAGAAACATTTACCGAAATATGTTGTTGCATTCGCCATGACACTCTCCTTATTAAAATACTCGGAACAAGCGCACCGCCTAAATCGTCTCAAAAAAACGTTTCCAGCCCGCGACATAATCGTCCATGGACTGCACAAAGCCCATATTGTGATCTCCGCGGATTTCCAAAAATTCTTTCGGCGTATTTGCCGCCTCGAATATGGCCTGGCCATGTTTAAAGGGGATCAAGGTATCCTCCTTGCTATGGACAACGAGCAGGGGCGCATGGATATCACGAACCCGTTCAAGAGTAGGAAACTGATGCCTGATGCCCTTTGAAGGGAACTTGCCCAGCGGCATATCCCTCACCACACCGGGCAGGGAAGTGAAGGTGCTTTCCAGGATAACAGCGGCCGGCACTACATTGGAGGCCAGATACGCCGTGGCCGCGCCTCCCAGGGAACGCCCGAACAACACAATTTCTGCGGGGGAGATGCCCCGGTCCACAGTCAAGTAATTCCAGGCAGCCTCGACATCCGCGCAGATGCGTTGTTCAGAAGGCCGCCCGGTGCTCAACCCATAGCCACCATAGTCATAGGCAAACACGGAAAAGCCCATGGAACGGAGGAGTTGAATGGACTCCAGGCGCCCGGCAATATTGCCCGCATTCCCATGGCTGAAAAGGACGGTCTTCCCGGCCTCTTCCAAGGGTATGAACCATCCATGGGTCTTCTCTCCGCCAACCTCCAAGAAGACCTCTTCATACGCCCAATTAAACGGCGGAGACGCGGGCGTCCGGTCAATTCCCGAAGTCGCCGGGAACAATACTTTTTCCTGAAAGATGTACCCGAAGAACAGAAGCAGCACGGCCAGGACCGGCAACAAAAGCACGAATGACCACATAGAGTGTTTCCATTTCATTTTCATTACGTTTTCCCGCCTTTTACAATACTGATTTTTAAAGGGCAAAACAAGACTTTGTCGTGAATTCAGGGGGTTTCAATGCCCGCCTGCTTTGCGCTATAGTACCCGGAAAAGAGGCATAAATCCATGGAAACACTACAACGTCCCACCCCATCTTTACGGCTTGCGCTACTTCCCTGCGCGCTTCTCATCGGACTGATCGTACTCAATGTGTCTTTATTCGGCGATTCGGCCAGTTCCGGTCCCAACCAGATCGCGCTGCTGCTTTGCGGCATACTGGTGGCCATTCTGGGCCACCTTTATCTCGGCCTGCGTTACCGGGAAGTTGAAACACGGGCAATAAAATCCATCGTGCTCGCCATGGAAGCCATGCTGATCCTGTTGATCGTGGGCGCCCTGATCGGGCTCTGGATTCTCAGCGGCATTGTGCCCACCATGATTTACTACGGCATTAAAATCCTTACCCCGGTTATATTCCTACCGGTAGTTTGTATCGTGTGTTCCATTGTGTCGCTTTCCGTGGGCAGCAGTTGGTCCACCATGGGCACGGTGGGCATAGCGCTCCTTGGCATCGGCAGAGCCCTGGGTTTTCCCGATCCGCTGGTGGCGGGCGCCATCATTTCCGGCGCTTATTTCGGCGACAAGATGTCCCCCCTTTCCGACACCACCAACCTGGCGCCCGGCATCGCGGGAAGCGAACTATTCACCCACGTGCGCCACATGCTGTATACCACAATTCCGAGTTACACCATCACCCTGCTTCTTTTCTCAGGCATAAGCCTGTTTTACAAACCTGCTGAATTTAACATTAACTCCGTGCAGGTAATACTATCAGGCATCGAATCCATGTTTTCCATAAACTGGTTGCTGCTCCTGATTCCTTTGCTGATCATCATCCTGGCCGCACGGGGCATGTCCGCCCTTCCCGCGCTAACCCTGGGCGCCTTGCTGGGGGGAGCCGCAGCACTCCTGTTTCAGCCCGCGCGCTTCATGGCCGCTGACGGAACCCTGATGGTCTGGCATGAACGGTACATATTGCTAGTAATGACCGCTTACAACGGATTCGTATTGGAAAGCGGACAGGAATCGCTGGATTCCCTATTATCACAAGGCGGCCTGTCAGGCATGTATGACACCATATCCCTGATTCTTTCCGCCATGTTCTTTGGGGGCGCCATGGAGGCAACAGGGTTGATGCAGCGCATATCCGCAGCCATCCTGCATCATGTGCGCGGCGCGGCCAGTTTGATCACGGCAACCATAGGCACCACCATTCTGGTCAATATCTTTTTGGCGGAACAGTACCTGGCCATCGTGCTGACCGGCAGGATGTACCGTCTGGAATACCGCAACCGGAACCTGGACGCCCGCAATCTCTCCCGCGCCCTGGAAGACGGCGGCACGCTCACCTCCGTGCTGGTGCCCTGGAACACCTGCGGCGCTTTTGCGGCCAGCGTTCTGGGCGTATCCACCTTTTCCTACCTGCCATTCTGTTTTTTCAATCTGCTTTCACCGCCCATAGCCGTGCTTCTGGCTTCGCTTCATATCGGCATAAAAGAAATGGCTCCCGAAGCGCCGCCGGAGGCCGTGGACGCCTGATACGGTCAGGCTGCAGGACGCTCAGTGATCCTCTATCCGGATCACCACTTTTCCCAGGGGACCCTCCTTCAAATGCCGGAAAGCATCCTGCACCTCCTCCATGTCAAAGATACGGCTGATGATGGGACGCTTGCTGCTTTTTTCATAGCAGGCCAGAATTTCCGCCCAGGCCTGTTGCGCCTGGTCCGGGGTAAAGGCGCTCACGCTGAGGCCCTGCACGCGGATATTTTTGTGAATAAGGAGCCCGAGGGTAATTTCCGAAGTTACCTCCGCAAGCAGCCCCACCACCATAACGCGTCCATGGGACCCGACGATACGAAGGCACTTTTCCAGAAAAGGGCCGCCCAGGGTGTCAATAACAAGGGAAACTGGCGCGTCTCCAGCCACTTTTCGAACCTCCCGCTCCAGCGCCGGGGCATTCGTGTCCACCGTTTCATCTGCACCCATTGCCTCAAGCGTTTTCCGCTTTGCCGTATCCCTTGAAAGGGCAATCACATGGGCGCCGCAGGCTTTTGCAAGAAACACGGCCGCTGTGCCCACCCCGCCTGACGCGCCCGTAATAACTACGGTTTCCCCGTGCGTCAATCCGCCGCATACCTTCAGGGCGCGCCACGCGGTCAAATGCACCAGCGGTGCGGCGGCGGCCTGCTCAAAGGTCCACCCTTCGGGTATTGGCGACAGCCATTCCTCGGGAACGGCGCACCGCTCCGCCAGGGTACCCTGTGCCGAGACACCCGTAAGGCCGCCTAGAATGCAAACCTTATCTCCTTCCCTGAATCGCCCGCCAGATGGCGCATGCAGCACGATGCCGGACCCGTCCCGGCCAGGTGTAAAGGGAGGGGTCCCGGCGCGCGGATATTGCCCCTGTACGAGATAGCGATCGGCCGGATTCAAGGAGGCGCATTTCAAGCGAACCAACACCTCCCCCCGTTCCAACGCCGGCACATCCGTCTCTTCCAATACCAGGTTTGCAATGTCACCGGTCTCATGAAAACGCCATGCACGCATAACCGCCCTCCTGTGTCTTATAAGCCCGCACCGAATCCCAAGGGCATGGAAACCACGCCCTGCAACCAAGCATTATAACATCAATACAGCGCCGAAGACGTACGGGGCCGGCCTATGCAGGCAAGCATCCTGCCATCCTTTACAAAAGTCCCAGTTGACGGAGTCCATCAATACCCTCGCGCACCTCCCCGGCGGAGTGATGAAGCGCCGCCGTTTCCTCATCGGTCAAGTCCAACTGCACCAGAGATTCTACGCCCCCCCTGCCCAAGAGGCAGGGCACCCCCATATAAATATCGCTGAGACCGTATTCGCCGTTCAGATATGCCGCGCAGGGAAGCACCTGCCGCTCATTACGAAGTATGGCCTGGGCCATGCGCACCGCGCCGGCGGCGGGGGCATAAAAGGCGCTGCCGGTCTTCAGCAGCCGGACGATTTCACCGCCGCCATCCCGTGTCCGGGCAATAATGGCATCAATTCGCTCCCGGGACAGCAGTTTCGTAATCGGTATGCCGGAAACCGTAGTGTACTGCGGCAACGGTACCATGGCATCCCCGTGCGATCCGAGCACCATCGTGTCCACGTTAGTCATGCTCACATTGAGTTCCATGGCGATGAACGCACGCATACGCGCGCTGTCCAGACATCCCGCCATACCAAGCACGCGGTTGCTCGGAAAGCCCAGCGTCTTGCAGGCAAGATAAACCATGACGTCAAGCGGATTGGTGACGATAATGACAATGGAGTCCGGGGCGTATTGGCGTATTTTTTCGCAGATCCCGGCAATAATGCGGCCGTTCTTCTCCAACAGATCCAGCCGGGTCATGCCTGGCTTTCTCGGCAGTCCCGCCGTTACAATCACGAGGTCGGCGCCTGAAATATCCGCATAATCATTGGTTCCCGTACAGGTGACGCTGTAATTCCGTATAGGGCCGGCCTCCGTCATGTCCAAGGCCTTGCCCTGCGGCAGCCCTTCCACGATATCAGTCAACACCACGTTGCCCAGGCCCATCTCCAGGCAATACTGCGCCGCGGTGGCGCCGACATTTCCAGCGCCGATACAGGCTATTTTCGGCAATGCATTCATCTTCAAGAGGGGACATCTCCTATGGTTAGTTTGCCACTACCGGCTGCACCCACGCCATTTCCACATCACCGTCGTGGAAGGGATTGGAGTGCTTCTTATTTGAAATGACTACAGCGCGTACATAGAGTTCATCGCCGACAAAACGAAACGCGGGATTCAGGCCTTCCGCTTCCGAAAGCACGACGCCGATGTCTTCGCCATAAACGCGGGAGGCCCGTTCAGGTGTTTCGCCCTTATCATTGTTGTATTCCCAGGATTCCTTGGAAAATCCTTTGCGTGTTCCGAGAAATCTGGTGGTATACGTAACATCCGGCTCTCCCTTGATCGTAAAGGATAGACCGGCTCCATCACGGCGTATATCATCCAAAACGACGCCCGTGGAGGCATAGAACTCGCCCGTCTCCAGCGCCTTCAGCAGGGCATTCACTTCCAGAACAGGCGCATTCACCATAACCCATCCCCTGCCGGGATTCGCCTCACCGGTACCCCATTTGTAATAGTCATGGGCATCATCCGTGGCCACACCTAAAAGCGGGCTCTTCTCACCCTGTGAAATGCGCAGGGTAAGCACTACATCCCACCAGCAATCCGTAGACGGATAACCCTTTCCGGGATGCCCCCAGTTGTTCACGCTGGGATGCCCGTTGTATACCTCAAAGAAGCAGTATTCCGGCAACTGCAGCATCTCCTCAATAGTAACGGCATCCGCAAAATTCGGATGATTGAGGATGGCCAGCATCGGTTGACCCTTTTCGGCACTTTGGGCCACCACCGTTTCATGATAAAGACGCGCTGCGGCGACAACGTCCCCTTTCCCCCGGGCGGGAATCTGTTCGACAAGGTTGATCGCACCGACATGAGGACCGGAACCAATAGAGGTAATTTCTTCCCCGTGCATAAGCAGAAAAGCGTTCTGATCATCAAAATGCTTCTTCATCTCTTCAAAAGTCTTCAGCCGCAGTTTTTCCTGACCGTCTTCTTTCACGGTTTCGACCCAGGCATCACCGAATTGTCGACGGAGTGCAGCGACCTGTTCCGGCTTCGGGGCTTTTTCTTCGCTAATATTTCGGAACCTTTCCCCACTCTGCATCTGGTTATGCTCGGTTACACATACAAAATTCCAGCCGTGTTCCTTGTACCAGGCCACGGGCACTTCCGGAGCGCCATCTCCATCGCTGCGCAAAGAATGCAAATGCAAGGCGCCCTTGTACCATTCTCCATGGGCGGTAAACACGGCAAAAGACGATACGACCGTCAACAGATATATCAAGAAATGTTTCTTCATGATCTCAAGATTTCCTGGTTAAAAAGACCAACCCACAAGCGCAAGCCTATCACCGGATTTGCTTCTAATTCAATAACCGGGTAAAGGTCCTCACCGCATTTCAGGGAAATACCGCGCCTCTATGAGCAGGCAAAGAGTATGCCAGATAACGGCATGGGCTTCCTGTATAACCTTGGTGGAATCTCCCGGCGCCTTCAAAGAAATGTCCGCAAACTCCCCCATAGATCCCCCACCAGGTCCAGTCAACGCAATGGTCTTTCCGCCATGGGCTTTCGCCACAGACATGGCCATAAGACAATTCCGGGCGTTGCCTGAGGTGCTGATCGCCAAAAGCACGTCGCCGGGACGCATCAGCGCGTTCAATTCCTGCGCAAAGGCGATATTGGGAAGGTCGCAGTCGTTTTCAATGGCGGTTTTCAAAGCGCCGTTCAACCCGAGCGTCACCGCAGGAAGGCCCGTTTCCAGGTGTTTAACCAGGTCATCGCTGCACGGCAAACCGGCCAGCCTCGCCTGAAACGCCGCATCAAGAGTCCGCCGGCGCTCAAAACTCTTGCACAGTTCCCCGACAATATGCAGCGCGTCCGCGTAAGAACCTCCGTTTCCGCAGGTAAAAAGACAGTTCCGTCCGTCAAAACATGCGGACAAGGCCTTGTGGCATTCGAACAAACCCGCCTCACACGCTGCAAGGTCGGGCCGGCGCGCCAACATGGCTGCCATAATGTTACGCTCATCTGCCGTCCATTGATACACGTTTCTCATCCTTTCGTGTCGCTTGTTCAAGATTTCAAGGGAATTTACCACAACGCCCGCTTTCCTTCGCGCCTTCCGCTTCATCCGTTTCAGGCTGGCGGGTATGGTTGCGTAATGAAACGGGCATTTATCCTTTCATGGTATCATATTTGTTATGATAGGGGCATTGTGAGGCTGTTTCCCCCTCACCAAGGATCGACATCATGCAGCGATTCACAATCGACTTAGGTCTTTTCATCCTCTTTTGTTCTACAGTTTCGCTGTTCGCGGAAGAAGCGACAAAAGATCTGGACAGTACTTCACCTCTTTCTATCCTGGAACCTTCATTGCAGGACCAATCGGAGGCGGAACGCCGGATACGCGCCTTCGACAGACTGTATATATCCATTGCGCGGGCCAAGTATATGAAGGCGCGCGAACTGGAAGAAAAGGGCGCTACTGAAGAGGCGAAAGCGGTCTCGGATGAAGCCAGAAAACAGTTTGAACTGGTCAAGGACGCCTATTTGCTCGGTTTGTCCAAATATGACAACAGCGCGGTATTGCATAATTTTTACGGGGAGTTTTTATTGGATTACCTGGGTAAGGCGGATGAGGCAGCCGGCCACTGGCAACGCGCCGTAGCACTGGATGGAAAGCATGCCCGGGCCCACAACAATCTGGGCATGTACTGGCTGCATATCGGGAAATATCCTGAAGGCCTTAAGCACATGAACAGGGCCCTGGCGCTTGAGCCGGACAATCCCGATTATCTTTTCAATATGATACAGGTTTATCTCACGAATTACCTTCAAGTAATGGAAATCAACCACTGGTCCCGAAACGAAATTTTTGAGGAAGCCATGCGGCTTTCCGAACGGACCGTCAAACTCGCGCCCACGGATTTCGAACTGCTTCGAGACCACGCGTTGAATTATTTTCTCGCGGATGACTTTGGGATCGTCCCCGACTGGAAAAAAGCCGCCGAGGCGTGGCGGGCGGCCGGAAAACACGCCCGAGGCAAGGTCGAGAAATTCAACGTCCGGCTCAACGAGGCGCGTGTTCACATTCGCGCGGAAAACCGGAAGCAGGCCAAGAAATGCCTGAAAGAAGCCGACGCACTTATACCCAACAATCCGTTGGTACAGACACTCATGGAAGAAGTGGACCGTTAACAATTTATGGAATACAGCATAGAAAGCCACGGCCTTACCAAGGCATACAATGGCCGCAACGTAGTGGATGAATTGTGCCTGCGCATTGAGCGGGGCACGTTCTACGGTTTTTTGGGCCCGAACGGCGCCGGGAAGTCCACGACCATTAAAATGCTGACGGGCATCATCGCGCCCACCTCCGGGAGCGCGCGCATTCTGGGATATGACCTCAAACGCAACATGCTCGCCATAAAAAAGCGTATTGGTGTTGTGCCGGAGGAACAATGTCTCTTCGAAAATTTGACGGCCCCGGAGTATCTCACGTTTATCGGACGCATGTACGGTTTGCCGCGCCAGGTGGCCCTAAACCGCACACGGGAATTGATCGAAGTCATGGGGCTCGACAACGCCGTCGACACATTGATACTTGAATTCTCCACCGGCATGAAAAAACGGCTGTCGCTATGCGCAGCCATGATACACGATCCGGAAATCCTTTTTCTGGACGAGCCTTTTGAAGGGGTGGACGCCATTGCCTCGCGCACCATCCGAACGGTGCTGGAACAGGCGCGCAAGCGCGGCGCCACCATATTCCTGACTTCGCATATCCTCGAAGTCGTGGAAAGGCTGTGCACCCATGTCAGCATTATTCATGAAGGCAAGTTGTTGTTCCAAGGCGCCCTGGAAGGCCTCGCCCAAGGGGCCCGCCTGGACGAAGCATTCCTGAATCTGGTGAACAACGGCAAGACTGCGGAAACGGGCCTCTCCTGGCTGGGAGCGGGAAACTGATGCTTCATCGAAGTTGGGCACTATTTGCGCTCAAATGGACCATGATACGGCGCAGCCTTGAGCGGACGCACTATTCGGGGTACCTGATACTGCTGGTTCTTTTTCTCCTGGGCACGCTTGCATCCCTGGGCATCGGTTTCTTGCTCTATTATCTGGGCAGCCTGGTGGAAAAAGACAAAGCATTCCCGGCTTTGCTGCTTCTGCTTGACGGAGTCGTGATCCTCTACTGCTTCTTTTACGCATGGGGATTGTTGCTGGAATTGCAGCGCACCGACCTGATTGACTTCAGGAAGATTCTGTTGCTGCCCATCTCACTACCTGCCGTATTTCTGATTAATTTCATGGTGTCCCTGCTGGGTCCCCTGTTCCTTTTTTCCATCCCCGCCCTTACTGGACTTCTTTGGGGCCTGCGCCCCCATATGGGAAACGGTATTTTCCCGGCCGGTTTTTTGATGGCCCTCTCTTTCGCGGTCATGCTGGGCGCATGGTCCTATTACCTCCGGGGACGACTGGCCATTCTTATGGAACATCCCAGGCACAGGCGCCTCATTTTCATGTTGTTGCCAATAGGTTTCATTTTCCTTGCCCAGTTGCCCGCCATCATCATGCAAGTGGCTTCGAAAAATGCCCCGGGCCGCACGTCAGGGGCGCTCTTGAGCTTCATAGAACCTCATCTCATCTCAATTAACCAAGCTGTACCCTTCCTGTGGCCGGCCTACGGGTTGTGGTCGGTATGCACCCGGGAAGCCCTCTGGGTCTTTCCGGCAAGCATCGTCGCCATGTGGCTGGTCGCGCTGCTGGGCCTGAGAATGGGCTATGTAACCACATTGCGCCACTATATGGGCACGTACGCGTCATCCCGCACAGCGGCATCCGTACGGCCCAAACGAAAGATGCGGCCGCCGATTACCGCCAAACGCATTCCCTTTCTGGCCGAGGATACCTCGGCGCTTGTGTGCGGTTTTTATACCTCCTTCAGCAGGCATCCCCATGTGCGCATGCTGCTGTTGATGCCCATTTGTTTCGGACTGTTTGTCCTTTTTATGCATTACAGCGGCGCCTACGGCAACACGGCATCCAGCCGGGCCTGGATTCCCACGGCCTGTTTGTTATGGCCTTTTATTAATTTCTCCTTCTTCATGTTCAATATTTTCGGTATCGACACCTTTTCATTCCAGGCGCTGCAGCTGCTGCCCGCACCGCGGTACAAGTACTTGCTCGCCAAAAATATCGCCATCGCGCCCATCGTCCTCGGCCTGGTTTCCTTTTTCATTGCCGTAAGCCTCTTTCTGGCTGATGTCCCCGGCGGTATCATCCTGCTGTCTTTCCTGCTTGCGATTCAATTATTTCTACTTTTTAGCACCATAGGTAATTTTATTTCGATCAAGTTTCCGCACCGGCTTCACCGGGACGCCCTACGGGCGCCCGGACGCCGCTTGTACATGGTAATCAACGGTTTCGCGTCGACACTGCTTTCAACGCTGTTGATAATTCCCGCGCTCCTGTGTTTGCTGGTTTACCGCTATCCACCGCGTTTTCTTACGCATCAGCATGGAACGTGGGGATTATTTTTGCCGGCCTTCCTGCTTACGATAATCACCGCGATTCTCTATTGGAAAACCCTTCCGCACGCAGGAGACTTGTTAACGGCGGAAGAGCATCTCATTTCCGTAAAACTTTTGGGAGATCGCGACTAGCGCGCCGGTGTGAACGCATGCTATAATCTTATTAGCCGCATCAGGGGATGGGGTGGAACCGGGGTTGTTTACCCAATCTGAGCCCTGCACGCATCCGGGCGGCGCCAAAACAACAAGGAGAGTTGCTGTAATGGCTGTAAGAGTAATCTATCTTGTCCGGCACGGCCAGCATGACCAAGACAATCCGAGCGGCTCTGAACTGGGTGGCGGGCTTACCCCCGTAGGCATCAAACAATCAGAACTGACCGCCAAATTGCTCGCCAAAAAGCCGATTACTTCCATTCATAGCAGTTCCTTGAATCGTTCCGAGGAAACGGCGCGCATCATCGCAAAAGAAATCCCCGGCGTAACCATCCAGCAAACGGACCTCCTTTGGGAGTGCATTCCCACGATGACCCCGAAACTGCAAGTGGAGATGCCGAATTACACCATCGCCCAGGTAACCCAGGACAGGCAGCGGGCCGAGGTGGCCTACAGGAAATATTTCAAGGTCGCAAAGCGGAACGACCGCCACGATGTCATCGTCTGCCACGGAAATCTCATCCGCTACTTCGTCACGCTGGTATTGAAAGCGGAGCCGGACAGCTGGGTGAGAATGGACCTTTGCAACTGCGGCGTTACACAAATCCTGATTCAAGCCGACGGGGATATGGCGATGTTATGCCATAACGACTGGTCGCATCTCCCCAAGGAACTGCGCACCTCCACATTGCGCTCCTGAACCGCATTTCCATTCCATCCCCCCTATCGGGCGCCTTTCATTCCACATCCCGCCTTTTCAGGCGCCTGCGCCTGCGCGCTTTTTGTTTTTTGATCCGCGCGGCTTCCCTGGCCGCAGGACTGGCGTCGCCCAACGTGTCCGCTTCCAGGAGTTCACAAAGACGCCTGCGCGCATAAAAACGGTTCAAGGCCTGCGACCGAGCCTTTTGCATTTTGACTGAACGCCCGCTGGGAACGTGGACCAGGCACACACACGTGGCGCTACGATTCGTTTTTTGGCCGCCCGGCCCTCCGCTACGGACAAAGGTCTCCTCCAAATCTTCTTCGTGCAGCCCGCATGCGACCATGCGGCCGGCAAGCGCCTGCATCTTTTCAGGGGTCACACCTAAATTAAGCACATAGCCCTCACGCGACATCATTTCATGCCTGTTCCAGCCAATCAGTCACCAAAGTAATAACACTTGTTGTCCGGCGTCTCCTGCACGCCGACCAGTACTGGACCCGCAGCCGACCGTTCAAAATGGCGCCAGACCCACAGGGCGATCCGTTCCGCAGTTGATTGTTCCAGACCGCCAATGGAATTCAGGTAGCGGCCGTTCAACTGATTGTATAACGACTCCGCCAGAACAGGTGCGGCGACCGTGTCGCGGCAGGCGAATTCCAGTTGATAGGTATGCCCATGCACAAAACGGCAGGGATGTCCTTCGGGAAGATGGGGCAAAGACTGCGCCGCTGCGAAAAGGAACATATGGCGTTCAGGAAGATTGGATTCCGGTTCCGCAGGCAAATATTTCAGAATAAAACCTGTCGGTTCCGGTGGAAATACACGGACCCCCCGGAACCACACGGGCCAGGGTCGCAGTTTTTCATTGATCCAGATTTCCAAAGCCCCCGGGGAACTATCCGTCTCCAACCCGGGAACATCAGACAGACAATGGTGGTCCAGAAAACGCCTGACCGGCTCAAAAAGTCCTTTCAGTTCAGCATAATCCACCACCCATCCGACGGATTCATCGATGGCGCCCTCCGCCACCAGGTCTATGCGGTAACGGTTACCCGTATACGATTCTTTCCCGTCCGCTCCAACCATCACTTTTCGGGCGGCCTCAATATGGATTGTTTTAATGATTTGTATATTCATGGGAATGGCCCGCTTATCTATCGGTTACTGTCACGCTGCTAATGTAAATTCCATTTGTTCCGCGAGGATATCCCCCTGAACTTCCTAAAGCCGTATTGAAAACCTTGCGGAACCGTTTCGTATATTATAAGCACCGTCATCTTGAAAACAGTAATTTATAACGGTCCATGCCCGCGAAATAAACCGGAAGGACCTGCAGCGATCCCCCCTCCGGCTTGCATAAGGCTATAGGGAAAATTTAATATTCCCCAAAAGGATGATATTTGTATGGTTGTAAGAAACGCCTTGATTGTTATCCTATCCCTTACTTGTGTGACTCTGATTGTTGCTCTCCTGAATAAGGGATCGGATACCAAACCACCTGCGGAAAGCCTGCCGGCGTCCCCTGTCACAACAGTGACGGCCTCCCCCCTCCCTGAAGGGGAACCCATCGAGGAAACGCGAGAGCCCATCCGGGAGGAAATGGTGGACACCCTGTACCTGGGCCAAAGTTATGAGAACGTGGAAGCCCTTTGGGGCGTAAGTTCGGATGAACAGGAAAGTGAATATCAGCGCGGTATAGAAGGCTACACGTCTCCCCATTCTATTGTTTGGCATACCTGGAACAACCCGGACGACACCCGTGTCCGCCTGGGTTTTATCAACGGCAAACTGGAGCGCAAGGAGTTCTACCGCCTGGATGGCCACAAAATCAGTAATGAAATAGACCTGGAACAATTGAAATAGCACGAGGCCTTCGTTCCCTTACCGTGCGATTCTTACTGTTCCTCTGATACAATACGCTGCTGCAAGAAGTATAAATTCATGCTGACTTAAAGGCATCTAACCTACAAGGAGTCACGATTGTGATTTTTCGTAAGGTAATGATTATCTTGCTGTTACTTGCGTGCTCCGGATGCAAGGATATGCTTCGCAAAGAACCGCCTCCGCCACCGCCGACAGGCCCGCAAAGCAAAGAAGAGGTGCTCGCAGCGGTCAATCCGATTATCGCCCCCCTGCGCACGACCATTTCCGGAGGACCGGTGATCTCGGAAACGGAACGATACACGATGATGACCGGTCTCCGCGATGCGATCATGCAGTACGGATCCACGGAATTCGGGAGGCAAGCGTTTCGCGACCTGGCTTACGAGGTCCAGGATATTGCCAAACAGGCGTCGGCCATTGAAAAATACAGGCTGGTCTTAATCTGCGTGGACGTCACGGAGCTTCTTTCCGTGGAAAGCCATCTCTTGAAACGACTGGGGCAAAAAGCGGACGTTATGCTTGACAAACCCAAGGTTCAGGTGAAGGGTTTTATTGACGATATTGAAAAGAAGCAAACCTATATTTTTATTGAAATTATCAATCATCGCAAGGGCACGCTTGAACGCATGGAAGCTCGGGAAGGCGATGAATTCAACGATCTTCGGGTGGTACGAATCCTGGGCCGCAACCAGGCCGTCCTCTTCGAATACCTGAAGTTGCCGGGACTGTTCTTCGAAGTGGAGGCCTTCTAGCCTAAAGACGCAGGGCTTGCCTCGAGGGAGGCCAGGACCTCCACGTGCGGCGTGTGGGGAAACATATCGACTCCCTTCAGATCCGTTACCCGGTAGGCCTCACCTAAGACGGCGAGTTCCTCCCTGAGTTTTTTGGGATTGCAGGAGACGTACAGCACGTGGCGGGGAGCCATCTGCACCAGGCGCGCGATTGACTTGGGATGCATGCCCGCCCGCGGCGGATCAAGAATTACCGCGCTTCCCGGAGGCATACCCCCCGATACCAGCAATTTTTTGGTGAAAGCCCGCACCGTATCCGTAACGAAGGCAACGTTGTCTATGCCGTTTTCTCGGGCGTTGAAACGCCCGTCTTCCGAGGCGTCAGAGACGTTTTCAACACTGATGATACTGCCGGCGAAGCGTGAACAACTCAACGCGATACCACCCGCGCCGCCGTAGAGGTCATATAAGTGTTCAGGGCCGAGGGCCTGAACCCATTTCCGGATAAGACCATACAACCGTTCCGCGGCAAGCGGATTGGTTTGAAAAAAACTCAGCGGAGAAATGCGAAAATTTAGCTTCTCCGCGTTGCGCCCGTTCTGATTGATAAAGGCGTCCGGAGCGCTGAAAACAGCAAGGTTATCCTCAGAATACAGATCCCGGTTGAACTGCAATGTTTCCGTAATCCAGGGATTTCCATGCAGAAGGGTCAGGTTATCGGCTGTAGCCACCTCCGCCCCTCCGGAAAACTCGCCGTGAAATATGCTTGTGGCGTCAAAACCACGAAGTACTGCCGCGACAAAAGCATCCGCATCCGCGAGGGGCCCCGAAGTGGTAATCAGCACCACCATTTTTTCGCCGGAACGTTTCCCGTCCCGAACCAGAAGATTTCTCAGGCGCCCCGTTCCCTTCCTGTTGTCATAAGCCTCCATTCCGCATTCCGTGCGCCATTGGGCCAGTGAATTCAGCAACGCGGGAACTCCCTCCGGGCCTATGAGACATTCTTCGATCTCGATCGGCCATTTCCAGCCCCGCCGCGCTTTGAATCCCAGAACCGTTTCACGATCAAAGCCTGGAGGCGGCGGTTCAGGATATCTTTTCAACGCGAAACCGGGATCAATTTTGTTGCGATAATGCAACAGTACTGGCGAAGGAACAATCTGGATCGGCTGGTTCCAATAGTCTTGCAGCAAATCTTTCAGGAACTGCTCCTTTTGAGCCAGTTGTTCCTGATAAGACACATCCTGGTACAGACATCCGCCGCAATCGCCGAAATGTCTGCATAGTTTATTTTCATTTTCCATGGGGAGTTTTCCATAACGATACCAACCGCCCGCGGGAGCGCGCATCGTGTGTAGGACAGAGGGCTTCAGTCGTCAAGATTCTTCCAGCAATACTGTATCTCATAAAGGACGGAACCGCCCGCTTCAACTACGCGGGTGGCAAAGGGAGGCTCCTTATCTACCGGTTCATCCAGCAGCACATAAAGCCTGGGATATTGCCCGGCCACATCACACAAGGCATCCTTGTCTCCCGTTTCCAGGGCTTTAAGCAACGCCTCCTGCCGCAAGGTGTAGGGCCCGCGCTCCACATACGGATTAAAATACAGGAGCATGGGATTCACAAGTTTTCTTCCCGCCGGCATCACCACCTGGATTCCAAGATTTTCGTCAGGACACAAGAAAACCGCATCCGGAGGGGTATGGTCGCGTATCCAGCAATACATGGGCAGATGCCGTTCAAACAGATCATAATAGGCGGACCCGCCGGGCGGCTGAAAATCAATTCGGCCGCTATAGGGATTGTGCCCGTACAAGATAAGACCGGCCAGGGCGGCGGCGGTCCATGCGCCCGTCCGCGGCAAAGCGAGCCCCTCCGCCCGCCATAAACCGAAGCGCCGCGACAATACCGCCAATCCCCTTCCCGCAAAGGAACCCAGCGCCACCACCCCCACGCCGAAGAGTACCGTGCGCACAGCCGCCAGGTGAATGGCCGCGTGGTGTCCGGGAACAACGGACGGAAGGACTACATCATTCAGCCGCAAGGCCTGCCAGGCATAGTGCTGTGCCATAAGCAGGCAGGAAACAAGGCCCCAACATATCACCACCCTTGCCCCCCTGTTGTCACGTGTGCGAAATACCGCCAGGGCGCCCAACAGCGCTACGCCGTTCCTTAGGCTTACCGCGTGCCAAAGTTGCCCCGGAAGGTTGTGCAGTTCCACATTCTGAGACGCATACAGGGAAGGCCATGGATTGAGCACATGGAATTGATAGCGCCATAAAATCGGGCCGCTGTAGGGCAGGCTTACAAAGAACGCCATACAGAGAAGCAATAGAAACAAGCCGAGCAGCGTGCGCGCCTCCTTCGGGCGCCCCTCAACGCGCCGAAGCCGGTATTGTTCCCATAACATCAGCAGGAGCAATGTGCCTCCCGCGATAATCGCCGGCGCCGTATGGGCCAGGAATGTTATGCCGAGCAATAGTCCGGCGAGCAGAAACGTGGAGGATGTTTTACGCTCAACGGCCTTTGTTCCGGCCGCCAACGTGATGAAAAGCAGCCCCAGGGAATACACCGACGCCAGCAACCAGGGCGAGTAGGCACACGTCCAGTACGGCGACATTCCGTCCTTGCCGAAAAGCATCAGGCACAATCCGGCAAGCCCCGCGGCCCGGCCGAAAAATGATGCCGCGAAAAAGTAAAACGCCAGCGGCGCCAGGAGATTCAAATAGGGCCCCATCACGACAGCCAGGCGCATCAACGGAATGTCGGTCAGGAAATGGGCGGCAAGCAGCATAAGCCCCGTTAAAGGGTTATACCAGGAGATTTCACCGGCAAGGACCGGGTCTTCCGGATATCGTCCGTCCAGTATGGACTGGGCGATGCCCATATCCCGCATAATGTCCCATTCACGCGACACCAGGCACGGATCCACGGCATTGCAGGCGAGTATCAGGGACCACCCCAGCAATGCCCCCGCGACAAGCGACGGCAGTATGACGGCCGCAATGTTCCCGCGAGTTCGACGGCCTGCCCGGTGTTCTTTCCAAAAAATCTGCATATGGATGAAGTTATTCCACCTCTTCAGCGTGTTCGGCATTTAGAATTGAAGCGGGTCGGCCTCGCCTTTGGCAGGGTCATCGCGCAAACGGTCGCACTTATGCGTTATCAAGCCCTTCCAGGATGGTTCTGATCGCCGCCCCGACCCCGGCGCGCTTCACGGTTACCTGGGTTGCGCGCCCGGCCTCCCGATAGGCATCATGGTCCTCTATGTCGTTCCGGAGACGTTTTCCCGCGATAAGATCCTTTACGGAGACTTCGCCGCGCTGCAACTCGTCTTCACCCAGGATGACCGCCACGGGAACTTCATAACGATCTGCGTCGCTGAGTTGTTCCGCCATGTTCTTTTTACCGCCAAGATAGGTGGCCGTATTGAAGCCCTGCTCCCGCAACTCTGTTGCCAGCCGCAGTACTTCCCGCTGATTCACCCGTCCAACAGTCGCAATACATACCTGGACCGTGCTTTTGGGAAACCGGAGCCGTCCCAATTCCTGCAAAGCGGTCATCAACCGCTCCACCCCGATGGACGCGCCCGTCGCGGGTATCTCCTGGGCAAGGAAACGGCTGCACAGTTCATTGTAGCGCCCGCCACCTCCCACGGATCCGACGGATTTGCAGGCGGTGATCTCGATTTCGTATACCGGCCCTGTATAGTAATCCAGGCCACGGGTCAAACTTGGATCGAAGGCGGCCTCCCTCTCGGAAATGCCCAGCACATCCAGGTAGCCCGCGAGTTCCGTCATTTCCGCAAGCGCGGCATCGGCGTCGTTCGTGGCGGGCAGTTTTGAACGCAAGGCCTCCACCACCGCCAGTCTTTCGGCGCCCTTCACATCAATAAATGCCAGGATGGCTTCAATCATCCCGGGAGAAAGATGAACGCCCGGAATAGGATCCCCGGATTCATCCACACGGCCTTCACCGAGTTCGGCACGGACGTTCTCCAAGCCCACCTTGCCGAGTTTATCCACCACCCGCAAGGTATGCTTGATGCGTTCCGTGTCTTGAATGCCGTTTCCCATTAACAACGCATCGATCAACTTGCGATTGCTGATACGCACCCGGAAGAGGGGCTCATTGTCCTGACACAGCCCCACCGCGCGCATCGCCTCACAGAGAACGGCAATGATTTCCGCGTCAGCGGCCAGACCGCGCGCGCCGGCAATATCCACATCAATCTGTGTGAACTGTCGATAACGGCCCGGGCCGGGCTTGTCACCGCGAAATACGGGACCGACATGGTATCTTCGGAACGGAAGTTTTATCTGCTCCCTGTATTGGCTCACGACACGCGCGAACGGCACGGTGAGATCAAAACGCAATGCGGCCGGTTCGCCTTCCGGCGTTTCCAGTCTGAAAATTTCCTTGTTGACCTCCAGACCGGCGCTGCCCGTAAGGGTTTCCATGTGTTCAATCACGGGCGTGTCCAACTGGACAAATCCAAAACGCTCGTATATTTTACGAATGACTTCAATGATGCCTGCCCTGGCCACCATTTCGCCGGGCAAAAAATCCTGAAATCCTTTCAATGCCTGTGCTTTTATTCTGGGTGATTTCATACAACCTAATCCTGATATTGAATATCGTGCTTGAAGGCGCCGACCGCCCTCACGAAGGAAAGCATGCGCGCCACGGATGTGCGTGTAAACCTGTTATTTTCCGGTTTCAGTCGGATTTTTTCGGACGAATTACCAGTTTCTGATTGATCTGAAGAACGGATTTGCGTGTTAGATTGTTCCACTCCAGCATATCATCAAGTTTTACCCCGTATTTCTTCGCAATATTGTAGGGGTTGTCACCAGAAACCACGACATGAACCGTTTCGCCGCCTTCGGCCCCCTCACCTGCTTTTTCAGAAACCTCCTTAGCCTCTTCTTTTTCCGGCGCCTCTTCTACCTCCGTTTCTGGTTTCTTTTCCACCTTGTCTTTATCCACCTTGTCTTTTTCTGTCTTGTCGGTTTTCTTTGGCGTCTCTTCCTTGGCAGGGGCGGCAGGCACCTCAGGTTGGGGAAGTTCAGCCGGCTGCTGTTCCACAACAGGCGGTACCGCAGGCAAAGGCACGATCCCGGAGGCCTCTTCCTCGATTTCAGCCTGCGCGGCCGGTTTCAGACACTGTCCCCGGGCTTCAGCCAGTGCGGCTATGGCGGCGGCCTCAATTTTACGCCCGGATTTCTCCAGGCTTTCCGATTCTTCCACAAGCCGGCGCACCTCGCCAAGAATCCAATCCCCCCGTTCCCGCGCCTTTGCGGACCCCGCGGACCCGGTCAGATAGAGCGACTGGAATTCCTCCGTACGCCCCAGGGTGTCTGTAATCGGTTCAAGAAAGAGCTCTCCCCGGTCCTCCTCGATAAGCGCCATGGACTTGGCCATGTCAGAAATCAGCATAATAGTGGGAACCGCAACATGTTTAGGCAATTGGCGTGTATGCCATTGTTCTTCTAGCCATGGCAGCATACGCAACAGTTCGAGAAATCTCAATCGGCTGGCTGACGAACTCGGCTCCGCTCCGATTTTTTGAATCATTTCGATCACTTCCTGCGAAAG
This sequence comes from Candidatus Hydrogenedentota bacterium, assembly GCA_012730105.1. Classification (GTDB taxonomy): domain Bacteria; phylum Hydrogenedentota; class Hydrogenedentia; order Hydrogenedentales; family CAITNO01; genus JAAYBJ01. The sequence continues at coordinate 59,924 of JAAYBJ010000013.1, forward strand.
GGAACCGCGCAATTCCGTTTGAGAGAGGAAGTATTCGGTTTGCTCCTGCAGGCGATTTACCGCCGCCCGGCCCAACAGGGCACCGCCTGTGCCTGTCAAATAGACAGGTATCGGACCACAATCGATCAGCAGGCCGCCTTGCCCGGGTTCGGCGAGTTTGATTGGATTACCTAATGCATCAGACAAGGCGAGATTTATGGCACCATCAACAGACAGGCCGGCCGTATCCCCTTTCTTATCTGACCAAATCACCGCCATCCAATGGGCGTCTTTTCTGAAAAGCAGTGTTTTGGCGCTTCCATCGGCGAGATGTCCGCCCACAAAACTCTGTCCGGAAAACTGCAACGCAAGCCCGTTGAGATAGGCCATGATTTCCTGAACACCCATGTCATCAGCCACGAGAGCGGCATTCAATCCCAGATCGGACGCACCGGCGGCGCGATGCTGAAAGAAATGGTAAAGGAAACTGCATGCCTGCTCATCGGCGCGCGGGTACCACCCGGGACAGGAGACGTGGATTTGGGTGCCTTCCAATCCATATTGCGCAGCGATATACCGTATTCTTTGCACCTCGGCCGGATTTGGCCATCGATCGGACACCAGCGACACATGCCGTGCGGGCATCCGCGGGGCTTGTCCCATGATCCTGGCGAAATCATTGGCATCTTTGACGACTACCGACATACTCGCCGGACAAACCGTTGTCCGAAACGATTCCATTAAGGCGCCACATTCCGCTTCTATGCCCCCGCATCCGGTTTCAAATCTCAAAATGTGCTCGCAGCGCGCATCAATGACCGGTTTAAGATAGTCCGGCACCCGGCGCAAATCATCCGGAGCCAACGACAAGACGATATGCAGCCCCAGGCGGACGGTTTCCTCGCTCAGCGCCTCCAGATACTCGTTTCCCGCGGCAAAATGAATCGTTTCTATGCCCACACTTCGCACCGACGCCAGGGAACAGGTGTCACGGCCGCCGCCGCAATGGGCGTACACGGGTATGCTGCGCAGGGAAGCGGGACGGTCAATACGGCAGTATCGCAATGCTTTTTGATAGGGTGTGTCACCGCAGGTTAAATTAATTTCAACTGTAAAGTATCCCCTCTCCTGCGGGGCATCCTGAACAGCATACCAATACCCGGTTTTTGCATGTACATAAAAGGGTTTTAGTGCCACCTCGATTTTCTTGTCATGGTGACTGGGCAGGAAACTCAAGGTTCCGGACACCTGTCCCTCTTCCTCCGAATATACCTCGAGTATCAGGGGATCGTCGCAATAAACAAAGGGCATCGGCTGATCCGGCGCCAGAGTGACTTCAACGGCGGCCGGCATGGAAAACATGAGTAAACAGGCAAGCATCATATTAATTCACCAAAAACGGGTTTGAAACCCGTTCCTCACCAATTGTGGTTACAGGCCCGTGCCCACTATACACAACAGTATCATCATCCAAATCGAGCAATTGCTCCCGTATACTTTTAAGAAGTTGCGTCATGCTTCCCCCGGGAAGATCCGTTCTCCCTACACTGCCCGCGAACAACACGTCGCCGACAATCGCGACCCCCGGGGTAACCAGCACGATGTGACCGGGAGAATGCCCCGGTGTATGCCGAACCTGAAAAACGGTGGCGCCCAATTCAACAGTATCGCCATGCTCCAGAAAGCGGTCCGGTTCGGGTGAGGCCGGGAAAGGCACCCCAAACATTCTGCCCTGATCGGGAAGGGACCGCAACAGGGGCAGATCTTCCCTGTGGCATAACAGGGGCGCCTTTGTTACGTTTATCGTATCGGCATTACCGCCACAATGATCACAATGGCAATGAGTATTAATGATCATCTTAACGCTGCAATCGGACAAATACTTTTTTAACTCGGACGTAAGCTCGCCCGGGTCGATGACGATGGCCTCATCGCCCTCCTTGAGCACATAACAATTGGTATAAAACGGGGTAACCGGGAATAACGCGATCTCCACAACAATGTCCTCCTTGACAAACAAAAACTACCTTTGCCGTACCACGACCGACGCAGGCGTGCCGCTGGACAACAAACGCCCTATTGTAACAAAAAACAGGTGGTATCCTCCCCCACGAACAAAAAAGGCATATCGACCCGTCTTCTGAACCTACTATCTGTGATTCATTTATTCTATAGCGCCAGGGTTTATATCAGTATTTTCATCTGTTGATTTACGTTCCGCCTCCTCAAGATAAAATCGGGCACAATCCAGAAAGGGATATTGCTCGAGTATAGATTTCCACTCTTCCCTGCATCGGGAAATACCGCCATACTTCAGAAAGAACTGGTTGAGCCGGGCAAAAAACACGAAAGAATCGGGATACAAGTCTATCAAGGCCAGACATTCTTGACGGGCCTTTTCCGGTTCTCCTTTTCTTTCCAACGCTTCCGCCAGCAGGAAAGTAAACTGGATGCTTCCAGGCTGCCGTAATAATGCCTCACGCGCCAGGGCCTCCGCCCGAAGCGGATCTTCCTCCCCCCTTATTTTCATCTCCTCGAGGAAGGGGTTGAACCCTTCATAAAGGGTATAAGGGCTCCATATACCGCCCGACTGCGGCAAGACAAGTGCCTGGAAATCCAGGAATTGCTCCGACCGATCCGGCACGGCCATATTGACCAACAGTCCGAAACCGTCCAAATCCACCGTCTGATAATAGCCGTCGAAAAAAACGGCCTGTTCTTTGGGCAACGACAGGCCGACAAAATGATTCCAGTCGGTGCAGGTGGAAGTTTCATGCACGGGAAAATAATACTTGAAATCCGTCGGGCTGACCGGAGTTGTAAATCTGTAATTCGCGCGGGAACTGAAATCCCAGGAAAGTCCCTCCCACTCGTAAACAATACGGATATCCAAGGGCCTATCTACCTGTTTAAAGGCAGCCGCCATACAGCGCGTTTCTATAGCCACAATCAACCCGTCTGTCTGGCATAAATGGCATGCGCGACCTTCCTGGGGGATAAAAAGGATCCTGTCGTTCCAAGTTGTGGTGCGATAAGGCAACGATCTCAGGGGTGCCTCGGCGTACTGCCTTCGCAGGTCGCCCACCGTGCCGGATTGCCACCACCGCGCGGCGGTGAGGGGCGCGTAAAGCATGAGACCCGCAGCCAGGGCAAACCCCATCCCCTTCAGTACCCCTTTGAGGCAATTCCCCGCGATGCCGGACTTTGTTCGACTTTTTCGGCAACGCCAGATACCGATGCCACCCATTACCAGCCCCATAAGTTGACTGGCAACCAGACCCGCGAAGAAGTAGGGCAGAAAACTCATATGAAACGCATGCCTGAAAGCGAACTGAAGGCTGAGACAACCACAAAAGTAAAGAACCATGACGAGCATGAGCCAGGCCTGCAGCGGTTCGCGAAACGCCACCAGCAGCATCCCAGCGGCCATCAGCCCAATCCCCCAACTCTCCACCTGGTGGACCGGCGGCCAGGGGGAGGCCGTAATGGCGGTGGCCATGCGCACCACGGCGGCATAGGCGCGCGCAATCATATCCGCCGGAAAAGTCCTGATGACGGCCATCACATAGGCTTGCTTCATTTCCAGGTCAAATTCAGGCTCATTACACCGTTTTCTGTAGACGTCCTCGGCGAATGTCACCCCCCTGCGCGCGCAATCATGAGCTTTCATCGTGCAATACAGGTCATTCAACAGGTAATGTTTTTCATACGAAGCGGGATGGATAACCCCGAGTTCATGATCGGAATAGGATGCAAAGCCCATAATGGTGTCATGAGCCGCGACATACCCGTCCCTGAACAATGCCTTGTGGACAGGCCATCCTGATGCAACGAAAAGAATCGCAATCATCGCCGCGGCGGCGGGGCGCCGCCAGAAAGACAGGCTACCTGGTTGAAGGCGGCAGACACAGATGAAGAAAATAGCCGCGGGAAGAAAGACCACCATGTCACGCCTGAATCCGATTCCAACGCCCAGCAGCAGTCCGGCCACCGCCGCCAAAGCCAGGTAACGGCGAGTGGTAAGCCTGTACTTTATGGCCGTCCCCAGAACGAGTATCAGCGCAAGTATAAACGGCGCCTTGACGAAATCACGCAAAATCGGCAGGGTCCATAACACCGCCGGCGCGAAGATAAAGGCCGTCGCGGCAGCGAGACTGAACACGGGATTCATCGCCAGCCGGCAAATGCCATAAACGGCGATCGCAGCAAGAAAGAAATAGAAAAGGATAAGAACCTTTACGGCGTCCCAGTTCACCCCGAAGATTCGCCAGACGCCTGCCACACTATATATCAGATACCGATGGTATTCCTGAAAAGGGTGCAGCGGCCGGATTTCAAGACTGTCCCGGATCAGCTCCGGATCAAAGGCCTGCGCACGGAAATCCAGGAAAGCGCGCAGTTCCGGAAGTTCAGAAGGCTCCACATTTGTAAAGCCCCTGCCGCCGTTCAGCATAATGGCGGGCACAAAAAGGTCATTGGAAAGGGAAGCCGCCGGGCCAGTCCACCCCTCTAAACGCGCAGAACCCGCCTGCCAGACCAAAACACCCACAATGACTGCACAGGCAAGTTCCATCCCGATTCGGATGGTAATTCCCAATTTATTTTTCATGGATCGTTTTCTATTCAAGCGGATGAATAACGCCGCCCAGATCCTCAAAGATTAAGGAGGAATCGCCGTGAAAGAAATCCGTGGCGGCAAAAGTGGCCCGGTCTATCTGGACCTCAACGACCCTTGTCGGCGGTTTTCCGGAATCTTTGTTTTCATCCAGAAAGATATATCCGCGAAATCCAATGGCAGCCAGCGCGACGGCAGTATCAACGGCAAAAAGTTCGTAAAACACAGACAAGGGCAACTCATGGAGCAAGCGGGCATACAAGGAGTTCCGCTCCCCCTCAGTCAAAATAATTTCGTGAAACAGGTCATCCTCTTCGTTATAGAGCACCCGCGCCAGCCTGGGCAAAGCGCGTAAAGGCGGCATCAGATAATCGATGATAAGGGCCCTATTGTTTACATAGTAGTCCAATTCGAAACTATGGGGAAAACAGAATGGATAAGAGAAATGGGCAAGCGCCATGTCAAAATAATCAAGGACGGCATGGGGTTCATGCTCAAGATAAGCCGCTTTTTTGTGTTCCACCATGCGTATGCACGCCTCGCGTTCACGCATAAAAACGGCGTTACCCTGTTCCCAGGCCTGTACCTGGCGCTCGTGTTGCGCTTTCCGTGCGTCAACGGTGCTCTTGTATTGAAGCAGTTGCTGCTGGTAGGCATGTTTTATCTGCGCACACATGCGTTCCCATTGGGCATGGACGGCTTCAAAACGGGCGCGCGCCTCTTGTTCCTTCTGAAGGCGCCTCCCCGGCCTCAAGGAATCCATCGTTTCCAATTTGGGCTGAAAAGTACTGTCGGTCGGACTGGGTTCGCGCGGCAGCAGGGGCCTGGCCGGGGGAGGCGGAAGATCATTCAACTCCGGCTTTGGGAAGGGATATTCCGCGCAACTTTTAAAGAATTCCCAATCGAAATTGGCGCCCGCTTCAAGTCTTTGGGCCAGGACATTGTAGGCGGCATTGAGTTCATACTGGGCGATATTGGTACGCCCCTCGGCAATCTTATGTTTCTGGCCCACCTTCAGCCCGGAGCGCTTGCCGTTCATTTCCAGGCCCAGTTTCTTGTGCTTCAGCGCCGCCCGCTCCTGCCACTGATCCGCCCAGATCATCTCCTGCAGGGTCGCTTTATGGATGGCAAATTCCGGTGTGTCGGAAGAGATATTCCGATGCTTGTTCATTTGCGCGCATTGCACCGGAAGACGATAGCGCTTCAGGCCGGAAGGAGTCGTATAGGTATTTACTGTTGATTTATCGTACATAGCAAACACACCGGCGACACGCTCGCCGGCCCCGTTCCGAATACCTCTGGTTTTGACTTAACACGCGCTTCGATGTACGACGCAGTTCCTTTCATTTCGGGCTTCCCTTCTCCACCCGTACACTATATCATGAATCCTGTTTTATTTTACCTGTATTGATATCCGTTTCCAAATTCCACCCATGATGCAGCGGGCCCGTTCCAGAGCCAAGGCCAAGATGCATGCCATGTAAAATGGCGCAGGTCAAATAGTTTTTGGCCAGATGAACCGCCCGGGGAACCGATTCACCCAATCCCAGGAAACAGGCAATGGCCGCCGAGTAGGTGCAGCCGGTACCATGGGTATGCACGGTTTGCAGGCGTTCAGCCGTGAAGGTAGTAATTGTGTCACCGTCAAAGAGATAATCCACGGCCGTTTCCGCTTGCAAATGCCCCCCTTTCAGCAACACGAACTCCGGCCCCATGCCGTGCAATATATGCAGCGCCCGCGTTATCTCCTCTGCGGTTTCAATCCTTATTCCGGAAAGAACCTCGGCTTCCGGGATATTGGGGGAAAGCACGGCGGACAAGGGCAACAACAGGCGTTTCAGGGCTTCCACAGCGTCTTGTTTCAGCAAGGCCGCGCCGCTTTTGGAAATCATTACGGGATCCACCACGACAGGAGCGCTTTTGTAGCGTCTCAAACCGTCCGCGACCGCCTCAATAATCGCTTCACTGGAAAGCATGCCGGTTTTGACCGCGTCAACGCCAATATCCTCAAACACGGCTGCAATCTGGTCCCGCACGCACGGGGCCGGCACTTCATGTATGGCACGGACGCCCAGGGTATTCTGGGCGGTAATGGCCGTGATGGCCGTCATTCCATAGCATCCAAGGGCGGTGCAGGTTTTCAGATCGGCCTGTATTCCGGCCCCGCCGCCGCTATCGCTGCCGGCAATGGTCAGGATCCGTGCCGGTTTAACTCGCCGGTTTAACTCCGATTGCATTATGAATTGCCGCTTTTTTTCGTTCTCACCGATTTTTTTGCCGGGGCTTTTCTTTTCCGCACCACCCTCGTACCTTTTTTCTCAGCGGCTTCCAGAAGAAGCGTCACTGCCGACTCCAGGGTGACTTCATCGGCGGATACCGTTTTCGGAAGGGAGGCGTTTACCTTGCCGTCCGTCACATAAGGTCCGTACCGTCCCTCGTACAGTTCTATGGCGCTTTCATCCTCGCTTTTTTCGCGCAGGGTGCGCAGCAGTTTCTTGGCGCCACGACTGTTCTTGGGCTGCGCAAGCATCGTTAGCGCCTCTTCCAGAGTTACGGTGAACAAAAGGGAGGCGTCCAGACTGCGGAAGTCACCATCATGCACCACGTACGGGCCAAAGCGTCCAATGCTGACCGTCACGGGTTTGCCTGTTTCCGGATGCACGCCGAGTTCACGGGGAAGATTCAGCAACTGCAGCGCTTTTTCAAAGGATACGTCGTCGGGTTTCATGCCCCGGGGCAGACTTACCCGCTTAGGTTTACCCTCTTCGTCACCCTCCCCGCGCTGCACATAGGGCCCGTACGGCCCCTCAAGAAGAAATACCCGTTTCCCGGTCGTCGGACACGTACCCAGCCCCTCTTCCCGCTGGGCTTTGCTGCTCAGTATCTCAAGCGCCCTTTCCGCATTCAGTTCATCGTAATACACCTTCTCCGGAATAGACGCGGAAACGGTTTCCTCCCCCTGGCCGCATTGCAGAAAGGGGGTTGTTTTCCCAAGGCGTATGACAATCTTGTTTCCATTTTCGTCCGCGCCGATAGGAATGGCGGGAAATTCAATGGACTCAAAGGAGCGTTCCACCCGCGGCTTAAGACCGTTATCCTGACGGGGCGAATCCCCGTAATAAAAAGCCTTCAGGAAGGCAAGCCAGTCCTGCCTTCCCTCGGCGATATCGTCCAGGGTGTCTTCCATGCGCGATGTAAATCCGAGATCCACATAGTCCGAGAAATGCTCCCGCAACAGGAAGATGACGGCAATACCCAGGTAGGTAGGCGCCAGGGCGGTGCCCACGCGTTCCACGTATCCCCGCTGCTGAATCACCGCCACCGTCGGCGCATAGGTCGAAGGGCGCCCGATGCCTTCCTCCTCCAGGCGCCGCACCAGCGAGGCTTCCGTATACCGGGCGGGAGCCTGGGTTTCATGGGAGACGGGCGTCAGGTCATTCAGGAAAATATCCGCATCGCTGGACGCCGCCACGGTCATACCTTCCTGTATCCGGGGCAGTTCACTCTCTTTCTGACGGTCGTTCATGACCTTAAGAAAACCCGGAAACAACACCACGGAGCCGTTGGCCCGCAGAACCGCGGAATTCCCCGCCCCCTGCGCCGCAATATCCACCGTAGTGCGCATGACCCTGGCATCCGCCATCTGGGAGGCGATGGTGCGGTTCCAGATTATCTGGTACATGCGTAATTCGTCCCGATTCAGATAGCGGGCCAGTGAATCCGGCGTGTGATGAAGATGGGTGGGACGAATCGCTTCGTGCGCTTCCTGGGCCATCTTTGATTTTGTCGTGTACTGGCGGCGCGTATGATGGTCCTCGCCGTAGTGCTTTTTAATGAATGCCGCCGCATCCTGCAGGGCTTTCTCGCTCAGCACCACGGAGTCCGTACGCATGTAGGTAATAATACCCTCGCGTGTGCCTTCGCCGATGTCCACCCCTTCGTACAGTTTCTGGGCGATCTGCATGGTTTTGCGGGGCGAGAATCCGAGAAGACTGCTCGCCGCCTGCTGCAGCGTCGAGGTGATGAAAGGCGGATAAGGACGCAGGGCGCTTTCCTTCTCCTCCAGGGAGGACACCCGCCACGGCGTTTCGGCGCGCAAGGACTCCACCAGCGCCCGTATTTTCTTTTCATCCAGCCAGACCGGCGTGGAACCGTTTCCTTCTTTCAACCGACCTGTTGCCTGGTCAAAATCCTTGCCGCCCGCAATACGCTGCCCATTGAGGCTGACCAGGGTTGCCTTGAATGTCTTGTCGTCCCGGGTCAGTTCCGCCTCCGCGTCCCAATATCCGGCCTTGACGAAAGCGCGCCGTTCCTCTTCGCGTTCCACAACGAGACGCAGCGCCACGCTCTGAACCCGGCCGGCGCTCAGTTTTCCCCTGATTTTACGCCACAACACGGGCGACAGTTCATACCCGAAAAGGCGGTCCAGTATGCGCCTGGTTTCCTGGGCGCGAACCAGTTGGTCATTAACGGCACGGGGCGAACCCATCGCATCTTCAATGGCTTCCCGGGTAATTTCATGGAAGGCGATACGTTTTACGGGAACCTTCGGGTGAAGCACTTCAAGCAGATGCCAGCTGATGGATTCCCCTTCACGGTCCTCATCGGTGGCCAGTATGACCTCTTCCGCTTCCTTGCTGTACTTCTTCAATTCGGCAATCTGGCGCTTGCTATCCTTTTGTATTACGTAAATGGCGGAGAAATCCTCATCCACATTGACGCCAAGACGCGACCAGGAGGCATTTTTGAACTCTTTGGGTATTTCGCTGGCCGATTTCGGCAGGTCGCGCACATGGCCATAACTGGCCAGCACTTTGTAATCTTTGCCCAGAAATTTGCCAATCGTTGTCGCCTTCGCGGGCGATTCCACAATAACAAGTTTCAAAATATGGATTCCTCTTGGTGAAGATAAGGCCTTAAGACAACATGAAATTCCGGCGGCAACGGGCGCCGCCTGCCCGCCAGACGGAAGAAAGACTTACGAAAACTATGGTTAAGTCCGAGGAAACGAAAATATACACCAGAACGCCCTGAAAAAACAACCCCTCCTTTGAAAGACCCGATTCCAAGAGCACTAAATCATCGGATAATGCTATTTTTTGCTTGTGGTCTTGGTTATTTTTAGTAAGGATCATCAGCATGCAATATGCTAATTTTTAAGATAGGATCTCCGCTTGATCTTCTCCCCCATTTCCTGCATAATTAGAACCAGAGAAGACCCTCGTTTTCACACCTCAATCCGAAAGGATTCTCCCATGAAAGCCGACCTTGACTGTCTGGAGTGTATCGTTAAACAGGCCCTGCGCGCCGCCCGAATTGCCGGTGACGATCCGGTAAAGCAACGCCAGGTGATCGACCGTGTTGTCGCGGACATACCCGGTATGGATCTGAACGATTCTCCGGCGGTTTTATCGCTGAACGCCTATCGCTATGTGCATGAAATATTTGGTGTTAGTGATGCCTACCGCGCGATGAAAGAAGAACAAAACCGCATGGCCCTTTCCCTTGAACCGGAACTGGAAACTCTGATTCAGACAAGTGCGGAACCCCTGATTACGGCCATTCGTCTGGCAGCAGCCGGGAATATTATTGATTTGGGTATTTTGCAGTCCCACGAAATCGACCCGCACAAGGCGATCAACCAGGCCATGTCGGCCCCCCTCGCCCTGGAACACACCGACCTCTTTCTCCGCGATCTTGAGCATTGCACCGACCTTCTCTATCTGCTTGACAACGCCGGAGAAATCGTTTTCGACAAGGTGCTCATACGGGAACTCGTCAAGCACACCCAGGTAACCGCCGTGGTGAAGGGCGGGCCCATTATCAATGACGCCTGCCTGGCGGACGCGGAACAGGTGGGGCTGACCGAAGTCTGCGAGGTAATCGACAATGGCGGCGCTTTTGTGGGATCGCCCTTAAAATTGATTCCGCCCGCGTTCCTGGAACGAATGCAGCGCGCGGACATCATCCTGGGCAAAGGGCAGGGCAATTATGAAACCGTGGATGATTTCAACGGCAACGTCTACCTGTTATTGAAGATGAAGTGCCCTATTGTGGCCGGACACTGCGGTGTTCCGCTGGGCAAAGCGGCCTTCGTTTCCACCCGGGCGCGAGGGCTTTCTGCCTGATAATCCGCCCTGAGTAAACGGCTTCCGCACAAGACTTCCCGTAGTGAACATTTTCACCTGAACCTGGGTATAAGCAATTCATTTCCAACCAGATAACAGAGGAAGATGGTCGCTTAATTGTGGATGCCATCATGATTCCGATGTCTTGCCCTCATCCATTGTGTCGCCCAAATGTCGCAAGTTGTGTCGCAAGATTGTCGTTAGTTGTGTCGCAAACATTGTCGCAAACATGTCGCAAACATGTCGCGAAGATTATGTCCCTGCTACCAAGCGGTAAATGAGTTGGTGGGTCTCACCTTCGGCCAACGCTTATGGCTACTCTTCGAACACGGGGCCAAAACCACAGCAATCGCGCGTGGTTAGGCTAGTGAGTCCAAGAACCGCTGTAGCCACCTGAATCCGGAGGGTAAAACTTGCGAAGCCAGCCTTTATCACTCCCCGACCAATCATTGAGATACTCCAGTGCCCATCTCGGGAAAGCATCATCTTCGGAATGCTTCCGTATTTCAAATAGTTGGGCCTCCAACAGTTCCACAATATCTGCCTGAGAAACAGACCGCACATTCTGCCTGACAAAAACACTGTGCAAAAAACTCGCCACCAGCGGCGCATAATCAGATCGCAGCAGTCGGCATGCAGGCTGGTTCTGCTTCAAGAGACTACGCTTCGTCCGGGACTTCGCCCGGAAGAAGTGGCGCCTTTGGCGCAACCGAAACGCAGCATCTCAGTCAGAAACAAACACGTGAAACACACCCGTATCAACGTATTTATCGTTTCATTATAAA
>JAAYBJ010000169.1 GCA_012730105.1 Candidatus Hydrogenedentota bacterium
GCGGAAGCCGCGCCTCCAGCGGAAGCCGCGCCTCCAGCGGAAGCCGCGCCAGCCGCGGAAGCTGCCCCTCCTGCGGAAACCCCACCGGGCCCACCACCACTCGCTGACGTTCGACAGGTCCAAGTAAAAGTCTGGATCAGTGAAACGAATGAAAAAGGCCTGCGTGACCTGGGCGCCAATATGACATTCAACCGCTTTGTCCGGGGTGTGGAGCAAACGGGCTCCGTTCAAAGCGTCAATTTAAGCACGATGAACCCCTGGGAACGGTTCTCCACGGTTTCCATGCCCCATCCGAGTACGGAACTCTTTGGCGCCCCCATGCGTCCTGACCAGAATAGCGTGGCCACGGACGGCATTCAGGCCTACCAGGGCGCCGGGCTGGAATTCAGCATCATCGACACCGGCAATGGCACGATAGACGGCCTGTTTCAGACCCTTGAACAGAATATGGAACTCGACCTCATCTCCAAGCCGGAACTGATGGTCGCCAACACGCTTCCCGCCATAATCAAAGCGGGCGGCCAGGTGCCTTTCCAGGACGTCAGTTATTCCGGCACCACGCCCACCTTGAAGGTGGCGTGGCGGGATATCGGCGTCAACCTGAACCTGACACCAACCATCATGCCCAATAATTACGTGAAACTGGATATCACCCAGCTCGAAGTGTCCGATACCTCGCGCATCGACAACATCCGGGGGGTCGACCTGCCCGTCTTTTCCTCCCGTTCTCAGACAGGCACTGTGTTCGTACCGGACGGCACCACGCTGGTAGTGGGCGGCCTGTCCAGCCGGGTGGTGCGCCAGTCGGAGCGGCGCATTCCGATATTGGGCAAACTGCCGCTGATCGGGATTCCTTTCCGCAGCCGGAAATCCGACGCGGAGGTAACGAGCCTGCTCATCTTCGTATCGCCCACGGTGGTCGACATGCGCGCGCCCACCCCCCAGGCCAAGAGTGCCCTTTCCTTCTGGCGGGAACGCGGTTCGGAATGGGCCAACAAGGACCGTATCGAACGCGAAGTCGATGCCATGCAGTCCGGCTATTGATTCTCGCCCCCCGCTCCGACCCTTTAAACCAAGGCGTTGAAAACCCTCGGGGGGAATGTGTATAGTAGAGCGGATATCGCAGGTGTTATCGCGCTGCATTCAATTTCCTTCCTTCCTGAAACAGGAGTATTCCATTCATGACAGGATTGCTTATTGCCGGGGGCGTTATGCTTGCCCTCGGTTTGTTGCTTTCCGGGTTGCTGGCCCTTGCCAACCGGAAACTGTATGTGTATGAGGACCCCCGCATTGACGCCGTCGAAGAATTACTGCCTTCGGCGAACTGCGGCGCCTGCGGCTTTGCCGGGTGCCGTGCCTTTGCCGAGGCGCTGGTGGCCGGGAACGCCCAGCCGGCCCGCTGCACCGTCAGCACACCCGACGGGGTGTCAGCCATCGCCTCCTTCCTGGGCGTGGAAGCCGGGGAGGGCGTGAAACGGGTTGCCCGTCTCGCCTGCACGGGCGGCGACGATATCGCGCGCCGTTTCGCCCATTATGAAGGCCGGGAGAGCTGCCGCGCGGCAGCGCTGGTCGCGGGCGGCGGCAAGGCCTGCACCTATGGCTGTCTGGGCTATGGGGACTGCGCGCGGGCGTGTCCCTTCGATGCCATCCGGCTGAATAAGAATCACCTTCCTGTGGTGGATGAGGTGAAGTGCACGGCCTGCGGCAATTGTGTGGCGGAGTGTCCCAAGCACCTGTATTCCATCCATCCCCTGGACCATCGCCTGTTCGTGGCCTGCTCCACCCAGATGCGGGGCAAGGACGCGAAAGAGGCCTGCAAGGCCGCCTGCATCGGCTGCGGCATGTGCGCGCGCACCCTTCCCGAGGTGATCACCATGAACCAGAACCTGCCGGTCGTGGACTATACGAAAAACGACCTGGCCACCCAGGACGCCATCCAGCGCTGTCCCACCGGCGCGATCTGCTGGCTGGAACGCGGCGGCCTGGTGGTGTATGGCGCCAAAGCGCTTGAAGCGCGCGCCGCGGCAGGCGCATCAGAACAACAGACGCAGCCCGCAACCAAGGTGGAGGCCGCAACATCATGAACAGTTCCGCGAAAACATTCCGGCACGGGGTGCATCCCCCAGAGTGCAAGGCGACCGCGGACGCCGCCGTAACCCGTATTCCCTGGCCCGATGAGGTGGTGGTGCTGCTGTCGCAGCATACCGGCGCGCCAGCAAAGGCGACAGTTGTAAAAAAACAGCAGGTCGTGCGCGGCGAGGTCATCGCCGAGGCGGGCGGTTTTGTGTCGGTGCCAATGCATGCGCCCGTCACGGGAACGGTAAGTGCGGTGGACCTGGCGCTGAATCCCCGGGGTGAACTGGCGCCTGCGATCATGATCAAGCGAGATCCCGACGCGGACCCGGAAGCGGTGCATGGCTCCCCCCGGGATGTGGACGGACTCAGTGCGGAAGAATTGATCAAGGCCGTGCAGGATACGGGCGTGGTCGGATTGGGCGGCGCCGCTTTCCCGACACACGTCAAAATGAAGGTACCGGAGGGTAAAAAGATTGACACCGTCGTGGTCAACGGCTGCGAGTGCGAGCCATACCTGACCACGGACTACCGGGTCATGGTGGAGCAGGCGGACAAGATTATCGCGGGCATCCGCATCGCTTTGCGCGCCACGGGCGCGCCGCAGGCGGTCATCGCCGTCGAGAACAACAAACCGGCGGCCATCGAGGCCATGATGCGCGCCGTGCCGGCGGGCGCGCCGATTTCCGTGTGCAGCCTGGCGACCAAGTATCCCCAAGGCGCGGAAAAGATGCTGAGCACGGCGATCCTGAACCGGGAGGTGCCTTCGGGCGGCCTGCCCAGCGACGCGGGCATGGCCTGCTTTAATGTGGCGACGCTGGCCCAGCTGGGTGAACTGCTGCCGGCGGGCCGGGGCCTGATCGAGCGGGTCATCACCATAACCGGCGGCGGCGTGGAGCGCCCCGGCAATTACCTGATGCCACTGGGCGCGCCGTTACGGCATGTCATGGAATTCGCCGGGATACGACCCGACGCGCGCAAGATCATCAACGGCGGCCCCATGATGGGCGCGAGCGTGGCCTCCCTGGACGTGCCGTTGACCAAGGGCACCACGGGCCTGCTGGTGCTTCGGGACGATGAAATCCGGACGGGGCGGCTGGAGGTGTATCCCTGCATTCGCTGCGCCCGCTGCGTGGACGCGTGCCCGGTGTTTCTAAACCCTTCCGCCCTCGGGCTGCTCGGCCGCAAAGCCCGTTATGAGGATATGGCGGAACAATATCATTTATACGACTGCATCGAATGCGGCTGCTGTTCCTATGTCTGTCCATCGAACATTCCCCTGGTCCAGTATTTCCGCATTGCCAAGGCCATGCTCAGGGAAAGGAGCGCATCCAAATGAGCGCAGAATCACGCCTCCTTGAAATTGGAACATCGCCGCATATCAAAGCGCCGGAGGATGTGCGGGATATCATGTTCAACGTGGTGCTGGCGCTCTTGCCGGTTACTGCCTTCGCGGTATGGTCCTTTGGGCTCAGCGCCCTGCTGCTGCTTGCCGTGACGACAATTACCTGCATCGCCACGGAACATGTCGCCTGCCTGCTTGCCGGCAAGCCGACCACCATCCGGGACTGGAGCGTGACCATCACGGGGCTGATTCTCGGCCTGACGCTGCCGCCGGGCACGCCCTTGTGGATGGCGGCCCTGGGCAGCGTATTCGGCGTTGTCATTACCAAGTCGCTCTTCGGCGGCCTGGGCTACAACTGCTTCAACCCCGCCCTGGTGGGCCGCGCCTTCCTGCAGATTTCATTTCCGGTGGCGATTACCACATGGGTTCCCTCAGGGCTTCCGGGCCGTTTCACCAGCCTGCTGCCTTCCACGCTCACGGCCCCGTTTATGAACATGGATACCGGCGCGGTGGGCGCTTACATCGAAAAGGCGCTGGCCGCAGGTGGTATCGACGGCTGGTCGGGCGCGACGCCCCTGTCCATGTGGAAATTTGCTGACACGCCCGAGTTCGAATCCACGCTGCGGTTGTTCTCGGGCATGATTCCCGGATCCACGGGTGAAACGGCCTCGTGGCTGATTCTCGTGGGCGGATTCTATCTGATCTGGCGGAACATGATGAACTGGCGCATCCCGACGGGCATGCTGGGCGCGGCGTTCCTGCTGAGCGGCGCCTTCTGGCTTACAGACCGCGCGGCCTATCCCAGCCCCGTCTTTATGCTGTTTTCCGGCGGGCTCCTTTTCGGGGCGATGTTTATGGCCTCCGACATGGTGGCCTCCCCCATGACCTCACTGGGCGTATGGGTCTACGGCGCGTTTATCGGCGTGGTCACGGTAATCATCCGCATCAAGGGCGCCCTGCCCGAAGGGGTCATGTTCGCCATCCTGCTGGGCAACGCCCTGTCACCCCTGATCAACGGGCTGACCCAGCCCAAAACGTACGGCGTCAAGAAGAAAGGCCTTTTCCGGATATGACGACACAGGCACAAGCGGCCGCCGCACCGGCGGCGCAACACAATTCCGGCGGCAGCATTCCGATGCTGCGCACCCTGGGCGGGCTCGCGCTCCTGTCGGGCTGCCTGCTGTCCCTGGTGTACCAGGGCACGAACGAACGCATCGCCCGCAACTTTGAGGCGCGCGTGCGCGACGCCGTGTTTGAGCTGCTTCCCGGCGCCACACAGCAAAAGGTCTTTGAATTTTCAGGATCGGATGAAGCGGGCAAGGACACGCCCTTCACCGCGTATGCGGGCTATGATGATACGGGCCGCCTCGTCGGGGTGGCGCTGGAAGCCTCCGATGGCAACGGCTACGGCGGGGAAATCCGCTTTTTGTACGGATACCAGCCCGACACGCAGCAGGTGGTTGGGATGAAGGTGCTGCTCTGCAAAGAAACGCCGGGCCTCGGCGACAGGATAAAAACGGACGAGGCCTTTCTAGATAATTTCAAGGCGCTGGAGGTGCCCTTGGCCGATGACGCTTCCGCATTGGCGCACCCCTTGGCCTATGCCAAACCGGGCAAAGGCGGCGGCCCCGGCCAGATTGAAGGCATTTCCGGGGCGACCATCTCTTCCAAGGCCGTGGCGCGCGCCATGCATAACAGCGCGAGCCTGATGCTTCCGGTAATTCGAAAACACCTGAGCGAACTGCAGGAGAACAAGCCATGAGCGATCAGCAAGGTCCCCCGTCCTCCATGGACGTCTTTCTCCGGGGCTTGTGGCAGGAGAATCCCGTCTTTGTCATGCTGCTGGGCACCTGTCCCACGCTGGCGGTGACCAACAAGGTCATCAACTGTTTCGCCATGGGCGTTTCCGTAATGTTCGTGCTGGTCATGTCGGGCCTGCTGATCTCGCTGCTGCGCAGCTTCATACCGAAGCAGGTGCGCATCGCGAGTTTCATCATCATCATTGCCACCTTCGTAACCATCGTAGATTATGCCATTCAGTCCATCAGCCTTGACCTGTACGACAGCCTGGGCGCGTTCATTCAATTGATCGTGGTGAACTGCATCATCCTCGGCCGGGCAGAAGCCTTCGCGTCGAAAAACGGGCCGGCCAAATCCATGCTCGACGCCGTGGGCATGGGCCTGGGCTTCACCTTTGCGCTGCTCTGCCTGGGCGTCATCCGCGAGGCGCTGGGTAATGGCACACTCATGATGGACACCCCCTTTGAAATCTCCCTGTTCGGCCCGAATTTCGCTCCGTGGTCCATCATGATCCTGCCCCCGGGCGGATTCTTCGTGCTGGGACTGGAACTAATCCTCTTCGCCTGGTTACGCAAACGCCGTGAACAACGGCGTGCGCAGACGGCACAGGCATAGGAAGGCATGCCATGAATACCGAATCCCTCCCCTCCATTTTTATCAACACGCTGATCGTGAACAACTTTGTACTGAGCATGTTCCTGGGCATCTGCCCCTTTCTCGGAGTGTCGTCCAAGAAAGAGACGGCCACGCGCATGGGCGTCGCGGTAACCTTCGTGCTGCTTGTGAGTTCTGTCTGCGCCTACGGCATCAACATCGTACTGAATTATATCGGGGCGCCTTACCTGACCTTGATCTGTTACATCGCTGTCATCGCGGCGGCGGTGCAGCTGGTGGAAATGGTGATCAAAAAATACAGTCCAGCCCTGTTTCGCGCGCTGGGCATTTTCCTGCCGCTCATTACCACGAACTGCGCCATCCTGGGCCTGGCGCTGTTTCAGACCCAGAAAGGTTACAACTTCGTGCAATGCCTGGTCTACGCGCTGGGCGCGGGCGGCGGGTTTACCCTCGCGCTGATCATCATGGCGGGCATGCGCGAGAAACTGGAACTGGCCGACGTGCCCGACATCGCCCAAGGCGCGGCGATCACCCTGATTCTGGCGGGCATCCTGTCACTGGCGTTCATGGGCTTTGCCGGGCTGGGCGGCTGATCCGTGGCGGGCATGCTCCTGAACATGGCGCTGGGCGCGGGCATCCTGTTCCTGGTGCTGGGCGGCTGGCTGCTGGTGCAGCGCTGGGCGCGCCAGGCGGACCGCCTCCCCCCCGACTGCGACATGCTCGACCGTCCCGAACGCGGCTGCGGGCATTGCCATCTGCACGGGAAATGCGACAGGGAGCCAAAGCCGGAAAGCCGGGACAGGGAATGACAACCCGCGTTCAACCTTTAGTGCCAATACTTCCTTTCAGCCTTACTATCGAGGTGTTGAAAGAAACTATTCCAATCGGGGGCGTGCCGGTTCGCCATTTGCCTGCGCGATGATATCGTGGTAGTCGCCATAGAACGCGCTGTTCCCGTCCAGCCACAGGGTAACGCGGCGCAGTTCTTCGGGAGTCAGTTCCACGCCGTGGTGGCCCGCCTCCAGCATCTCAAAAAGTTTGGATGCCCGCGCGCCCACCTTTCCGGGAATGCTGTAGGACGTCTTGTTGCGTTCCAGTCCCACATAGTTACCCCCGTGCAACGCCCAGGCGAAGGGCACAAGCGACTTGAACCCCCGGGACCATCCTTTTTCGACAAAGACATCCCCGGCAAGGCACGGCTCGTCCCCGCCCGCTTTATGGCAGGACAGGCACCGCGCGTCAAGCACCGGTTGCACCAGCCGCGCGAACTGCAGGGGATAGGAACCCTCCGGTTCGGGTTTCAGCCGGACGGGCGGCTTACGAAGGGCCTGGGGCAACCGTTCCGGGAGCACGGGGGACGCCTGTTTTGGTTCATGACAGCCATGGCAGGACAAGTGCTCCCCGGGGTGCAGGTAGGTGGCCGATTGCATGGTCTGCACGGCGAGGCCACGTTCGTCAAGGGCCTGGAAATAAAAGGTGACGCCTGCCGGCGCCTCGAAGTGCGCGCTGCCGTCTTCTTCAATGGGCGCCGTGCCCAGCACGCCCCGGGCGACCGACTGGTCGCCGGCGCCGATATGCGGGTCATCAGGATAAGGCGTGGATTTTGGAAACAGTTGAATCAGTCTTAATTCCTTCAGTTTGGTGCCTTCGGGCCACGGTTGCAGGGAATTGTAGACATTCACGACGGATATGGTGCCTGTGGCCGCTGCGGCCTTGCCTTCTTCAGCGTAATGGGTCTGGCTGGGAATTACGGGCGGCACGGGTCTCGGCTTAAAGGGGATGGGATCGGAGCACGCGATGTCCGGATCCCGGTAGACCAGTTCCCGGTTGCCGAAGCCGTCCACCAGGTACAAATCATGGCGTTGTTCCCCCGGGTCATACACGGCCAGGTAAAAGTCTTCGCTCAGCGGCCAGGGCGTTCCGTATACCTGGCCCTTGTTTCCCTTGCCGCGTGGTGTATTGGGCACGCCCGGCGCTGATTCCGCTTCCGGGAACATTGCCTCCGGCGTGATTCGGCGTATCTGACCCGTGGCGTAATCGTCTTCTTCGCGCAAGTCGATGGTGATCAAAGAACCGAAGTGTTGTCCGTGGTGCGTCGCCGCGGTCGCCAGGTACTTGTGGGAACCGGGAATGGCGCGGATGGACATCTCCATCCAGGGTCGGTGTTCGCGGACGCGGGGATAGTTGCCGTGGGGGCCGCGAGGATCCCGCCCGTCCGGGTAGGTGAGCCATAGATGATGCGCGATGTCGCTGTCCCGGTCCACATAATCCCAGCGCGTATATACAATCATACCGTTATTGTCCACACTGGGAAGCCACTCATGGGTTTCATGGTAACTGAGCGGGCGTATGCCGTTTCCATCACCGTTCATCTGGTACAGCGTGTAGGTGGGGCACACGCGGCCGCAGCGCAAAAATCCCCCGCGCCGTTCCGAGATGAACGCCACGCGTCCGTCGGGCAGCCAGCAGGGGTGGATATCGTTCCAAGGGCCGTCCGTCAGTTGTTGCAGGCCTGTTCCGTCCGCGCGCACCTTGAACACATGATAGGCGCGCCCCGGATCCCACGGCGATTTCCAGTAGTCTTCGGGCGTTTCCGTGCGATACTGGTGGCGTTTGTCGCCCCGGCATTCCACGAAGGAAAACAGGATTTCGCCGCCGTCATAGGACAGGCTGGGGGAAAGAAAGGCGCCCCCGTCCGCATCGCCGGATTCGGTCAGCACGCCTTCGCCGTCATAAGACAATTTCGCCGGGCTGACGCCACCGCGCAATACCGCTCCCTCCAGGCGGCCCGCTTCCACCTGCGCCGTTTCAAGCAGATTCACGGCGCGCGGCGTGTCGGTAAAGGCCCCTTCAAGAACATACAGGCCGCCCCCCGGCCTGGCGGTGATGCCGTAATACTGGTCGCACATGTGCTCGAATATGGACTTATGCCGCTTGAGAAACAGGATGCGGTCAAAATCCAGCAGGGGATTGGAAAACGCGACGGCGCGCCGCACCGTGCAGACTTCATGGAACAGCGCGCGCGCTGCGATCGGATCCGCGGTGGCCTGTGACTGGTTCACCCGGGCATCCAGCGCGTCCAGAGCGGCCTTTTCCCCGGAGAGATCAAGTTCCGGGTGCTCCCTTGCCAGGTGATCCAGCAAGGCGCGCGTGCGGCGCCGGGCGATGTCCACGGGCGTCCGGTCCGTCTCCAGTATCAACGCCTCCGGCCGGTGGGCTTCCCGCGCCAGGCGTTCAGAGTCCCAGTTCGGCCGGTCTTGAATCTGACGCTGAAGTTCGTCAAATTCACGGTCCCGCGCGGCGGACAGGGGCAGTGTTTCTTCTTTGTGCCTCAAGGCAAGCAGCACAACGGTGCCGCTGTCCATCTGCGGGATGTACAGGCGGTTCTCTGCGGCATTCAGGCCGATATCAGCCGGGGTGGGCAGGGCGCGCAACGTTCTTATCGAGCGCTTGTCCGAGGAAATGACCGTGACCTTGTTGCCCACAAAATCCGAAACAATGAAACTGCCGTCCGGAAGGGTTTCGATGCCGTCAAGATTGGTAAACTGTGCCGCCAACCCGAAAGGCGCGGGGAGCGCCGACCCGTCCGGGGAAAGCGCGTAGACGTCGTGCAGGGTCCACGACACGGCATACAGAATGCCGTCCCGAAGTGTGATGCCGTTCACCCCGTCAATGTTGGCCACAACCTCATGACTGCCGCCGCCGCTCGTATCCAGCCGAAATATATTGCCGGAGGCAACGTCGGTTACATAGACCTTGCCGTCGCTTGAGGCCATGTCATTCAGCCGCAGTGCGCCGGTAACCGGGTAGACGGTTTTCTCCTTGCCGTCGGGCAGGGAAAAGGAAAGTACGCGCGTGTTGTCGGCCACATACAAGATGCCGTTTAAAATGCACATGCCCTTCGGCTGGTGAATGGGGAATTCCGCCGTGCTTTCCAGCCAATTGCGCGTGTCCAGCGAGCCGTCAGCCTTCAGCCGGGACAGGAAACCCGCGCCAGTGTCCTGCCAGTACGTTTCCTCTTTCGAATTGATGTTCGACACATAGGCACAGCCGCTTTCCGGGTCCACAACAACACATTCCGGCTGGGCGAATCCCGAAAGGGTGGCGATATGTTCAGCCTGGGGCAGGGCGGCGGTATTCAGGGCGCCAAGCATAATGACGCACCCGGGAAAAATCATCGCAAGGCATTTCAACATGTTATGTATCTCCCGTCATTCAGATCCTTCAAGGGAACTTAAGAAGGCGCGTGCTCTTCAACCGTGCCGGAAAAAGACCGTATTTTTCAGCGGTGTTGTTACCGCTTTCCCATTTATTTCGCCGGATAGCGGCGTCCTTTTAGTGTATCACATTGCCATTTCCTGATGTTCCCTGTAACCATGTCTTTTGCTGGAAGGTCCTATTTATGGCATACTGATACCCATCAGATATCCGTTAGAGATGGAAAAGTGGTAGCGGGGTATGAGGGGATGTATTTTTTGTAAACTATACTAAAGGTCTCAGGGAAAGGAAAAGGATGAACACGTTTAACGATGGGATGTGCGGCCCGATGAAGAACCATTTATACCGGCGCCTGTTTATGTTGCTGGTCCTTGCCATGCTTCCCGGTCTCGCCGGCGCACAGGAGTATCGCTCTCCCCTGGCGGTGCTGGGGGATGCCTCCGGCACGGTCCTGTATGTGGCGGAGCATACGGCGAATGCCGTCGCCGTGGTGGACCTGGCATCGAACCAGGTGACGCGGCGTATTGCGCTGCCGTTGCCCCCGGGCGGCCTGGCATTATCCGCGGACGCCGCAACCTTGTACGTGACCGGTGCCGCGTCCGAAGGCGTGCTATACGTTGTGGATGCCGCTTCGGGTGCGATGACGGCCCAGGTGGCTGTGGGTCATACGCCGGGCGCCGTGGTTCTCAGCGCGACGGGCGACCAGGCCTACGTGGCCAACCTTTACAATAATGATGTCGCCGTGGTGGACACCGCCTCCAACACGGTCGTAAAACGTATTCCCGTGCGGCGGGAACCTTCCGCCCTGGCGCTTGCCGCCGGGGGAAGCCTGCTCTATGTGGCCAACCAGTTGCCTTCGGGTGCGTCCGATGGTGATTATATTTCCGCGGTGGTGTCCGTTATCGATACGACAACCCTTGAACCCGTCGCGGAAATCGCCCTGCCCAACGGGTGCACCGCGCTGCGCGGTATCTGCGCTTCTCCCGACGGCGCGCATGTGTATGTCGCCCATATTCTCGGACGTTATCACCTGCCCACGACCCAGCTTGAGCGGGGGTGGATGAATACGAACGCGCTCAGTATTCTGGACGCGGGGGAAAAACGCCTGGTGAACACAGTCCTGCTCGATGACGTGGATATGGGCGCCGCGAATCCCTGGGCCCCGGCATGCACGCCCGACAGCCGTTTCCTGTGTGTCACCCACGCGGGCACCCATGAAATAAGCCTGATAGACCGGCCTGCCCTGCATGAACGCTTGGCGGCGCTGGATGAAAAAGCGGCCGGCGCCGTGCCGAACAACCTGGCCTTCCTGGTGGGTCTGCGCACCCGCGTGAAACTGCCCGGAAACGGGGCGCGCGGGCTCTGGGTGAACAATGCCACGGCCTATGCCGCCCAGTATTTTGACGACAGCATTGCGGCGGTGCCGATCGAAGCCACCGGGCGCCGCGATATCGCCCGCATCGCCCTGGCCGACACCGAGATTCCCCTGACTGAGGAGCGGAAGGGTGAAATGCTTTTCAATAACGCCGACCTGTGTTTTCAGCACTGGCAAAGCTGCGGCAGCTGTCATCCCGATGCGCGCGTCGATGCCCTGAACTGGGACCTGATGAATGACGGCATCGGCAATCCCAAAAATACGCGCAGCATGCTGCTGTCGCACCAGACACCGCCCGTAATGAGTCTCGGTGTGCGGGACAAAGCGGAAACCGCCGTGCGTTCCGGTATCCGATACATCCAGTTCGCCGTGCGGCCGGAAGAGGATGCTTTGGCGATAGACGCTTACCTGAAGTCCATGAAACCCGTGCCCAGCCCCTTCCTCGAAGGAGGCGCAATGAGCGCGGCCGCCTTGCGCGGCAAGGAGATTTTCAGTCAGGCCGGGTGCGCCGCCTGTCATCCCGAACCGCTGTATACGGACCTGAAACTGCATGAACTCGGATTTGCCCGGGGCATGGATGAAGGCAAATCCGTGGATACCCCCACGCTGGTTGAGATATGGCGCACGGCGCCGTATCTCCATGACGGACGCGCCGCCACCCTGCGCGATATGCTGACGGTGCATAACCCGGATAACCGCCATGGAAACACCAGCGGGCTGGATGAGCAGGCACTTGAAGAGCTGATCGCCTATCTGCTTTCTCTTTAAGCCCGCTTGGGCCATGCAGCGCTATGCAAATGGGTGAAGAATGTTCGGGGCGGCCTTGTGATCTTTCCGGGAACCTCGGCGCTCGCGTGGTGTTTAACCTGAAAAGGCTTTTAAATTAAGGATAAGTGTGTTCTTATGGAAGTATTGTCCAGGCATACCGAAAATGGACTCAAAATCACCTCATTGGAGCGGCCCGAGTGCAGGGATCACTATATCGCCTTGCAGCAGGAGACCGGCACTGACTTTCACCGCGCCTGCGTTCAGCTCGCCGATACGGTGCGCGGCTTGGGGGCTTCGCTGGTAGCGATGGATGTCTTCGGGGTTCCGGGC
Organism: Candidatus Hydrogenedentota bacterium; assembly: GCA_012730105.1. GTDB lineage: Bacteria > Hydrogenedentota > Hydrogenedentia > Hydrogenedentales > CAITNO01 > JAAYBJ01. The sequence goes on from JAAYBJ010000169.1 coordinate 12,525, forward strand.
ACCGCGGACGCCGTGCTGCGTGAGGCCTTTGACCGTCTGCCGTGTCCCCCGATCACTTGGATGGAGGGCCGGAAGGACCATGGCGCCCCCTTTTACGGATTGCTGGCCTGGGCCGTTGAAGGGCCTGAGGTCGTGCCGGTGCAAGCGGGAAACGGCACGGCGGGGGTCGCGTTCCAAGTTGACGGGGTGCGTTACTGCCGCCTGGGCGGGGTGACCGCCACCGACCGCAATGCCTCGCGACGGGAACAGACCCGGGAGGTATTCAACGGCATGGAACGCGCCCTGGCGCAGGTGGACATGAATTTTACCAACGTGGTGAGAACCTGGTTCTACAACAGTGATATGCTGGACTGGTACGACGTGTTCAATGAAGTGCGGACCGCCTTTTTCCTGGAGCGGTGCCTCTTCGACCGGCTGGTGCCCGCAAGCACCGGCATCGGCTGCTGGAACGGCAGACAAGCGGCGTTGACCGGTGGATTGCTGGCGGTCGCTAAGGGCGAAAAGCGCGTGGATCCCATTGAGGTGCCATCGCCCCTGCAGCGTTCCTCCTTTGAATACGGCAGCGCTTTCAGCCGGGCGGTCGAGTTCGGCGCGGGCGGACTGCGCCGCCTGTTCATATCCGGCACCGCCAGTATAGAGCCCGGCGGATCAAGCGTGCATATCGGTGATGTGCGTGCTCAGATTCAGTTGACCTTGGACGTGGTCCAGGCCATACTCGCCTCCCGCGGCATGGATTGGGGCTCCGCCTCCCGGTCCGTGGCCTATTTCAAACACGCCAAGGACGCGGCGGTGCTGCAGGAATGCATGAACGAAAGGGGAATGCCGCCTTTGCCGGGAATACTCGCGCATACGGATATCTGCCGCGATGACCTCCTGTTTGAACTGGAATTGGATGCCGTGGGCGCGGAATAGCAAAAGGCGGGGGAATTACCGGTTGAAAAGGGCGCGCGCAAAGATTTCCGAAAACGGCTTGCCCGGATCATAGCCTCGGACCCACGCGCCGTCGATAACCAGGTAGGGGACGCCTTCCTTGCATGCGCGAACAGGTGTCGGCTTATACAAGGCAACACCGACGGCGCACACGCTTGCTTATTTAATGCGTTCAAACCCCATAGGGACGATTAAATCCACGAGTTGTTTCATCGCACTCCCGTGTTATTATTATCACCAAGACATTGCAATTCTGGTGAAAAATTTAGCTTGACATTCAGGACGGAATGGGGTATAAGAGAAGTGTAACGCATACCTTTTATCTCATGAAACTAAAAGAATACTAGTGATAGTGGTTCGTAATAACACTGGGAGGTAAGATATGTTTACATTATTCGTCAATCGTAGCAGGGGGGGGTAACCACTTTTGGCAGCGCAGTTACTGCCCTCATTGTTTCCACCTTGCTTCCATTTTCTATGGTTCCTGGCTATACAGTGCCAAAGGCCTATGCCGCTACGCCTTCGCTGGAACCACTCTCCTTGCCGGTGCCTCCTGTTTCGCCCGAACAAAACACCGGTATTCCTATTCAAGTATTGCCTGAGGAGATGATGTCGCTTCTGGTCGGTGGACCCGC
>JAAYBJ010000170.1 GCA_012730105.1 Candidatus Hydrogenedentota bacterium
AGCCCGCCAGCTTACCCGCCAGGGCGTTCTTCAGCTGGTATTCGCGGTTCTCCACCTGCACCAGCTCCACCTCGGCGGCCGCCAGACGGATGTCGCTGGGTAGCATGCTTAGCCCCTGGGTGCGGGTGGCGGTCAGCACCTGCTCAAAGGGCACGGTGCCGGACAACAGCTCGTACACGGTGGCCTGTCCGGGCTTGAGCCCGGCGCCGCTGGTAGCGTTGCCCTGGGGGTCCAGGTCAATTAACAGCACGCGGCGGCCGCCCTCGGCCAGGCAGGCGGCCAGGTTGACGGCGGTGGTGGTTTTGCCCACACCGCCCTTTTGGTTGGCAATCGCGATGATTTTGTCCATGCTGTCTCCTATGGTGTAAGCCATCCGCGCCAGCGGAAGGGCGGGTGGCAGGTCTTGATGACCCGCTCCACCGTACGCCATTCTTCGTCGGCCTGGAAGGCCTGATAATCCAGGTAAAGCGCCCGCAGCGCCGCCAGGGAGCCGTGGCGCACCGAGTATTCCCGCACGGCCAGAAAGCTCTTTTCGTCCCGTGGCAGGCCATGCATCAACAGGTAGAGCAGCTCATCGGCCATGATGGCGAAGTCGTCCACCTTGACGCGCATGTGGCGGTTGTCATCCAGCCGCAAAATCATGCGGCCGCCTGTCGCGTCCCGCACCGCCATGAACAGCGCGGTATCGATGTCCTGCGCTGCCTTGGGCAAATTGTCGCGCCCCACGGTGAAGTGCGTCAGCCGAAAGGCCAGGCGCGCCATCAGCTCCGCATTGGCGGCAACAAAGTCGCTCCCCAGCCAGGGGCGCAGGGTGGCGGCGGTTTGCTCGATGGGTGTCATGCCTACCTCACGAAAGCTCTGCGGGGCGTGTGCGCATAGCACAGGATAGCATAAAGCAAGGCGGGGTGTCCATATCGCGCGGGCGCGCGGCGGGTTGCGCGTGGCCCCCTGTGTCCTGAGTTGCCGAGGGTGAAATCTATAATCTGTTTCGGCGCGACTGAAAGACAAACGCATCATGCCTTGAAAGCAGAAAATGCAAGAAACACAACGCGTTCCGTCATTTTATCGTGGCATTAGGAAAATTTTGAACCAAATGACACCAAAACGCTTGACAGAATGAAAGGGGTGGGGTATAATTCAATCGAACCAGAACAATACGACCACAATACACGGTTCGAAGGAGGGCGATTCACTGAATACAGAAATCTTATTGGAACCTGTTGCTTGCCTCGCCCTATCCAGGTTCGATACCTAACGGGAATTGCGATCACCTGAAATGGCCGACCCCGGGGCAACCCACAGCGGCGGTCAAACAGGGACTTCCCCAATCTTCATCCCTTTGCGGATGGTGAACTTGGGGGGCAACAGAGCACACAGGCAAACCACGAGGGACCATTGATTCACGCCGGACAGAACGAAGAGACGTAGGAAAAAAGAAACCCCTAACACCCGGAAATTGGACCAAATAGGAAACAGGATCACGTAATCAATCAAGGAACATCTTCTCCGGAACGACTTATACCGGGCCAGGCGAAACACTTGCCTCGACAATGGTATCACGGATGTTACGGAAAATATGAACCGCGTGGCCCGGTCATCAGGACCAACCCAGGTGAACGACCCTTCGGGCGCCGGCCGACTTAGGGCCCCAGGGAACCGGAAAAGCCGGACCGGGAGCTAAGGACCGAGAGATACCCGATATCAACGGAGTACCGCGACGTGAGAATCAAGGCATCCCGACAATTGAATAGG
>JAAYBJ010000014.1 GCA_012730105.1 Candidatus Hydrogenedentota bacterium
CTTGCCTCCGGAGCAAGAGGCCGCAAGTTCGAGCCTTGCTGGGCGCGCCATAAAGAATTATAAGCCAGTGATTTCCCAACGAAAATCGCTGGCTTTTTGCATTAAAAAAGACAGGGGGTAGCAGAAAGTGCATATTGGCCTGTTTTGTTTCACGCATTTCCAGCCAGTGAAGTGTCTATTACGAATGGGTCGCTGACGAACCCTATTCGTCCAGTGCAGTAGTTGCTCTTGGGCTGACGAAGCGGCGGCCGGCGGCCACCTCGGAAATCGCTTGCACCAGTACCCGATGGGCTTCGCTTTTTATGACATAACCCAATGCGCCGGCGGCAAAGGCCTTTATCACATGCCGGCCATCCTGGTGTATGGAATACGCGATTGACGGGAGAGCGCGCTTGCCCAAATCCGTGATAAGGGCGGCACCATCTTCATCACCGAGTGAAAGATCCACCAGCGCAATGTCAGGATGTTGTATCTCAGCGGCTGCCAACGCCTCGGCGCGGTTCCGGGCTTCCGCGCAGACGGTGATGCCCTCCGGCTCCAATAGACATTTCAGTCCCTGGAGCACGGCCGGGTGATCATCTACAACCAGGACGCGGAGGCGCTTTGTATTGCTCTCCATGTCTTTTCCCAAAGGATCACCTCTTTTATGCTGCTGGCTTTTCAATGAACCACACCTAATAGAGGCGCCGAGCGCTTCCCGGCAAAGCAGGCACCATCTCTTCAAAAATGCCCGGCGGATGAGGCACCGGGATATCGCCTCCGAACCACCCCCCCTCCTGCCAATACAAAGGTCATGGTCAAGATCAGCAAGGTCGCCCAACTTGCCACGGGCACGGCCTGCACAACGGTGATGTACTTGTCCCGGACGGTATAGGCTGGGCCGCCTGTGGTCAGGATGGTCAGTGATACGGTGTAGGTCCCAGGGCTTTCATACCGGTGATTCGGGTCCTGATCAGAACTGTACGGGCTGCCGTCGCCGAAGCCCCAGGTCCAGGACAGGATCTCGTACACCCCGCCCGACGACAGGTCGAAAAACTGCACCTCAAGTGGCGCATTGCCCATGAGGGGCGTTGCTGAAAAGTCTGCGGCCGGGATACCGTCGGCTTTGATGACCATCAGAGGTTCAATGATGACTTTTGAATCTGCGGGGTTGATTGACACAGCGCCACAGGCGGGTGTCCCGGCGGAAAGCAGCCGTCCATTGGCGGAGTTGGTCTGGGCCGTGCTTGACCAAAAGTCGGCCGCTGACAGGTTCAGGGTCACACCGTTTTGATTGACATTTACGTCGCCGGAGGCGCCTGCCGCAAGAAGAACAGCCAGGCAGGCAGCCCAACGTGAATGTGCGAAAACACGTGGACAATAGATCGTATGAATGCTCATTGCTCTATCCTCATGGTTTCAAAACCATATGGCGGCGCGCAGTGCGTCCCCGTGTCAGTTGGCGGAGAAGGAACCCGCGAACGTCAGCGGGGTGAATGTGTCATTACCGATGTATTGAATCTCAATCGTACTGTTTTGACTGCCTGAAAGATAGCCCCCGGTGCCTGCGGTGGTAGAGGCCAAAAACGCATTGGCAAGCCTGAAAATATATAAACGCCCGGGACCATAGGTGGTGGTAAATAATTGCATGCCATCCGCCGATGCCGAGGCGCCTTCATAGTTACGGGCGGGTCCTACGGCGGTCCAAGTTGCCCCTTCGTCCGTGGACATATAGGCACCGTTGGAATTGGCAATGGCAAACATCCTCAGGCCGTCCTGGGAACAGGCTACCCCCTTCCACCCGCGGTTGGCATCCGTAAACCGGGCGGTCCAGGTGGCGCCGAAATCCGTGGATACATATAGATAACCGTTGGAAGAGCCCCCCAGCAGGTTGCTTCCATCCGCTGACGATGCCAGAACAGACCAGTAACGGCCCGTATCCGTCATGCGCGCGGTCCAGGTATTGCCTGAATCCGTCGAGGTATAAAGATAGCCATCCAATACCCCGGCCACCAGGTGGGTCCCGTCGGCGTTAGACGCCACGCAGTACCACCAGCGTTCCGCATCGGTCATATGGGCAGTCCAGGTTGCCCCCAAATCCGTGGAGGTATAGAGGTAATCGGCCCAGGCACAGGTAACCAGCCTGGCGCCGTCCGCCGACGATGCCACGTCGGTCCAGTATTTCTCTGTAAACGGATCCGGTTCTCCCTCTCCTTCTTCCCCAATAATAATATGCTCCGTCCAGCTCGCGCCGTAGTCAGCAGAGGTATAGACATATCCGCCGTAGACGACCGCCGCCAGTTTCGTTCCGTCTGCGGATGACGCAATACCATGCCAGGGTTCCTGAGTTGCGCGTGCGGTCCATGTGGCGCCTGCATCCGCAGACGTGTAGAGGTATTCGCCGTTTGTGGCCGCCGCAAGTCTTGTCCCGTCCGCCGAAGAGGCCGTTTTTAACCAGTACTGCGTGGGGCCGCATTCCGTCCAGGTGCCGGGTGAAGTGCTCTCGATTCGCAGGTTGCCTAGCAGGATGGATTGCGACGGGTTCTGCCCGATTTTCCAGCCGCCGGCCCCAATGCCGTTAAGGCGAACCGTGTCGCCTATTGCAAGGGACGAAGACGGGGGCAGCGTCAGGGTGAGCAAGGTGGATGAATCCACAATATAGCCGTTGTTCCCGGCCATTTGGACATCCGCTCCGGCCACGGTCCACGGGAACCGGTAGGCCGGATTGCCATTCCATTGCAGGGCGCCACCCACATTGTAAAGTTTATCCGTTACGGTGCCGGGTGCGGTGGATGGCGTCATTTCAAGGGGGCCCGTCATGGTGTCCCCAGCCTTGGCGACAACATCAGCCGTATACGCCTTGAGGGCAATTTCATCGTCTTGCAGGCCTTGGGTCGTATCCACCTCAGTCTTCGTGTAAACGTCAGCCGCGTTGGCTTTTTCATCAAGTTGCTCCTGGATAGCGGATGTTACGCCGGACAAGGCGTTGAATTCGCTGTCGGTCACGATCCCGGACCCGACAGCCGGGACCTCCACATGATTGGCCTCGGCCGATTGCAGCGCGAAGGGTACGCTCTCCACCTTTACGCGGTCTGGAAAAAGGTCGCTGCCGGTAAGCGGTCCCGGCACGGCGCCGCTTGAAACAGCGAGTTCATACCAGGCTTCCGGCGCCAGGAGTGCTTGCGGCGGCAACACAATCTGAAGGTTGAAGAGACCCTCTGGGGACAGTTCCGCCTGGCCTGTGATAGCTTCGCCGAGGGGGGCGCCCGCCGCGGCGGCATCGTAGAACTGCACCCGGTAGTCCCGTGCGCCTGACAGCGCGAGGCCCGATGCGTCCAGCAACTGGCCCCGGATATTTATTGTCTCCGGCGGATCCCCAAAGGCAGTACTATTTCCAATAGCGAGTAACAGCAAGACAATGCCTGTTAATAGAATCCTATTTTTCTCTTGCGAACTGTGTTTCATCGACCCACTCCTTCTCTTTGCGGGACTTCGTGAGGAACAATTAATGCCCACCGACACTATGGGCAATAATATCAATTTGAGGAGAATTTGTATGCGGCGGAGTTTACGGGCAGGCATGACCGGGAAATCCCCCACACGGTGTCTGGACGCCGATCAGTGTATGTGGCTGCGGTGGCTTATGGCATGGCATCGGAGTTCATGCATGCCGGCAAGACCCATCTTGACGAGAATCCGGTCGAAGTAGGATTCAACGGTGCGGGTGCTTATTTTCATAGCGGAGGCAATCTGTTTGGTGGTCTCGCCGTTGCCCAGGAGACGATACACCTCCTGTTCCTGGCGGCTTAATCCGCGCAAGACCGTGTCTTCCGGGCCGTCTACGAATTGCTCGGCCAGTGCGACAGCTGCCCTGGGACTGACGAAACGGCGGCCGGCGGCCACTTCAGAAATAGCTTGCACGAGCACCCGATGGACTTCGCGTTTTGTGACATAGCCTAGTGCGCCGGCGGCAAAAGCCCGTGTTACGTGAAGGCCATCTTCATGCATCGAGTAAACGAGGGACGGCAAGCCGCGTTCGCGGAGCCCTTCAAGAAGGACCGCGCCATCCTCATCGCCCAGGGAAAGGTCGACGAGGACGACATCTGGCTGATGTTGCTGACAGGTGGCCAACGCCTCTGCCAGGCTGTCCGCTTCCGCGCAGACGGTGACGCCTTCGGGTTCGAGCAGCAGTTTCAACCCTTGGCGGATCGCGGGGTGATCGTCCACAATCAGAACACGAATCGCCGTGCAGTTTTTTTGTCGATCAGTTGTCATGCCGCTCCGTCTCCATGCCATGGGGCTTTCCATTCGGCCGGGTGACACTGGCTGGCACGCGGCAGAAGACACGCGTTCCGCCTGTCGGCGCGGGCGTCACCGTTAACTCCCCTTCCAGCAAGTGCATACGATAGGCCATGGTGCGGAGACCCATGCCTTCTGTCGGGGCCCCGAAATCCATGCCCTTGCCGTTGTCCTCTACTTCCAGGACCAGCCCGTCATCTTCACCCCGCAATCGCACTGCGATCCTCGTGGGGTTCGCGTGCCGTACAGCGTTACTCAATGCCTCCTGGGCAATCCGGTAGAGATGCTGCGCTTTCAGCGGATTGGGAACCCTCACATCGCCCGCAGTCGTGAACTGACAGAAGAGCCCTGTGCTTTCCCGCGTCCGCTTGCTGAGCGTTTGCAGCGCTGTCTCGAGCGCTTCGGGATCCGGGTCAAGCGGGCAGAGGCCTTTGGCCACTGCGCGCGACTCATCAATAGATTCCTCAAGCAGCGCGGAGAGGGGCGCAAATTCCTCAACATTCAGTGGCTCTCCCCGTTCCAGGCGCCGCGCCATGGCCTCGCAGCGCAGAAGCGCGCCCGTGAGTTGCTGGCACACGCCATCGTGAAGGTCTGCCCCGAGACGCCGCCGTTCCTCATCGGCGGCACCTGCAACCTCACTCTCAAGCCGTCGGCGCTCGCGCATCTCACGCTCGAGATTGCCGTATGCCGCGGCCCGCTCGCCGGTTTCGCGTTGCAGACCCGCCAACGACCGCATCAAAAAAGCATGGAACCGGTCCAGTAAAATCATCTGGCCCACCAACAACGCGATTAGGGAGCTGGCTTGGTCCACGATAATACCCCATGAGAGGGGTGTTTGCGCCGGTTCAAGGGTGAGCGTCTCCACCAGGCCCGGCACTCTTCCCAACAATGGACCAATCAAGAGGAGCCCAATGCTGACCAAGGTGACCACCCGTCCCGCAAAAGCCCCCAACAACACAAACGCCATTATCGGCAGCATGGCTGGCAGCGCCCGCCCGAAAGGTCCGTGCGGAATGATGACAAGGTGAATTAGGGCCACCATATACCCTCCTGCCAACAACGCCCATGCCCTCGCCCGGTAGTCAGTCCGGGGCAGCAGCGCGCAGATTACAAAGCTAAGATATCCCCCGACAAGGATGACATGAACCGGCCAGCCGTTCGGCTGGGCTTGGCCGGTAATCATAAGCACGATCGGCGGCAGATAGGCAATCGCACTCACCAGTGCGAAGAGATGGACAGCCCTGTGGCGCCATTCTCGGGCTGCGGCCTCGACGGCACTCTCTTCCGGAGTTGCTCCACGCGCCATTCTCGGGAAATCCTCCCTGCGTCCAAGTTCCGCCGCTGATAACGGCTTGTAGTTGTGCGGTATTGGACAGTTCTGCTGTTTCTGGCAATGCTATACAAGTCTATCAGGTATATATGTGCGTTCCCAAGTTTGTCTACATCCGGAGAGATCGTGACTCAGTGTGGGC
>JAAYBJ010000015.1 GCA_012730105.1 Candidatus Hydrogenedentota bacterium
GGTCCAGCACCTCTTCTCCGCGGTACAGGGTTGCTGTGACATGATAGCCTCCATCCGGCCATTGCTCCGGTTTCCAGGGTTGTTCAAAGGCAACAGGCGCGCCAGCGGGAAAGGTCAATTCCGTCCAGGACACCGACTTGAGCGAAGCCCCGTCCGGCGCGTTCACCTCAACCCGCACCGACAGTCCATCCCGCGTAACTGTCCCCAGATTGGCCACGGTGGCGCCCAGACGCAGTTCCTGTCTTTCAAAACAGGTATAGAATTCGGCGCCCCCATCCACCAGGAAAACCGGATCCTTCATGCGCGCCAGGACGGCTCTCACGGCGGCCGCGCCTTGTTCCGAGGCGTACCATCCGGCATCATCAATGGCAAAGGATGCCCAGACCCCGCCTTTATAGTCGCCGTCCGTGTGCAGGATCATGGCTGCGGGATACCCGCGCAGATCACTGTCAGCGGCACGGGCTTCGAGCAACGGCATCCAACGCCAGGGCCTACCCTTGCCGTAGCCCCCGGCCTCCGGGCGCGGATGCATCGCCAGCATGGTGGCCGGCAGGGAATACGAGGCGTCCGGGACCACGTTCTGCCCGGACGCCGCCGTGAGTGAGGCTACGCCAGACATATCGAAAAACTTGTAACCCGGTGAAACGATTTCCAGGGCCGGCGCGGGCACATTGTCTATAACCTTCCCATCACCATCTTCGAAAGAGGCCGTACCCGCCTGGGAAACCTGGAACCAATGCCCGCCATGCAGATGGCCCGTGTGCGTGTAGGCCAGCGTAAAGGCGATCATCTCCACGTTGGCGGGATTCAGCGCGCTGTCCGCCCGAGCCGGAACGCTTTCCCAGAACTTAAAATCTTCCGGGGATAAACGGAATTGCTGCCACGACTGTGTCAGCGGCACCACGGCGATCCAGCGCGATCCGTCACGCTCCCGCCATTCCACGGCGAGCCGGTTGGTTTTCACGCCGCCCCTGGCGCTGAACACCATCACCGTATGCCCTTCTGGAAACGGGGATTGGTCGAAATTACGGCAGATGGAATCCCATCCTTCCATTTCGGGCAGGTCCACCTCGAGTGCGGCCATACCGGGCGCGGGCCCGTCCGCGACGGTCTTGTACGTGGTGGGACTTTCCATACGGTACGCGCTCCGGAACCAGTCCTCCATGGATTCCCGGCTGAAGTCGAGAAATACATTCTGCACCGGCCGCGTGGCCTGTTGTGCCCGGTATTCCTCCGGGGTCTGCCAAAGCCCCTTGAATTCAAAAAGCCGCTCCCGCCACGCCGGCGCGTTCAGGGCGAGCAGGTCACCTCCCCGTTCCAGAAAGGCCTTCACCGGTGCGATGGCCGCCATGGGCAGACGCTTCGCGTCCGGCAGCACCAGCAGCGAAACCCCTTCGCTGGAAAAGGTCTCCGGGGCGCAAAGGGCCTGGGCATCCAGTTCAATAACATCATAGCCGGTATCCGTTAAAAACGCTTGTATTAGCGGAACCAGTGTTTTATTATCCCCGAACTGATTATCCGCAAAAAGCGCCGCCACAGGATTCGGATCCGCCAGGGCCATACCGGAAATCAGCACCAAAGCAATACTGATTATCAAACGATGTTTCATAACAAATTCCTTTCAATTCAAAAGAAGACAGTGGGAGTATATGTCTTTTTCGCAACTCGTGTGCAACGCGTGCCCAAGTTCCAGGCCCATGCTGCTAAGAAACTTCAAATTAACATGCTGTTTTGAATTGTCTATACATTTACCGATTATGATTTATTGATTGCGAGCACGAGCACGAGCACAGCACGAGCACGATGAACGAGGGCGGAGGTTATAATCATGGTTCGTAATCGAAGCCTTATCTCACCATCTGCTTTTCAATTACCACCTCATCCTTGACATTACCGTCTATATCATACGCGCGGTAAACCAGCCTGTCGCCATGGGTCTGGATGTCCAGCACCTGGTAGGTGGGGGTATCCTGATATCCGACTTCTGTATAGGGTCGTTCGCTCAATTCATAGAGTTTTGTTCCAGAAACGGAAACAACATAGATGGTGCCTTCGGCGGGGCTTTCCACCCGCTTGTTCGCTTTCATGGGACCAGTGCGGAGGTAGGCATGATCGTGCCCCTGAAACACCATGTCCACATGGTACTTGTCAAAAATCGGCAACAGGGCTTCGCGCAGCCAGGGATTGTCCCGGCCGGGTCCGGAACTGTACAGGGGATGATGCAACATAACAAATTTCCACACAGCCTCGTTGTTTGCCAGTGTCGCGTCCAGCCACTCCGTATAGCGTTCCGGCGGCTGATAGGAATCCAGCACGACAAAGAGCGCGTTGCCGTACTCGAAACTGTAGGCCTGCTCGGTGGGCACGGATTCCGGGCCATTTTCACGGAGGGTGAACATGGCGCGATACAAATCGGGCGGGCCGCCGTGGTATTCATGATTGCCCACGGCAGGCGCCACTACGCGCCGGTCAAACACGCCCCGGCAATGATGCAGCATAGCGTCCCAGTCGTTCCGGTCGTTGCCGCGGTTCACATTGTCGCCGGCCAGCAGGTAGAAGGCGGCATCGGGCCGTTCGCGAAAGACCCGCCCGAGCAGGCTGCGCCAGCGGGGATAACCCATCTGCACATCGCCCATGTAAACGAAGGAGAAAGCCTCGGACACTTCGGGCGCGGTGGTGAACTCGGCCAGTTCCGTCCAGCCGTTGTCACTGCCGTCGCCCACGGCATACACATAGGTGGTACCGGGTTCGAGGTCCGTTAAGGTCACCGCATGGGTGTATATTTCTGGCTGGTTGACCACTCCGGGCGTTGCGAGGAGCGTGGACTCCGCCTCCATAATATCGGGCATGGCAAGGGTAAAATTGTTGTATTTTTTCTTTTTCATGTAGGCGACAGCGCCGGAAGGCGCATCCACGCTGGTACGCCATTGTATGCTCTGTGTTGTTTTCGGACAATCGCCCCAGGTCAGGGTGATATTATCCGGCCGGGCAGTTGCCGGATATTCCGTTTCGGCAAAGAAATCCAGGAGCCGCGTGGTGCGCCGCCAATCAGCATCCACCTGGACCAAGGTCGCGCCGTCCAGTTCTTCCGGCACCCGGGTAATCGGATCCCATTCAGGGTGCGGATAGGGCTTGGCGCCTCTCATTAACGCCGTTGTCCGCAGGCAGACAGGCGCCAGGTTCGTTATTTCCAGCGTGTCACCTTCCTGCACGGGTTTCACCGCAATGAAATAGTGCAGGTAATTGCCCGAGAAAGAGTTGACGCCCAGGCCTACCCTGCCCGCCTCAAAGTCACGGGCGTAAGCAACAAAGATATCACCGTCACAATGAACCTCAAGCCCGGTCTTTTCGAATCCCCGCTCCTGAATCCAGAAAGGCTCGGAAGGGACCTCCTCTCCGAACCGTTTGTCATGCAGCACATACACCCGCGCCGGAACATTGACGTCGAAGTGAATGTGGGCTGTACCCAGGGCAAGGCGTTCCTCTTCCGTGAGTTCCGCTGTCACCGACTCCACAGTCATGGCTTTTAACTGTTCTAACGTGTAGCTATCTGCCATCCGCATCCGCGCGGAAGCAAGAGCGTCCGCGACGGAAAGTTGCTCTACGGCCTGGCTTGCGACATAGGCCTGAAACAAACACACAAGAAAAATAGAAACAGGAATGCTATGCCTTCTGATCACTGTCATAAAGCGATTTCCTTTATTTAAATGCAAAGCGCAACACTACTGCCGCTCCTGCAAAAGGATATTGTTGCGGAAAAAAGTGCCGGAAAACAAGGGTACCAGAACAGGCAGACTGCACGCTATGGGATTCTCAGCCTATAAGATAACGTCCCCAGTCAGTTTCCGATCGTAACGTCTACCCGGGATACTTTTCTCCACTCCCCCGACCTCATGGCCGGCATATAGCACAAGGTCAACGTTATAGAAGCATTTCTGGGCGTTCCGTCCAATCCACGGAAAACACCGCGGATGCTTGAGGGATACCGGTGTTTGCGGCCGGTCCGGAACCATTTGCGCGCCCTGGGGTATTTGTAATCTGGCGTCACGTTGTCGAACCCGGTCTGACCCTGTCCGAAAGCGTCCAACCTAGTCCGACACGGTACGGCTTTCGGACACCTATGACCGGTCCCGTATATCGTAGGCCATCAAAGCGTCCCCGTGCCGAATATACAGCACGCCGTCCGCGATGGCGGGATGGGCCCAGTGGCGCCCATCCCCTTCGGTGACCCGAAACTTGCCGGCGTGCTGAAACACGTCCGGGTCAGCCTTCACCAGATGAACGAATCCGCGCGAGGGGCCTTCGTAAACATATAACATGCCGTCAGCATAGACCACGACCCCCTGGCGCACCTCCTCCGCCTTCCACATGACCTTGCCCGTCTTCATTTCA
>JAAYBJ010000171.1 GCA_012730105.1 Candidatus Hydrogenedentota bacterium
CAGTCTCCCTCCATAATCCCGTGCGATCTCCGCAGTTATGGCCAGCCCTAATCCCGTACCCACATCAAATTTATGGAAATAAGGTTCAGTAACGTGCGGGAGGTCTTCCGGCCGGATGCCGCAGCCGGTATCCGACACGATAATACACGCATGATGCGGATCGCTTTTTTCGGCAGAAAGCGATACCGAATCTCCTGCATGGCAGGCCTTGAAGGCGTTCAATACGAGATTGAGTATGGCTTTGCGAAGCCGTTCCACATCGCATACCAACGTCAGTCCTGATGCGTTTACCGTGAAGGCAATTGAAGCCGCTTTCGCTTCATCGCGAACCAGCACGGCGATATTTTCAAAAAGTGTAGACAGGGAAACGGTTTCTTTATGCAATTCAACTGGTTTGGCCACACCCAGGAACTTGTCAATCTCTCCTGCAACACGATCAGATTCGTCAATGATACGCAAGGCGCGGTCACGCGTTTCGGGAGAAGATGTCTCCTGGTCAAGAATCGATTGGGCAATGCCGCGAATTAAGCCAAGTGGATTTTTGGTTTCGTGGGCCAGGCCAGACCCCATTGCTGCCAGCATGGACTGCCGGGCGGCATCCGCCTGTGCGGAAACAAGATCCTGATTTAATTGCGCTTGGCGTGTTCTGTAGAAAAGTAAAGATATGCCCAAAATGATGGCGATAAACGCCATAAACGCTCCAAATACAACTTGATTGCGCAAGTGCGCATAGCGACCTTCCCATGCTTCCCTGTCCACTTTCATACAGAACGTGTAAGGACCCGGCGGCAACTTCCGCCATCCGCCGCCTGATCCCGCGCCCCTTCCCCTGGGACCTCCACGAAACCATCCGGGACGTGATAATGTCTCAAATCGTGCGACTTCGTCCTGTATTTCCTGATAATCATAGATATCCCCGGTATCTTCAAGACCTTCCACGCGGACCATATCCTTCCCGGAACCGTCCGTTAAGCGAATCTCCCCCAACCCTACCGCCGCTGCCAGGCCGGCGAACCAGTCGCCAAGATGTTCCGGATGATACATGTCGGCGCGGATATGGGCACGGACGCCATTCTCTGCGATTGAGAATAAAAGCGCATGAAACTCTCGCTGCTGTTCTTCTATGTGTTCCCGCTGCCTTAAGTAATAGGCGTCAAGCATAACGGCGGCAACAGTCATGAGTATGATGGCTGCCACCGCCAGATTACGAGTCATACGTGCTTTTGCGTTTTTGCTTTTTTCCATATCCCTATCGCTTGGCAAGGGTCATGTGAACCGCCTTGACCGTATTTTTCATGAGCATGGCAATGGTCATCGGTCCAACACCTCCTGGAACCGGCGTAATGGCTTTTGCTTTTTTGGATACACCCGAAAACGCGACATCCCCGACAAGGCGATTGCCGCTTTTGCGGGTCGGATCGGAAATCCGGTTTACACCGACGTCAATCACGACCGCCCCTTCACGGACCATGCGGGGCTTTATAAATTCGGGTACTCCCATGGCGGCGACCAATATATCCGCTTCCTGGGTATACTTGGACATATTGCGCGTATTAGAGTGGCAAATGGTTACAGTGGCGTTGGCGTTGGCCGCTTTTTGCATTAACAGGGCGGCCAGCGGTTTCCCGACGATATTTGAACGACCGACAATGACCACATGCTTGCCGGCCGGCTTAATCCCGGATCGAAGCAGCAAGGCATGACAGCCGGCTGGGGTGCAGGAAACGAAACAATCTTCTCCGTTCAGGAGACGCCCGACATTCACGGGATGAAAACCGTCAACGTCTTTTTCGGGGAGGATAGCCTCCAGGATACGCTTTTCATTGATATGGCGGGGCAGGGGCAATTGAACGAGGATACCATGAATTTTAGGATCCGCATTGAGTTTATCAATTAATTTTAAAAGTTTTTTCTCCGAACATGTGTCTGGAAGGTCATAGGCAAAAGAATCAATGCCGAGTTCCTCACAGGTTTTTCTTTTGTTGCGAACATACACTTCGCTGGCGGGATTATCACCTACCAATACCACGGCCAGTCCGGGTGTAACCTTCTTTGCTCTCAAATCACTGATTTCATGCTTGAGTTCCTCCAATATTTCGGAGGCGATCTGCTTTCCGTTGATAATAAGAGGTTTATGCGAGGATTTCATGTTCTATATCCTGATTGTTGATTTTGTATTAACGGTCACCGCAAGCAATCCATAAGTACATCCTCTCATGCGTCAAGGGTGTACTCTACGTACCGAAGCACATCCAGGATTTCCTTTACGGCATTTTCAAGACCGATAAAAAGAGCCCTTGCAATGATATCATGCCCAATGTTCACTTCCTCAAGGAAAGGTAGGCGCGCGGCGGGCAAGAGGTTCTGTATGGTTAGACCGTGGCCCGCATGCAAGACCATGTCGGTTTCAGCAATCAGCTCGGCGCAGTCCCATAAGCGGTTCAATTCAGTATCGGCCTCGGGCCCGATGGCATTGGCATAGGCGCCTGTGTGAAGTTCCACGGCGTCCGCTCCGATTTTCGCCGAGGCCTCCACCTGGCGGGGTTCGGGGTCTATAAACATGCTTACCCGCACGTTCTTTTCATGCATGGCATCGACCACTTCGGAAAGTTTGTCCAATTGTCCGGCCACATCCAGACCGCCTTCCGTTGTAATTTCCTCTCGTTTCTCAGGAACCAGGCATACCGTATGGGGTGCGATCGTTCTGGCGATATCTATGATCTCCGGATCCGCGGCCATTTCCAGGTTCATACGCACCAGCAACGTGTCTTTCAGGGCGAACACATCTCTGTCTTGAATATGCCGTCTGTCCTTGCGCAAATGCACGGTGAGCTGGTGCGCGCCCGCGAGTTCGCACACTTTGGCCGCGGCGATAATATCCGGCCGCTGGCCCCGCCTTGCCTGCCTTAATGTGGCCACATGGTCAATGTTCACGCCGAGTTCAATCATGTCACCTTCCTTTTCTTTCCTGTTGTTTACATAGGAATCACACCACCAGGGCTGCGACCCTATCGGCTACGAGTTCCGCCCAGTGGCGCGCCTCCCGCACTTCCTGATGCTGCACCATGACGCGCACTACGGGCTCAGTTCCTGAAAGGCGGACGACCACCCTCCCCTGCCCTCCCATTTCCGGCTCCATTTCCCGCGCGATACAGGCAAGAGACTCCACATCGGGACGACGTTCGGCGCGGCAAGGCACCCGTAGCAGGCATTCCGGCATTTCATGATATACCTGTCCGATCAAAGAAAGCGGCTGTTCCCGTCGAATCATAATTGCCAGCGTCTGCAACGCCGCCACCATGGCGTCGCCCGTCGGGTTGTAATCAAGCATCACAATATGCCCCGAAGGCTCTCCGCCGACGGTCAATCCCTCCCGCCGCATGGTTTCCACCACATTGCGATCACCCACATCGCTGCGAACCACTTTTCCGCCATGCGGTTCCAGGGCTTTTTCAAGGCCCCCGTTCCCCATAATGGTGGTAACGAGCGCGTTTCCGGGCAGCGCCGCGCGCGCGAGCATGTCCGTGCCAACAATGGCGAGGATGGCATTACCGTCTATCAGGCGCCCGTTTTCATCGGCCATTGCGATACGGTCCCCGTCGCCGTCAAAGGCGACGCCCACATCGGCTTTTTCACGAATGACTGTGGCGCGCATTTCCTCAGGATAAACGGAACCAAAGCCCTCATTAATGTTCAAACCATTTGGCTGGTTGCCTATGGCGATCACTTCTGCGCCGAGTTCGGCGAAAGTGTTCGGGCCTACCCGGTAGCTTGCGCCGTTCGCGCAGTCGACTACCATGCGAATACCGTCCAGGCGCATCCCCTTGGGAAAAGAATTTTTGACAAATTCGATATAGCGCCCCACGGCATCATCAATTCTCCGGGCCGTGCCTATGTGCTCTCCTGTCGGTCGGACCTGGTCTATTTCGCCGGTCAGGACAAGACGCTGAATTTCATCCTCCAGTGCGTCAGGAATCTTGTAACCGTCCGCGCCGAAAATTTTGATTCCATTGTCCTCATAAGGATTATGGGAGGCGGAAATCATGATGGCGCCGTCGCAACGCAGGCTTCTGGCGATATACGAAACACCCGGTGTCGGGAGCGGGCCGGTAAGCAAAACGCGCAGGCCCATGGAACACAAACCGGCGGTAAGCGCGTTTTCAATCATATAACAGGAACGCCGTGTGTCCTTTCCGATCAATATCGTATGAAGTCGCTGTTCTTTTTTTAAGATATAACCCGCGGCCCTCCCCACCCGCAATGCCACGTCGGCCGTCATGGGATATGTGTTGGCCAACCCGCGAATACCGTCCGTACCAAACAAGCGCTCAGCCATTTTCGTTACCACCTTTTCCCATAACCGCATCGCACATGCGCGCGATACGCTTCATAGATCTGACATCATGCACACGAACACAGTGTACCCCTTTACATATGCCCAACGCCACGGTTGCAGCCGTTCCTTCCATTCGGTCCGAGGGAGGCGCGTCCAGCACGGCGCCGATCATGGATTTATTGGATGTGCCGATTAGAATCGGCATTCCGAGCCGTGTGAATTCGTCCAGTCGGCGCAACAAAAGAAGGTTTTGTTCCACCGTTTTACCGAACCCGAAACCGGGATCGATCCAAATTCTATTCTCGCGGATGTTTCGGGCCAGAGCGAATTCAACGCGCCGGGCGAGGAAGTCATACACGTCATTGATGACATTTTCGTAACGGGGAGCATTCTGCATGGTCTCCGGCGTACCCTGCATATGCATCAAGACACACATAACCCCTGTTTGGGCAATCAAATCCGCCATGTCCGGATCATGACGCAATGCGGTAATATCATTGATCATAATGGCGCCACGTTGAATCGCGTAAGCAGCAACGCCTGCCTTGCAGGTGTCCACGGATACCGGGAGACCAGTGTTCAACGCAGCGTCAAACGCGGGAGCCAGACGTTCAATTTCCTCATCCTGCGACACCGAAGCCGCCCCCGGACGCGAGGATTCAGCCCCCAAGTCCAGCAAATCGGCGCCTTCATCAGCCAACTGACGGATGCGGCTTTGAATCTTTTCCGGGTTAGTATGGAGTCCGCCGTCATAAAAGGAATCAGGGGTGGCATTAAAAATACCCATAACATGCGTATAATGCCTGCTGTTGAGTCGGGAGAAAAGGATCTCATCCACGGGTGTGAACCCTTCAGCGTGGTTACGTTTTGGAAATACCTACCGGATCTAGAGCCGGAGAAACGGCGTTCAGGCGGTTTCCGGAACTGCGGCACCCGGATTGATGCCGTGCGTATTTTCCACCGGCGCAGCAGGTTCCGTATCCAGATTCGTTTCCGGGACGGTATCAGGTGCCGGCGTTTCGACTTTTTCACGGACCGGCAATATGTTATCACCGGCGGTTTCGATGATAATTTTGTCGATTTCCACTGAAAGAAGTGTTTCGTTCTCAAATAACTTTTCGGCAAGTTTACGAAGCACATGTTCGTATTTGCTGAGCATGTCGCGGGCATCTTTATAGCCGTCTTCACAAATCCGATGAATTTCACGGTCAACTGCCGATGCGGTTTCTTCGCTGAAATTTCGCATTTTGGCGAAATCACGTCCGAGAAACACCTCATCATCGCCGCCGAATGTCAACGGTCCGAGGTCGCTCATCCCCCATTCGCAGACCATCTTATGCGCCAGATGGGTGCAGCGTTTCAGATCATTTGAAGCGCCGCTGGTAAACTCATTGTAGATGATTTCCTCCGCGGCCCGTCCCGCCATTAATACCCGTATGGTGGCCAGGCAATAGGAGCGATTGATGCTGTGCCGGTCCTCTTCCGGAAGGGAACTCGTAACCCCCAATGCCATGCCCCTGGGAACAATGGTCACCTTGTGGACCGGGTCGCTGTTGGGCAGCAGTTTCGCCACAAGCGTATGACCGGCTTCATGGTAGGCCGTTATCAGTTTTTCCTTGGCGCTCAATACCATGCTGCGTCTCGCGGGCCCCATCATCACCCGGTCTTTGGCGTCATCCAGATGCTTCATGGAAACCATTTCCGCATTGTCCCGGGCGGCAAGCAAAGCGGCCTCATTTACAAGATTTGCCAAGTCCGCCCCGGAGAATCCAGGAGTGCCCCGCGCGACCACTGAGATGTCAACATCCGGGGCAAGCGGAATCTTCTGATTGCGAATGTGGATTCCCAAGATGTCCTTACGCCCGTTGATGTCGGGATTCGGCACCACAATTTGGCGATCGAAACGCCCTGGGCGCAACAGGGCCAAGTCGAGTACGTCCGGACGATTGGTGGCAGCCATCAGGATTACGCCGTCATTGGCATTAAAACCGTCCATCTCAACAAGCAGCTGGTTCAGCGTTTGTTCCCGTTCATCGTGGCCGCCGCCAAGGCCGGCGCCCCGTTGCCGTCCGACGGCGTCGATTTCATCTATAAATATAATACAGGGTGCATGCTTGTGCCCCTGCTGAAAGAGATCGCGCACCCTGCTGGCTCCCACGCCCACAAACATTTCAACGAAATCGGACCCGCTGACACTAAAGAAAGGGACCTCGGCCTCACCCGCAACCGCCTTGGCGAGAAGGGTTTTACCGGAACCCGGAGCTCCTACCAGCAGCACCCCTCGTGGTATCCTTCCGCCAAGACTTGAAAATCGCTTGGGATCCTTTAAAAACTCGATAATTTCCTGAAGTTCCTCTTTTGCCTCCTCAACCCCGGCAACATCCTTAAAGGTAACGGTCTTCTCCCCCTGGTTAGCCATACGCGCCCGGCTTTTCCCAAAGGAAAGGGCTTTGTTGTTCCCCCCCTGCATCTGCCGAAACATGAAAAACCAGAATACACCGAAGATCAGGATAAGCGGCAGAATATTGAAGAGCACGCCTTGCCACAGGGTACTGTCAACCTTAAATTCAAAGGGGACTTCCTGCTCTTTCAGCTGCGCGCGCCATTCATCCCGAAATTCGTCAGTGTTGAACTCCACGGAAGCATTATCGTCCACTTTGTTCTTGAATACGGCCTTCACATGAAACAGTTTCGAGCCGACTTCCTTCACGGTCACTGATTCAATATTTCCGGCATTCAGTTGGGTTAGGAAATCGGCTTCACCGACAGGCTTTCTCGCGTTCTGAAACTTGGAAAAATTAGACAAGGCGAGCACAAGAATGATCAGGAACACGATCCATAGCGAAATATGTTTTAGAAAATTATTCATACGGCTTTCACATGTGTTTACTTTGTAGAATGCCCCGACAAAGACCAAGTAATGTAAATGATACCATATAAGAAGATAAGTCTCAATTTCTTTCCTTAATTTCTTTCCCGCCACGTTTTCTTATCGGGCCGATACCTTCCCGGTAATATTTCCGTAAACAGGGCTGTTATCAGGTGTATTTAGAAAGCGGTTTTCGATACAATGGCGGTCATGGAACGGGAAACACCGAAAATATACACGATCTCGCAATTAACACAGAGCGTTAAGCGTCTGCTGGAGACGGAAATAGGTTCTGTATGGGTGAGTGGTGAGATATCCAATTATATGTGCGCTGCATCTGGACACGCCTATTTCACATTGAAGGATGCCTTTAGTCAGCTGGATGCGGTCATGTTCAAAGGGCGCCTTGGCCGCCTTAAATTCGTCCCCGAAAACGGCCTGGACGTGCTTGTCAGCGGAAAAATAAGCGTCTATGAAAGACGGGGCAGTTACCAGATCGTTGTTGAAGAAATGCATCCTAAGGGGATGGGATCGCTTCAACTGGCGTATGAAAAGCTAAAAACAAAACTTGCGGACGAAGGTTTATTTGACGCGAAACACAAAAAGCCGCTTCCCATGCTGCCGCGCCGCATCGGTATTGTAACGTCACCTACCGGCGCAGCCATTCGGGATATTCTGAAAGTTATACACCGCCGTTTCGCCAACGTGCATATCATCCTGTACCCGTCACGCGTTCAGGGCGAAGGGGCCGCCCGGGAAATAGCGGCGGGTATAAGCGCCCTGGACTGTTTTGGGGTCGATGTGATCATTGCGGGCAGAGGCGGCGGCTCCCTTGAAGATCTGTGGGCATTTAACGAGGAAGTTGTGGCCCGGGCCATATTTGCCGCGAATACCCCCATAATCTCCGCCGTGGGGCATGAAATTGATTATGCGCTTTCCGACTTTGTCGCCGACATGCGGGCCCCCACCCCGAGCGCAGCCGCCGAAATGGTGGTGCTCGAACAGAGCGTCCTTGTAGATAATCTGCACCAGTTCAATCATAGATTACAGCAAGCCGTGCACCATACTGCCTTGCGGTCGAGGACCAGTTTCGTTTCTCTGGGCGAATCCTCCGTTTTTACCAGGCCTGATGAATTGTTTCACGAACAGCGCCAGGTATTGGATGAAACACGCATGCGCCTGCAACGGGCTTCAGAAGCGCTTGTACTTACACGAAGGCAACATCTTGAACGTATTTCCCGCCTTGTGAGCGTATTATCTCCACGGAAACGCCTGAACGAGCAATCCATCCGTTTGAAGACGCTTCGCCAACGTCTTGGCCGGGATGGATCCCTGATTCTGGATATGGCGCGCAGCCGGTTCACGTCTTTACCCGCACGTTTGCATGCCTTAAGCCCTTTGGCCGTCCTGGGGCGTGGCTATTCCCTGGCGTTCAAAATACCAGGGGAGGAAGTGTTATATAATGCGTCCCAGGTCGCGTCAGGTGATGCTTTGCGACTATGGTTGGGCGCGGGTGAAGTTATGGCGGAAGTCAAATCAACCAGCGAAGAAGGTGGAATCAGCCGTTATGAACTCAGAGAAAAAGAATAGTCAAGACACATCGACATTCGAACAGGATCTCAAAAGCCTGGAGGAAATCGTCAATGATCTTGAATCAGGAAAATTGCCGTTGGATGAGGCGTTGCGTCAATTTGAAACCGGGGTGAATTTGGTGCGTAAATGTGAAAAAACGCTAAGCGCCGCTGAACGCAAAATTGAAATGCTCGTGCAGGGTATGGAAAACAATCTGGAGGCCGTTCCTTTCGATGAGTCGACCGCGGAAAGCGACGTGGAAGACGGACAGCACGATCCGGAGCCCAAATCACGAAGGGGAAAGTCTAAGCCGGAGAAATCCTCCGCCCCGAAAGTGTCCGAAACGGCCATTTTAGAGCCGCCGGACACTATGGATGATCAGGACGGGCTTTTCTGATGCAGGTGGAGGACTTCCTGAAACTATGCGCGGTCCGCGTTGACGGCGCCCTTGAAACTTCTCTTGCATCATGCACAGAGGCTCCCAGCGAGCTTCTCGCCGCCATCCGGTACAGTCTGAAAGCGGGCGGGAAGCGATTGCGTCCCGCATTGGTCCTGAGTGCCTGCGGACTGGCCTGCGGTGACGACACCCCCGCTTTGCCAGGCGCCTGCGCGTTGGAAATGATACACACCTATTCGTTGATCCACGACGATTTGCCGGCCATGGACAACGATGATTTGCGGCGGGGCCAACCGACCTCGCATAAGATGTTCGGTGAGGCCGCGGCGATTCTTGCCGGGGACGCGTTGCTCACGCTCGCCTTTCAGGAAATCAGCCGAAGCGGCAATATCGATGCCGTCCGAGAACTTGCGCTGGCCTCCGGAGCGGAAGGCATGGTGGGCGGCCAATATCTGGATATGCAGGCCGAAGGCCGGACGATAACGCTCGATGAACTGCGTCGGATACACGCGGGAAAAACCGGGGCGCTGATCACCGCCTCCCTGCGCATCGGGGCCCTCCTGGGAAAGGCGCCGCAATCCATGCTGAGTTCGCTGACCCTGTATGGGCAGCATCTCGGGCTGTTGTTTCAAATCACCGACGATATTCTCGATGTTGTCGGCGACAGCGCCGTTCTGGGCAAGTCCATCGGCAAAGACCAGAAAAGCGGCAAGGCGACTTATCCCGCCCTGATGGGACTCTCCCGGGCCCGCGCGCTGGCGGACAAGACCGCTGATACCGCCCTGAAGGCGCTTCAGGACTTTGGCCAAGAGGCGGATGTGTTTCGCGATATTGCCGCGTTCCTTCTCCATCGCAATCATTAATTACAGGAATATTCGCTGATGACCACACTCATTGCCGCCATGATTCTGACCCACGCGGTATTCGACCTGGCGCCGGCTCCCCAAAAGATATATGTGGACGAAAAACGGCTGTTCGCCCTGGAAGGCACGCTGCCCCTGGTGCTTGAAGATAACGCGAACGCGGCTGACATGGCCACGCTCGCGCCTCTATATGACGCGTTAGGGTTCAAGCCCCAAGTCGTGCCCGCGTCAACCTATGACATCGGCAAACGAGCCATTTATATCGGGATCGCCGGACAGAACGCGGCCTTCAACCATCGTTCCCTGCGGGAATATGTTCCTGACCAAGCCCAGTGGGGCGAAGAAGCCTATCGCCTTCATGTCGGACGAAATGGAATTGTAATCGCAGGCGCGGGACGCGTCGGCATGATACACGGCATTTACACCTTGTTGCAGTTGATTGAAGCATCCCAAAAATCGGATTTGAAGTCAAAGGGAATTCCCGCACTGCCTTTTACGGATATAACCGACTATCCGGACCTGGCGCTTCGCGGTGCCTGCGTGCGTGGCCCTCTTACGAATAGCCAGATTGCCGCTTTCGCCAGGG
The DNA here is from genome assembly GCA_012730105.1 of Candidatus Hydrogenedentota bacterium. Taxonomy (GTDB): domain Bacteria; phylum Hydrogenedentota; class Hydrogenedentia; order Hydrogenedentales; family CAITNO01; genus JAAYBJ01. The sequence goes on from JAAYBJ010000171.1 coordinate 10,624, forward strand.
CCAAATGCAACATGATCATCTTCGAGAGTGAAGATTATTATGATCTGACCCCGGATAAAGCCGCGTTGTGGCGCGATATTTTCGGAGAACTTCGCAACGCCGGCATTACTCCCGTCCCCACGTTTGAGTTTTTTAATGTGCCGGATGTCCTGTTACGCAAGGCGCCTTCCAGTGTGGAAGGACGCTCCCGTGTGGACAGGGTGACACTGTCGAACGAGGATTTCTGTCCGTTGACCCGGCGACATATTATTCTGACGGAAGAAAATCCGCTTCGTCTTTCAGCGGACGGTGCCCCCTTGCATTTTCGAAAGGATTTCCTGGTTTCGAGGGGAAGTATTGAACCGCCCTACCGGACGGAATATGCCGAGCCCTGGATGGTGCGCAGAATTCCTGGCAGTGCTCTCCCTGGAAATTCCACTGTGGAAATTACCTACAGTTACGCTCCTCCCGGTTCAAATGCCCTCTGCCCGAATGCGCCGGAAACCCTGGCGCTCCTCAAAAACACCCTGAAACCGCTCTTGGAAAGCCTGCGGCCCGAGTATATTCATGGCGGTTTCGGCGATATCAGCAGAATCAACCAGGATTTGCGTTGTCGCGATACCCAAAAGACCAATGCCGACCAATACGCGACTGCTGTGGCCATGATGCAGGGAGTTATAACGGAAACCAACCCGGGCACCCGTATGATGATTTGGGCCGATGCCCTGCTCCCGTCGAAAGAATCAGCAGGTGATTCCCTTTCCCTAAGCGGTGCGCTGAATCGGCTTCCGGGCGACTTGGTAGTGGTTCCCCGCCTGGAAGGCGACACCTTCTCGCAAGGCGGCAAAGGTGAAGCCATTGTTTCCTGGATGACGGGCCGCGGAATGAAGCCCTTCATGGCAACAAGCGGAAGCACGGCGGTTCTCTATCAGGCCGTGCAACACCTGTCCTCGCTCGACGGGACGGAGGCTGGAATACTACTGCTCGATGCGGATCCCGGCAAGGGTGAAACAAAACTGCTGTTTGACAAGGCTTGGTCCCGATCAGCGCCGGTATTTCCATGGCCGGAGGTATGGAATCCTTTTTTTGGCAGTGATCTCCTGACCCCGGATTTCGAGGCCATCAAAGACGTCCTTTGGATTTTCACGGAAAGACGGATTTTGTCCGGAACCGTCCCCGAAGAGATTTGGAGTGATTTTGAGCGGTATGCGGCCCAGCATGCGGTGATACTGAAAAATTATAAGGAAGAAACGGACAGAATCGCTTCTTTTCTGAGGCTGCTTACCCGTTTCTTGTCTTTGGAGCATGCGTATAACGCCGAAACCAAGCCCTCACTCCTGAAAGACCTTGCCGGCCTGGTGAAAGAATACGGCGAACTCGATGCCGACATTGATCAGGACCGCATTACACAGATCCAGACTACCATAAAATCCCAATCGCTGTTTGTTCCCGCTTCTATACTGTTCGGGCGCTCGCTTGCATATTACAGGTCCGTTAAAATTCCTGCGGGAGCGGAACCCTGTGAGGCCCCGGCGGCTTTGGAATACAGTGATACGGAGGGTAAAACCCAGGCCACGCTGGATTTTCTCGTCACATGCGGACCGGTTTTTCGCATTGACTTCGAAACCGTGAATGCCCGCGACATATCCCTGTTTGCCAGTGATGACGGGGTTTCCTATGAGCGAATAACTTCCATGACATCTTCAACCGAAGGTTTGCGCGGGCCGTTGCTTTTGGCAAAGCCAGTCAACAAGCGCTTTCTACAGATCCGTATTGAATCCTTCCATGGCCCGGCAGTGCTGCGTGAAGTGCGTGCTTTCTTTCTTAAACTGTCCGCCGAAACGAACTGTCCCATAATTGCGGACACCGCTCCTGCGTCTGATAAGGGCCAGCATGTGGGCATGCTTTATGCCAATCCCTGGCAACTGGCCGTGGCGCCTACGGAAATACGAGTCCACCGCGATTCGCAATCACTGTATGTCCATTTCTTGGCGCGTGATCCCCTTCCCCACGCTATGGGCGCTGTTATGAAGGAATCTGATGCTGCCTTGTGGGAAGAAGAAAGCGTTGAAGTGTGCGTAAAGTCTACACAGGCATATGCCCGGCGGTTCGTGGTAAATCCACTGGGAACAAAACACGATGCCATGGCTGTGGCATCCAACATACACAACTGGGACCCGGGCTGGGACGGAGACTGGGAAGCCCGCACCGGCACGGACGAGAACGGCTGGCAGGCATTGCTGAGAATTCCTTTCGCCTTGTTGGGAGGATCTCCCAAATCCGGTGATATCTGGGAAATTAACTTTTCTCGGTATCGTAACAACGTTGAAAAGGAAACAAGTAAATGGCGGCTGGATGATGTTGATGGGTTGATGACCTACGGGCTAATGAAATTTGAATAAATCTTGTTCTTTTCATCGGAATGATGGCGACTTGAAAAGGTCTGAATTTGCTTATCAGCAATAGTATGATATTTAACGTGCAGTATTGTTTTTTGATAGGACAAAAAAAATGTTGAAAATCTTTTCGATTAATGGCATAATACACAACTAGCCTTACCCAAGGAACTGGATTTCAGATACTGCGGGGGGCGACATGGTTTCGACGGTGGTGGATGAAATGTGAGCAGCGTGCCGAGGTCCCCGGTGGCCTCGTAAAAAACCGGGACAATTTAATTGCGAACAACAACTTCGCTCTCGCTGCCTAATTTAGTGTAGCGCGTTCTAGTCGCAACCGCCTGCTAGCGGCCAAGAACGAAAGCAGCGGGCCTCAAACCGGAAGTGGACGTTGTACCGGGGAGAGTACTTAACGTCTAGCGATGCCGGAAAGCGAGTCTGACGCGTTCCGGAAGGGCGAATCACCAAAAGAAAGACTACGCACGTAGATACTCATGTGGAAGCACTATCGGACGCGGGTTCGATTCCCGCCGCCTCCACCATGCTTTAGTTTTGGGTTCTACGTCTCGCGTGAGACGTTCGTCGAAGTGGTCTCTTGCCATGGACTTGGCTTCGATCGTGTACAGTTTCATGGCAAAAAGGATGACCAGGTATGAACGTCTATGTAGGCAACCTCTCGTACGGCACCTCCAGCGAGGATCTGCGCACTCTCTTCGAAGAATTTGGCGAGGTGACGTCAGCAAACGTAATCTCTGACCGGGATTCCGGACGCTCCAAGGGGTTCGGCTTCGTCGAAATGTCCGATGATGCCGCGGCAAGGGCAGCGATTGAAAAGTTGAACGGCACTGAAGTTGGCGGACGCACGATTACCGTCAATGAAGCGCGTCCCCGGGAAGACCGTGGAAACCGCGGTGGCGGCGGTGGTGGCCGTGGCGGCGGTTACGGCGGCGGCCGTGGCGGTGGCCGGAGCAGCCGATACTAATTCGCCTCCTATTACTTAAATCCTGAAGATATTAAAGCCGGAGTGTTTGATGCACTCCGGCTTCTTTTACATACAGCGGGACGCGTCAAAAGGATACGGCCAAAGCGCCCGGCACGACGCGGGGTCACCGGGGGCGAATAAGAATGTTACGATACCAAACCTCTCCCCCATGGTCCTGCAGAGCGACCATCCCTTCTTGGGGCAATTCGGCAAAAGCGATGGGGAACTTGCCAATGGGAGCAACCATTTGGCTGAAATCCGTGTCTATGACTTTCCAACCGTTCACAACGACCTGCACCTGTTTTCCCTGCACGGTAATATCATACGAGTTCCACTCCCCCGCTGGCCGGGCAAGGTTGTACATGGGACAGGCGATATCATAAATGGAACCAGTGCCGGTCCTGCTAGGCGGGCGACGATAATCATCAAGCACCTGTATTTCAAAACCTCTCCGAACAGGGTCATTCTCCTTTACCCGTAAAAATACGCCGCTGTTGGTGCGCTTTGCCAATTTGAATTCCAGATGTAATTCAAAGTCTCCAAACTCGCGGTCGGTATAGCCGGCATAACGCAGCTTACCCAGTGACTTTCCAAACAGATGCAATTCACCGTCTTTTATCTCAAAAATAGGTTCTTCATCCGTAATGTTTTTCCACTTGGCTTCTTGCTCCGGTCCGAGCAGGTTAATCCAGCCTTCCCCGGTGGGAACGGGGGTGGGCGAACCTTCCGGGCGCGGTTTCCATTGCCCCTGTAAGAGGTATCTAACGCCAACGTATCCCAGAGCCACAACCAGCAGCGTGACGATTACGGAGAAGAATATCGTTTTTTTCATGATGCTATCCTTTTTAAAAAAAATTCACACAATGCGGGTTCGTATTGTACAACCCTTATCTCGGCCGCTTAGAAGACGCGACAAACCGGAACTCATACGCAGGCAGGCTGTCTTTGCATACACTTCAACGACAGGTATTTCAAGAGGCGTTGGCGGTGACGGCGTTTTTTATGTCCGCGGTCGCCAGCGTCATGATAGCTTCCTGGCTCGCATGCGCCCGGTCTACTTCTCCCATGAGATGCCCTTCGCGCATGACATAAATACGATCACACATGCCCAATGCTTCCGGGAGTTCGCTTGTAATCAGCAGGACAGCGACGCCTTGCGCGGCAATTTCATTTATAAGCCGGTAAATTTCCATTTTTGCGCCCACATCAATGCCGCGCGTCGGTTCATCGAAGATGAGCACCCTGGAATGAGTCAGAAGCCATTTCGCCAGAACCACTTTCTGTTGCGTGCCGCCGCTCAAGTGATGCACGATTTCCTCCACATGGGGAGTTTTAATCTGAAGCATTCGAACATACTCTTGGGCAATGTTTCTTTCAAGGGAGGGAAGCAGCAAGGGTCCCCGCAATGCGGCACGCATATTCGACATGGTAATGTTCGCACGCACACTCATTCCAAGCACCAGCCCCTGCCCTTTGCGGTCCTCCGTAAGCAGGCCGATGCCGCGGGCGATGGCCTCGCGCGGTGAACGAATGGTGACCGGGGCGTCATCCAGCATCAGTCTTCCGGAAGTCAGCGGGTCCGCCCCGAACAGGGCGCGGGCGACTTCCGTCCTGCCCGCGCCCACCAGTCCGGTAAGCCCCACGACTTCTCCGGCACGGACGTGAAAAGAGATATTTGAAAACACCCCTTTTCTTTCGAGTTTTTCGGCGCTCAAGCGGACTTTTCCCGGGGTAACAGAGCGTTGCGGGAATTCGTCCTTTAATTCGCGGCCTACCATCATCTTGATCAGGTCTTCCCGGGTGACATCGCAAACGTCACAAGTGTCAACCCACTGGCCGTCCCGCATGACGGTAACACGCCTGCCCAGTTCGAATATCTCCTCCAGACGGTGTGAGATATAGATGACAGCCATTCCCTGGCGGTACAGGGATTTGACCAGCGTGAACAGTGTTTCCAGTTCATGATCCGTCAGCGTGGCAGAGGGTTCGTCCATGATCAGAATACGCGCGTTAATGGAAAGGGCCTTGGCGATTTCCACCACCTGCTGTTGCGCCACACTCAGGCTGCTTACGGGGCGCCTGGGATCAAGATCGGAATTCAACTGGGCGAGGGCGCAACGGGCATTTTCATAAAGATTGCCCCACCTGATTATTCCATGCCGACGGGGGGCATGACCGAGGTAGATATTTTCAGCCACGGTCATCTGTGAAACCAGGTTAAATTCCTGGTGTATCATGCTGATGCCCAGCCGCGCGGCCTGTTGTGGCGTACTGTAAGCGACTTCATTGCCGTCGAGAAGGATTTGTCCCGAGTCTTTGGCGATCGCGCCCGCGAGCACTTTCATCAGGGTGGACTTGCCGGCGCCGTTTTCCCCTACCAGACAATGGACTTCACCAGGCCTGACGGCAAGCCGGACCTTGTCCAGCGCCACCACGCCCGGGTAATTTTTGGTGATAGCCCGCATCTCAAGCAGATAGTCGTTCATAGGATGTTTGTTCCGTTTATAAATAGGATGTCGCTGGGGGCAACAAAACAATCCCCGCTTCTTTCTATGTACTATATCAACCACCCAGCAAGGTTCTTATAAAATTGCTGAGCAGGGGCACTTCAATGCCGTTGGCGGTGGCAATATAAACCGCCATGACGACCACGAATACAAGGACTATTGCCGACAGCACCGCTTCGCGGGTTTTGACCCTGAACATATCCCTTTCCTTCCGTTGATCCCTTTACTCAGTTTGAAGTGCCCGCAAAAAAGCCGATATGATTGCCCGGCGGCACTTCGTCTCTTTGCTTATTCTTTATGATTATAACAAAACAACCCCTCTCAGGCAGGTCAACGTGTATCCGGAACCGAAAAAAGAACCCGCCCTGATGCCCAGGGCGTGGTTGATTATTCTACTGAATGCTTTGTACAGCATTGCGGATGCCCTTTGTTCCGTTTTTGTAGGCGTGTACTTCTATATCCACAGCTTCGATGTATCCCTTGTCTTTCAACATTACGCCACGTTATACCTTACCACCCCGATCGCTTTCATCGTGGCGGGCTGGTACGCGAAAACGAAGGACCGTGCCCATGTTTTTAGAATCGGCCTGATCCTTCATGCCGTCTATTATGCTTCCCTATTATATCTGCGCGAAGAATCCATAGCGCATGTAATTCCCCTGGGCGCTCTTTTCGGGATCACGTGGGGCTTCTTTTGGGCTGGCAATAATACGTTCCAATACGATTTCAGTCCGGGCGCCAAAGGCCGGGAATATTTCCTTGGCCTTATCTCCGGTGTCAGCAATGGGGCCAAGCTAATCGCGCCCCTTCTCAGCGGGGCGATTATCAGTCTTTGCCCCACGCCTGAACGGGGCTACCATACCATCTTTTTTCTGGCACTTCTAATTTATCTGGTCGCCATTGCGGCCAGTTTCAAGATTCCCCATCATAAATCGGCCCAACCATTCCGATTGCGAACCGCTTTGCTCCCCCCAAAGGAGCATCGGGACTGGCGTCTGATCCTGCTCGCTTCTTTCACGCTTGCGGGGTCGTTTCATATCTTTCATTTTCTTATGGCCATCATGATGTACATGGAATCCGGCAGTGAAGCGGCTGTTGGCGGTTATGTCTCCTTACAAGGGATCGTTACCGTGTTAACCGCCTTTTGGGTGGGTAAATTTGTCCAACCCCGAACACGTGCCTCCTATATGTTCTGGGGGGTGGCGGTCTTAGTGGCTGCCGGCATGATTGTAACGTGGGATATCACCTACCTGACGCTGATTCTATTCGCTTTTCTACGTTCTATTTCGCTGCCCCTATTTGGAATACCCCATACGGCAATTCGCTTTGAAGTCATGCAACAAACAATTGCGGATGCGTCGGAGCGAATAGAATATCTGTGTGCCTGGGAAGTGCCCCTTGCCTGTGGCAGGCTGAGCATGATGTGTTTGACCATGTTGATTCATGCTTTCTTCGGAGTGCCCGGTCTGCGCTTCACCGTGCTCTTTCTATGTCTTGTCAGAATTGCAACCTATATGCTGGTTACAAGAGTCTCATTCGTGAAAGACCCGGCGCTCGCCCAGACGGGAGCGTCCCGGTTCCAGACGGAAATAGACCACGGTGATTCTTAATAGCGGGCGAATTCCCGTCCGGTTTCGCCGGGTGCGACACTCAACCATTGGAGGCTGCAATGAGGCATAGTTCCATATTCCCTCGCTTATTTTCCCTTTGTCTGGCCTTCCCGCTGCTAGTATCGGCTGAATACACGTCTGAGGCCCTGCCCGATGAGGGACGCCTAATCCCTCCCCAAGGCGCCTATTCCGTCGAGATCATCCGGGATAGTTACGGCGTGCCCCATATCTATGGTAAGACCGATGCCGATGTGGCCTATGGGCTGGGATACGCCGCCACCGAAGACGATTTTAAGAACGTCAGTGAAACCATACTGATGTCGCGTGGCCTCTTTTCCAGGGAAACCGGACGAAAGGGCTTTGTGTTTGATTTGCTGGTACGCCTGTTTCAATTCCGGGAAATCGTTGACCGTGAATACGAGCAACAACTTTCCCCGGAGATGCGTGCCATTTGCAAGGCCTACACCGATGGATTCAACCACTATGCCGCCCTGCATCCGGAACGAGTGCCCCCGGGCCTCTTGCCGGCAACGCCCCAGGATATCGTGACCGGTTTCGTTATGCGGACCCCTTTTTTCTTTGGTCTGGAGCGGGAAATAAAACGCTTGATGGGTCCCCGGCGCGCAAATGATGTCTCGAAGCATTCCAAAGCGCATCCGGGTGGTTCCTTTTCCAATGACCTTCCTATCGGTTCCAACACGTTTGCCGTATCTCCGAAACGCACGCCCGATGGCAAGACACACCTCGCAATCAATTCCCATCAACCCTTCGAAGGGCCCGTGGCGTGGTATGAAGTGCGCCTGAAAAGCGAGGAAGGTCTGGATATCACCGGCGGAACGTTCCCCGGCGCCCCCGTGGTGCTGCACGGACACAATCCCGATCTGGGATGGGCGCATACGGTTAACCTGCCCGACTTGTATGACATCTATGTCCTGGAAATGCATCCCGATGATCCCAACAAATATCTGTTTGACGGAGAATACCGGGACCTGGAACGCCAGGAAACCACAATCACGGTAAAACTCTGGGGAAATCTGCGCATCCCCATAAAACGGGAAGTATTGAGATCCGTGCACGGCCCCGTTATCCGCCGTCCTCATGGTGTCTATGCCATTCGTTTCGCGGGATATGGTGATATCCGGCAAGTGGAGCAATGGTTCCGTATGGGTAAGGCGCGAACGCGGGAAGAATTCGAGACGGCCTTACGGATGCGCTCCATCCCCTCCTTCAACGTGGGTTACGCGGACAAAAAAGGAAATATCTGGTATGTCTATAACGCGTTGCTTCCGCTGCGCGACGCCGGTTACAACTGGCGGGCGTATTTGCCCGGCGACACTTCGGCAACCCTGTGGACCGAGTACCTTCCTTTTGAACAATTGCCCCAGGTGCTCAACCCCGAAAGCGGGTTTATCCAAAACTGCAATTCAACCCCCTTTTACACTACCGTTGGCACCGGCAACCCGAATCCGGAGGCCTACGGTGTTGAATTCGGTATTGAACCACCCGAAAACATGACCAACCGGGCGTTGCGTGCCAATGAACTTTTTGGAGGGGATGACAGCATCACCGAGGAAGACTTTTATGCCTACAAACATGACTGGAAGTATTCCGAGCACTCCCGGGCCGCGGCATTACGGAACCAGATAGTCGACACGGTAAAAAGCGACGACCTCGTCATTCAACGCGCACTCGAGGTGTTGCGATCCTGGGACCTCCGGGCAAATCCTGATAACACCGGCACCACCATTGCCGTTTTAAGCATGGAACCTGTCGTCAGGGCGGAAATGTTCGGACAACCCGTTCCGGATGTTGTCGCTTTATTTACGGAACGCGCTCAGCAGTTATATGAAGCCTATGGACGGGTTGATGTTCCTTGGAAGGAGGTCAATCGGTTGGTGCGGGGAGACCTTCAGTGGGGACTAGGCGGCGGTCCCGACCAGTTGCGCGCCATTTACGGGGATTGGAACGGTAACTATTTGACCGCTGTCGCCGGAGACTGCTACATACTTCTGGTCACCTGGGATCCGGATGGTAAGGTGCGTTCACAGAGCATCCATCAATATGGAAGCGCCACGAACAATCCGGATCACCCCCATTACGCGGATCAAGCCCCGCTTTTTGCGCGCCAGGAAATGAAACCGACATGGCTGAACCTGGAAGAATTGCTTGCCCATTCTAAAGCGCGTTACCGCCCAGGCGAAGATGCCTGGCAAAACTTGAAGAAATAATCCAGCCTGGTTTTGAAAAAAAAGCGGCAGGCACTATGCCTGCCGCTTCACGTTTACATTGTTATTTGTGGGGGGATTACAGTTCTTCGAGCACCGCGCGCGCTACCGCCTTAGCCAGGCGACGACGGCGTTGTTCTGAAGGCTTTTCGTAGTATTTGACTTCTTTTAGCCGCTGCATAAGCCCTTCTTTATTGCATTTCTTTTTGAAACGGCGCAACGCTTTTTCAAAGGGTTCATCGGCTTTAACACGAACCTTCGTCACGAAAACTCAACCTCCCTCCTGGGATCTGTTTACGGCGCTCCGACCTGAATACGCCGGTGGTCAAGAATACAGTGGTATTTCTTGAAACACTTGATGCATCACACTGCACGTCTGAAAACCTACCTACTCATTCGTGCGTCACAGAGTCTGAAATCATATCACTCAACCGAAGCTTTTGTCAACCTGACATGTTTTGGGTTGACATGTTTTGGGTCCACATTCGCTGCCGCACCCGCAATAACAGTCACAATGGCCGTGCAACGGCATTACCGGTAACAGAGCCGCTCTCGACGCGTTTTGTGACCAAGTAAAACGCGCCTGGCAGAAATGGTTGAACCGAAGAAACCGTAACCGCGACTTCAACTGGGCGAAATTCAACCGAATGGAGAAAGTATACCCACTGCCCTGCCCAAGCGAGACGTGGAAGACGCGAAAGCAATCCCAACGCTCACAAGCGCAATTAACGTTGTTTTGAGGAACCGTATGCACTAATGTATGCATGCACGGCTCCGTGGGAGCCCCGGTCGAGCAATCCGCCGGGTGAATTACCAAACTGTTACAATCCTTGCAAGAATATGCAAGATTCCCAGTCGCCGCCGAGTTGAACTGAGTACTAAAGTCCGACTACTTCACCTGTCTCAACATTAATCCATATTCTCGTTGGAATTATTTGTCCATCTTCAATATATGTGTACAACACTTCCCAAGAATAGTAAGTAGTAAGTGCTTCACTCAATAAATCAGTATCTGTTACCCAATTCCGTTTGGGCGCAATTACAATTTGCCCTTGTGTATTACTTGTATCAATCGTCGGAGATTTGTTGGCAAAGTATGGCTCTGCCATAAGCCAGGCGAATGCAATCTGCTGAGCCGCTGTAAACGATACTTGGCTGTTATTTGTATTCAGTGGTAAAATTTTAGTACAATTATCAAACATTATTATGTTTCCAGATGCTGCTGAAACAGAAATACTAAAATACCGAGTACGACAGGGTATCCCGTTATGAAGTATTTCTCTTCTAAAAGTCCAGCAAGCTCCAAAAAGATCCTCCCTGTTTGACTCAACTGCAGTATCTCTGAAAACGGCTTCAAAACTACTTTTTTCTGTGGGGCAACTGAAATGAGCCAAAAGAGGAACAATGGATGTGAAAGCCTCATCTTCACTGATTCTATCGGCATGTGTTTTGCCTCTTACACTATCCGCCTCTAAAGTCATCCAATTAGAATTGCTGTAATGATAAATTGTTAAGCAATCTACTGATATATACGATGTATACTTATTATTCACAACAACATATTTGTAAGGCAATCCAATAGCATAATATTTAATTCCAGGCTTTTCTACTATCTTAGTTACTTCAATATTAAAAACGGTATTGAAAAAACCTGTAATCGTTTGTTCTATTGTTGGTTGTTGCGCTAAGGCACTAAAAGTATAAAATTCCCATACAATAAAAATTACTAATGCCACTAAATAGTCAATTGACATTTTATAGTATTTCATTTAACTATCCTTTTTAGATATATTTTTCATACTTTTCATGCACTCAGTTATATAGCATAACTACTATTGTTGTCGTAATACATTACATTCATATTTAATATTACCATAACAGACAGTCAAAGCGGGTGATGGAATTGGTGCTTCTCTTGAAGCTAGATCATATGCACGATTTACCGCAAATTGTGCATCTTTCCCCTCATCAAGGAAAAGTTTCCAAAAGTGCCTTTCCCAAGAGGTAACTAGAGGTGTATACGGGCTACCGTCCCATCCGATAAAGCAATCTGTATTAAATGAATCATAAAAACAGTCAGTCTCACCACCACCACAAGCATGAAGCATTACCAACTTATAACAAGCAGAATATATATCAGAACAACAAAGCAAACTTTGCCAAGGGTCAACAAATAGCGTGGGGTCTTCAATACGAATACAATTTATTATATCACCAGGACCAAAAACACCATGGCCAAAGAAACGAAAAATTTCGTGGTCTGGGATTTCTTCCACTACACATTGCTTGTCACCACCTTCCATATAAGTAATATCATAACCCATATCGGCAAAAGGCCCGTTAGCAATACAGCAACCTTTTTGGGTATCTTCTTCTGACCAATCTCCTCCCATCACATTTAACGCCTTCTTGAGGGGAACAACAAACACAGGCATTACCGTACGGCTTTTGTTCATTATTATGCTTATTGTTGGGGAGGTACATCCACAGATTGTCACTGGAGCACTCATGTTCCCGTTAGGGTAGCACAGGCCATCTCCGTTATATCCCATCCAATGACTGAAACCGTATCCTGGTAACTCTCTTGCACGCAATCGCACTACTTCTGTGCCACTGGGGTCTGGTGCCAATATTGTTCCGGAATAAAAATATTTTATATTATCCCGCAATTCGACATAGCCCTCCTCCCCTTGTCCTTCGATAGTCAACGTATAACAAGGCGTATAGTAATAGGTACGCATTGTACATGTGCCCGACACTGTTTCTTTGCAGTCATAACCACTTAAGAAATAGCCGGGTTCCGCTTCTGACAAACTAATAGCATTATCGGTAACAGTTATTTCATTCTCAAAACGGACATTATGCTTAAATAGCGCTACGTGTCCGATAGGGGGATCAACGCGCCCCTTAATCTTTTTTAATAATAGATTCGCATTTCTAGGTATGCATTGGA
>JAAYBJ010000172.1 GCA_012730105.1 Candidatus Hydrogenedentota bacterium
TTGCACCGCGAAAAACCGGAATGACGCGTTGTTTTTGGATTCTTGAACTGAACCGGAACATACCGCTCCTCTCGGCAACAAACGAAACTCATAATTAATTGTCAGCGAAATGGCCTTAAGCGCCTACACCTGTCCCATACTCACATAGGTTGTGGCGATCAGTCCCTGGTAGTCCGCGACCTGGCCGCCGTCGAGACAGCATTCGATAATGGTTTTGCCGAGGGGATGCAAGTCAGGTGTCATAAATTCCCGGATATGGGTATGGAAGAAGTCCGTCAAGATTTCCGCGCCCTCGTCATAGACGGCATCCCCCACTTCAGGCTGGGTGTTCACCTGCAGAAACCACCGGGTCACGGAATTACCTTCCAGGGTAAGATGCTGCAGGGCATGTCCTAGCAGGGGACACCGGGCCGGGCAAATCTGATCCGCTTTAAACTTGGCCACCCCCCGCCGGGCGAGGTATTCCCGGGTGAGCCACTGGGGCATAAAGCCCGTTTTCCAAGCGCCGATATGCTGGTTGGGACACAGAATATGGACCACCTTGGGGGTAGCCACAATCTGGTTCAACAAAAGGTTGGCATGTTCCACTTTCAGACCCGGCGCGAAAGGCCAATAGGAACCCACGCCTTCACTGGTCATGCCTGAAGTATCCACTATGCTCGGGTTGGCATACCCGCGCGGCGCCACAAGACGCCATAACCAGGAGAGGGCGGGCGGCAGGAGGTGGAAAATGCCGATAATGCCATAGGACGGATTTTCAGCGGTACAGGGCGGCGTGCGCACGCCAAGGCTTCTGATATCAATCGAGACGGGATGATCGATGACATCACGCATGGTATGCCGCGGCACGATGACACGGGGATTGGGACAGGGCTGCTGTGGAGCATCCTCGATATGTTCCCAGATCAGCGCCCTGCTCTTCGGAACGGCATCTATATTTAAAAACAGCAGCGGTTCCGGGGGCTGCGCGGTAAGGGCTTCAAAAATAGGGTCCGTGGCGTAATGGGTGATGTGGTTTACCCGCACAAACCAGGAATGCTCCGCATCCACGACGGCGAGTTTGCCGTCGCCCTTCTGCAGGGACGGGTGGCACAGCGCCATATCGTCTGCGGCCGGGCGCAACGCACAACCCCTTGGAATTTCAATGTACCGTTTCTCACCGGTAACCAGGTTGGCGCCTATCAAAAGGCGTCCGTCCGCTTCGCGCTGGGCGACTTCGAGCATCTCGCTCTTTCCGCCGCCGCTGGCGCCTTCGTGCATGATATTGATGGTGTTGTCATAGGGGGTCACCACCTGTACCACGGAACAGTGGGCGGTCACCCAGCCTTCCCGTTCGCCCAGGCCGAGCAGGCTTCCGTAAACGCCTTTCTTGGCACTGGGTCCGAGGTAGAGGTTATACGCATAGATATCATGGTTGTCCTCGCCCCGTTTGTGCACGACTACCTGCCTACCGTCGAAGTCCGTGTGGCGGAAAGGCGGGGCGACATAAATAATCAATTTGGGTTTAAACTTCGCAGGCAAGTCGTCCGGCGCGATAATGCCCTGCAGCATGGCCAGGCCCAGGGCGAAAAAACCGGCATTCTCCGGGGCGATCACCACGGCATCCATGCCCATTTTACGACGTCCCGCCACAAAGGCGAACACCGCCAGGCGCTGCCTCTTGAGCCAGTCCAGCGTCTTTTCCCGAAGGGGCTCAAAAGACTTCTCGAAGCGCTGTTCGAAGGTCGGCTTGTCGGTAGGCAGCGTATCCCCCATGACCATGCAGTCCGGATCGCGCCGGCGCATGTAGGGGTCGTCATAATTGGCTGAGACGCCGTTTCGTACCCGGGCCACACGGGCTTCCGTAACAGTTCCGATTCCGGGCACGTCGTAGGCCACCTCGAAATAATCGCTATCCGGCCCGCCGCAGGCCAAGTCAACCAGTTCCGCGGTCGAGCCTGCAACCGTCACCCCGGGCGCGGCTTTCAGTATGCCATCCGGCTCCGCGGGCAGATTCAGAAGTTTAAGGAGTCGCGATACGTTTTGCTTTTTTTTGTCCATGCGTACAATCCTGTCGGTTACGGATGCGGCTACTGATGGCAAACCCCTGCCGGGCCAACGCGGCCATGTCTACGGCAAACTATGTCTGAAGTGTATCACAGGCGGTTTCGCGGCCGAAAATCATGAATCGTCTTTTCCCGACGCTTTCATGACACACTCATAATCATAGACACCCTCAATACGCTGGCCGGGCGCCACCACCAGATAGTCTTCTTCAGGCCAGGATCCGGAGAGCAAGCCATCTATCAGCTGCATGCTTCCCTGAAGCGTCGCCACATTTTTTCCCGCCTCGGAAATGCGGCGCGTCAGCAGATCCACCAGTTCCCGGATACGGGTTTCGGGCACGTCCAAAAACGGCAGTGTGTTAGATTCCTGACCAACGCTCATGGCGGACATCAAGTACCGCACGTTTTCCTCCCCATACCTTTCAATTAGTTCCGCAAACGACAGGTTATCCATACCGAAAGCCCGCGCATTGCCTTCCGATAGAAGGGTGTCGCCGCGTTCCGAGTACCCCAGCGACGTCCAGGGCTGGCTGGGATTTTCGCTAAAATGTTTACGGAATAAATCGCGGGAACCGAGAAAAAGCGTTGTGCAGTCATGCGCCCGGGGAATCACCAGGGGACAGTCCCGGGCCGTCAAGCCCACGGTGGCGTTCCCGCATAAGCCATAGGCAAGCAGTATGGCATCGTATCGGGTTTGTCCTTCCGCAGTACGGTCAATTTCCTGTTGCAGGGTTTCACGGAGACGGGACGGCGCGTTGTGCTCATCTTTGGGGAAAAAGACAATATCCAGGGTGTTGAGGCACCGGGCGGCGCACCAGCCTATTTCTCGTGTCAACACGTTGCACGCAATGACTTTGTAATACATCCCGCTTTGCTCCTGCTCTATCCGGGCCTAATCTCCGGTTTATTGGAGAATTAACACGCACTGCTCACCGTTCATTCCGTGAATCCAACGCATCAAGACTTTCCCGGGCTTCGGCCAAGTCCTTATCCTTCCCCAACGCCTGCTCGTAGGCCGCCCGCGCCCCATCCGTATCTCCGGCCGCTTCCAGGGCCTTTCCAAGATACAAGGCGGGAATCGCCGCTTCCGGGGCTTGATCGGCGATTTGGCGCCATTCTGCAACAATCTGACTATGATCCGCCTCAATTCGCGCCAGCAGCCTATGCATTTTTTCGGCGGTCACCGGCGATTCCGGAGCGGCTGTCAGGACCGACCTGTAGCAGGCCAGCGCCGCTTCATACTGTTCCTGTGCTTCATATAGTTCTCCGAGATACACCTTGGGCCAAAGATCCTCGGGAAAGATCTCTAGGGCCGTCTCGTACAAGGTAATTGCCACCTCGACAGACCTCGCCTCTACATGGTGTCCGGCCGCCTGCGCGCAACGCATAGCGATATGCGGCGCCAGCCCCGGATCCAGGACTGCGGCCCGTTTCATCATTTCTATACCCGCCTTCGTATTGCCCCGTTCCGATTCAAGCGCCCCCCGTCGGTATAGCGTGGGCGCGAAATCCGGTCTAATCTTCAGAGAAGCCGCATAGGCATCGTAAGCGGCAGTTTTATTCCTTGTACGTTCCAGGAAAATTCCGTGGAACAGATGCGGACCGGCCACCTCCGGATAGGTTTCCACAAGTTCCCGCCAAAACGCCCCGGCTGCTTGATCATCCCCCGTTTCTGCAAACAGGGCATCGAGCAGTTTCGCGGTATACGGGGAATCC
Organism: Candidatus Hydrogenedentota bacterium; assembly: GCA_012730105.1. GTDB lineage: Bacteria > Hydrogenedentota > Hydrogenedentia > Hydrogenedentales > CAITNO01 > JAAYBJ01. The sequence goes on from JAAYBJ010000172.1 coordinate 3,762, forward strand.
GGCGCCCGCCGCAGCACATTTTGAAATGCCTTGATCGCGTCCGCGGAATTGCCCGAAGCGGATTGAATCTCTCCAATACGCACAAGATTCCACAGGTCCGTCGGCATCACCTTGAGGGCGGCTTCATAATAACGAATAGCCTTTTCTTTACAACCCGTTTCTTGAAAGGCTTTAGCCCTCTGCGTGATCCAGACAGAAGCCCAGGAACGCAGTTCCGGCATGGATATGCCTATGGTCTCATAGGCCTCCAGCAGGCGCTCCTCCTTCCCGCAACGTTGTGCCCAGGCCAAGGCGCGGTTTGCATAGGGTTCGTAATAAGGGTGGCGGGGTATCAGATTTAGGTAGGCTGACAGCGCCTTTTCGGGGAACAACCCGAATCCGGAGGCCAATTCCGCGCGGATAAAAGCCGCCCACAAATCCAGCCTGCCCACCTTCCAAGCCAGAAAATCGCCCTGGTTTTCAGAAATGGTAATATAAGGCCAAAGCGACAGTTCATCGGCATTTTCCACATGAAAGAGGCCCTCGAAGCATTCATAGTCTTCCGCCGAAAACTCGAGCCCTTTGAATACCGCGGGCGTTACCGCGCCAAAATCATAGGCCGGAAAGTAGTAGATTCCGTTCCCATTCAGCCGTACCGTACAGGATCGTAAAAAGGCCTCATTCTCATTTGATAGATTGAAGGTCACCGTTCTTCGGGCATCCTTGAACTTAACCGCCAAATACGCGGGAAACACCTCTCCCTTTTCCGGCGGATTTTTGCCCTTAAGCACCGCCAGCGTCTGGTGAGGAGAAAGAAGAACCTTATTTTCTTGCCTCTCCGCGCTACAAGGCAGGGGCGCCAGGCGCAATTCACCGTAGGTTTCCAGCAGGGCCTCCACCTGCCGGGCCTGGTAGAAACGAAGCCCTGTCAGAATGGCAGCAAAGGCGATACCCGGCACTACGACAAAAGCCGCCCCCCTGAAAGCGCCCCGGGCAAAGCCGCCCAACCACGAAGGGGACAAGACTGCCTTCCCTGCGCCACAGGCGCGGCGTGCCAGGCTGATTCCCTGCTGAAGGAGGAGACCCAGAAAAAGCACCGGAATAAAAGCAAGATAGAACAAGTGCCTGAATTCCGCCAGTAGGCTGGGATAGGCGGCGAAATAGAGGAACAACAGGCAAATCCAAAAAGCGGTTTTATACTTTCGGGCGGCAAGGACAATGACCGCCACAATCGCGCAGGCCAGCCCGTATCGTGAAAACAAGGTATCGATAGGCGCATGCAGCCTTTCCAGATAATGCAGTCTTTCGCCCCCATGGGCATAAGGTTCCGCCCCCAGGGTTTCCCGAATGAAGCGGCTCTCCGGTATGTGAAAGGCATGCACAACGGTTGCTGCGGCCCGGGCAACGAAATCTGCCGGGAACACACGCACCCTTTCCACGAAGAGGCTTTTGCCCGCTTCCCCGTATTCACGACTGACATAAGACTCCGGAAAGGGGCGTCCCGTCCTCAAGACATAGGCATTCACGGAGGCAATGACAGGCGTATCAAGACCGAGGAATCCGAAATCATAATCAGCACCGCCAAAATGAACCTCCCCTTCCACGCTCGAGGTCATCCCCTGTAAGAGTGTATGGGCCATGACAAATCCGCCCGATTCCTGTCTTCCCTTGAATACGGGCGCGGCCGTCAGTGCAAAGGCGGCGACAGCGGTCAGGGTGACGGCAACCTGCCAGCGACGGGGACGGGACGAATCGATCGGGGCTCCGAAAAGCAACAGTAGGATGCTGAGCGGCATACAAATGAGTAAGTCTTGGCGAAAACCGTACCCTACGCCTATGACGGCGCCCAGTACGCACGCGAAAAGCATCTGCCGCCGGGGGGAACGGGCTCGTTTCAGGATACATCCCATCAGCAGCAGTACTGCCAGGAAGAACGGTACCTTCCCATAGTCGCGGAAATCCGGCAACACAACAAGGAAGGCAGGCATGGTCGCCACATAGGCGGTTCCCGCAAGACTCAACAGCCGCCCCATGACCAGTCGAAGGAGCAGATAGAGGAACAGCATGGACACAACATGCATGACCACGCAGGCCAGATGAATGGTCTGCACACTGACCCCGAAGATGCGGAACATCCAGCCCATGTACGCGATCAGGTAATAGTGAAAATAAAAGTGGAAGTTCCTGCCGTACGCTTCGCCACCACTTTCGGGATAGGCGCTTCGTGGAATGGACGTTATCTTCCGCTCCATGAACGCCTCAAGTTCGGGAAACTCTCCGTCACGGCAATCCACGCGGCCCAGGCCGAGTCCCGCCGCAAACAAAACGGAGGGGCGCAACCCGAACAAATGGCTCTGCGACGACAGGCTCAGTTCTTCGCCATAGACGCTGACAGCCTCCCAGCCGCTCCACCCGGAAATACAGGCAACCGCAACCAGGAACAGGACATCAATCAGAAACAAAAAACGCGGGCCGCGTTTGACGCTTCTTTTTTTGATCGTGGTATTGACGTTTGTATCCGTTTCCGTTGCCGTCACTACTTCACCGCTTTCTTAACATATTCTGGACGGAGTAACACTTCTGAATTGTTTGCCCATCACTTCGGAGGAACTAATGTATCAAGCCGTTCCCGGACTTCCGGCAGTTCCGGATTCAACGTTGCAGCCTGCGTATATGCCCGCACGGCACCCTCCTCGTCACCCGCCTGCTGCAATGCAACCCCTAGATAATAATGAGGAATCGCTGCATCCGGATGTTTTTCAGCAATCGCGCGCCATTCAGCCACGGCGACGCCTTCATCCAACGAGAGGCGCTGCAGCAGGTCATTCATCTTCTTCGCGGTGACCGGGGAATCCGGGACCGCCATCAACACTGCCCTGTAGCAGGACAAGGCGGCGTCGGCATCACCCAGGAGTTCATAGAGTTCCCCCAGATGTACGCGGGGCCACAGGTCCCCGGGAGACACCGCAAGCGCCGTTTCGTACAAAAGCCTGGCATCATCATACCGCTTGCGTTCTACGCAATATGCGGCAAGTTCATCACAACGCCGGCTGATTTCACCCGACAGGGCAGGATCCTTTTTCGCCGCCTGTTCAATACGTTCCAGACCGCCCTTCACGTCCCCGAAAGCCACATCCAGGGCACCCATTCTGTAGAGGGCGGGCGCATAGTCCCGCTCAATCGCTAATGCCTCCGCGTACCACTTCATCGCCGCCTCCAGCCTACCTGACCGTTCGAGGGTAATCCCTAAATAGAGGCGCGGCAGTGCAGTATCGGGATGTTCATCAACCAAGGTGCGCCAATAACGCTCCGCATGGTTGTCTTGCGCCTGTTTTATTTCTTCGGTCACATCCGCTCGACTATAGACATAAATGGCATCCAATTCTTTTGCCGCATTTTCGGAGTCCGGGTACCGCATCAACATACGTTCAAAAAGGGGGCGGGCCTTTTCCGTTTCCCCGGCCAGCCGGTATGCCTTGCCAAGGTTGACATGCACATCCGCACTGTCCGGCTTCAACAGCAGCAACGCTTCATACGTTTTTACCGCGGCGGCATGGTTTCCACCTTCCATAAACGCGATGGCGGATTCCAGCAGTGTGTTCTCCACCCTGCCTGTAAATTCAGGATGTGCAGTCTGTATCTCAAGAAGTTGGGAAATACCCTTTTCATAGTCCTCCGTTCGTATCAAAAGGCCGCCCTGCCTGAAAACGGATTCAGGGTAAAGCGGCGCGTCCGCAGGCATCTTACCGTAGCATTCGGCGGCCTCCTGCAGTGCGCCCAGTTCCTCCGATATGACTCCGAGGTAAAACAGGGGAGTTGAGACATCCGGATTGACCGCCGCGAGCCCCCGCCAAAAAGCCAAAGCATCTTTCTTCCGGCTTTCCTCCATGTACAACGCCTGTAGCCGATATGCGATTGATGGATTTTCCGGCCATAGTCTTAATAGATATTCATAACTTTCAATTGCCCCACTACGATCCCCGAGGGACTCCTGCAGTGCGCCCGTCTTTTCCCTATAACATCCGTCGTCCGGAGCAACCTCAGACGCTTTTTCATATAACCGGATTGCACCAGCCTGATCGCCGCGCGCAATTGCATCTTCCGCGCGTTCCGCCATCCATGCAGATGCTTCCGAACGTCTGTCCGGCATAAAGCGCCCGATCACCTCCCAAACTCGCAGCAGGCATTCTTCACTTCCATCATGACGAGCGCAGGTAAGGGCGCGTTCCGCGAACCTGTTATCAAAAGGATGGCGGGATATCAGATCCAGATGCGCATCCAGCGTTTTCTCCGGTTGCAGGCCAAAGCCGCCGCGCCCCTCCGCAACAACCGCGTCGAGAAGCCGGTCCAGTCTTCCTGACTTATAAAAGGCGAATTCTTCGCGATGATCAGGGACAAAGACATAGGGCCACATGCGCAGGGCATCGGCATCTTTGGCCAGGTACACGCCTTCAAGCAGGCGGCGGTCACCAACATTCATTTCGATGCCCTCAAAAACGAAAGGCGTGTCGGCTTTATAATCATAGACCGGGAAGAAATAGACCCCCCCGCCGCGCAGAATCACAGTACACGTTCTGGAAAAAATCAGGCTGCTATTCAACAATTTAAAAGAAACGGTCCGCTCCCCCCCGCGGAATCGCGCGGCGAGATAGAAAGAGGCGACTTCGCCTTCAGCCGGTTTTGCCTGACCTGTTAGTTCCGCCATGTCCCGCTTGAGCAAAAGGCGGACGGTGTCTCCTTCCCGCGTCTCCTCCAGGGGAATTGCCTCCAGATCGACAGCCGCGTAACGGTCCAGCAGGTCCTCCCATTGAATACGTTGATAAAAACGCGCGGCTGCAAGGGCGGCCAAGACAAGCAACGCCACTGTTCCGACAAAAACACCACCCCGTAGCGCGCCACGCAGACAGGCACGGCAGATCTTACCTGGACGCTCTGTCCCGCGTTGCCGGAGAATTTCAGCGGCGCCGCGCCAAAACAACGAGGCCAGCAATCCGGCGAAAAACAGCGGCACAAAAGCCACATAGAAATAATGACGGTATTCAAAAAGAGTGCTGGGATACAGGCTGAAATATCCCAGGAACAACAGAGTGAAGAAAGCGGCCTTGTAACTTCGGGCCGCCAGAAAGGCCAGCGCAGCCAGGAGAATTGCCGTCCCATACTTCTTGAAAAAACGCCCTACCGCTCGCTGCCCTTGCTCCAGGAACGGCCTTCCCAAAGGGAGGCTGTCCACGCCGGTTTCCACAGTTTCCGCCGGCCAGATAAAGGGTGTTGCCAGGATGCCGGAAAGGCTGTCGGCCACAGCAAGAACCCGGCCCGCCAGATCCCCCGGCCAGGTAAACGCAAACTCACGAAACATGCGTCCACCTACTTCACCATAAGCCGGCGTAAGATCGTTGACCGGATAGATGTCACCCGTGCGTTTCGCGTATGCTCGAATCTGTGCGGTAACGGGGTGGTCATAATTCAAAAAGCCGAAATCATAGGAATTGCTGTAGAAATCAGCGTTGTCCTCCGAGCACCGCATGGTACCCTGAAACAGAGTATGCACGGTGATGGTGCCGCCGACCTCACGGTTCCCTTTGAAGACGGGAAGGGCGAAAACCGTGAAGGTCAAAACCAGGATAAGTGCCGCCGCCGCGCGTAGAAGCCACGGGCGATCGCCAGAGGGACGCGCTCCCGCAAGCACACAAAAGATTGCAAGGGGCAGGCACACAAACACATCCTGGCGAAATCCGTACCCCAGCCCGATAACGGCGCCCAGGACCGCCGTCCGAAGAAGCAGGGCACGCGGGGACATGGAACGTTTAACAAGCATACCCGTCAGGAGCAGCGCGCCAAGAATAAACGGCGCCTTGCCCAGGTCCCGCAGCGAAGTGAGCATAACCAGGAAGGCCTGCGACATCGACAGGAAGAGGGTCATCAACAGGGAAACCAGCCGGCCAGAAACCAGCCGAAATATACCGTAAACGGCCAGCATGGACAACGCATGCAGCAAGACACAAGCGATCTTGAAACTCCAGACGCTTATTCCCAGCAAATAGAAAATGCCGCCAAGGTAGACAATCAGGTAATAGTGCATATACAGGTAATGTCCGCCGCCCCTGGAGTGGGCGCCGGCATCCGGCCAGGCCGCACGGGGAATTTCAGAAATCTTTGACGCCATAAAGGCTTCAAGTTCCGGGAATCCCTCCTCACGATCATGGGAGACACCAACACCCCGCCCAAGGGCAAAATGGATTGCCCCGGTCAGCACCGGAATGGGCAGCGTTTTGGTTTCCCGCAATACAAACGCATCATCAATAGAGAAAACGTACCCCCATCCGCACCATACGGAAGCAATCGCGACAATGAGCAGAAGGACTGATTCAATAAGAATATGGCGTTTCCCTGAAGACATTCTGGTTTCCCGTTTAAAACATTCGGGTCGCCGGCGACCACCGGTTCAAAAATCAACGCCCCTGAATCATACCCGACTGCCCGCCGGTTTTGCATATTTGCCGGTATCCCTGCCCCCGCCGCGCCGCTGCTGCGCCCGCACTTTGATAATAAACTTTCAGTTGGGGTATCATGACCGCATGGTAAGAAGAGCGAGAACAGTCATACCGGGCTTTGTCCATCACGCCATGCAATTGGGCTGTGATCATCACGCTGTTTTCTCCACCGATCAGGATTACGGGCTCTACCTCGATTTCCTTCACACCGCCGCCGACAAGCACGGCCTGTCGATTTGGGCTTATTGCCTGATGCCGGACCATGTCCGTCTCATCGCCGTTCCCGGCAGCGAGGAATCCCTGGGGGGTGCCATTCGCGACGCCCACAGCGCCTTTGCCATGCGCCATAACCGGAATCAGGGCGACGCCGGCCCCGTTTGGCAGGACAGGTTCAGTTCCTGTGTGCTGGATGATCTGCTGGTATGGTCGGCTGTAAGGCTGGTTGAATCCATTCCCGTTCTTTCAGGAATCGCCGACAAGGCGGAAGATTACCCCTGGTCAAGCGCGGCCGCCCACTGCGGTCTGCGCCGCGATGAAGTGCTGGCGGACAGTTTCCCGCCCCCGGGCGCCATTGATGACTGGTCAGAATGGCTCACCGGGGCGACAAAGGAAGCGGCCCTGGACACCCGCATCCTGTTGCATACCCGGACCGGGCATCCGTGCGGAACAGCGCCTTTTATCGAGGACCTGGAACAGCAGACAGGCCGTATTCTGCGTCCGCAAAGACGCGGCCCGAAACCGCGCAGTCAGGGCAGGAAGCGTTGAATCCGCTGGGCGGCATCTCCGTCCGCAGATGACGTACTTTGTGGGGCTCCCGAATTGACAAAAAACTTGCGCTCCCTCTACACTATAGCCATAATCAGGATACAATCGAGAGTGAGGTAATTTCATGTCGGCAATACGCACGCAAGACCTGTCCAAGACCTACAAAACCCTTGGAAAAGCCCCGGTGCATTCCCTCTCCTCCCTGGACCTGACCGTGGAGAAAGGGGAGATTTTCGGTTTTCTGGGACGCAACGGCGCGGGGAAAACCACCACCATAAAACTACTCACCGGACTGATTCGCCCCACTGCGGGAACGGCCTTCCTTTTTGACAAGGAAATCCTGTCCCCGGAGGCCAGAAGCCTGGTGGGCTACATGCCGGAGCAACCTTATTTTTACGAATACCTGAGCCCCCGGGAAACTCTTGATTTTTATGGACGCCTACGCGGCCTGTCGCGCGATGCGCGCCAGAGGGAATGGGGCTATATCAGCGAACTGCTCGATCTGCGCGAGATCGCCGACCGTCGTATCCGAGGTTTTTCCAAGGGCATGCGCCAGCGCGTTGGTTTCGCGGTCGCTATGGTCGGTGATCCGCCACTGCTTATTCTCGACGAACCCATGAGCGGCCTGGACCCGCTGGGACGCAAAATGATCCGCGAGTTGATGGTGCGCCTTAACGGCATGGGCAAAACCATTTTTTTCAGCAGCCATGTGCTGGCCGATGTGGAGGAGATCTGTGCCCGCGTCGGCATTCTGGTTTCGGGCAGGCTTGCCGCGTCCGGCCGGATTACGGATCTGGTGGGCCACATTCCCAAGTCGGTGGAACTGGAAGTTTCCGGTCTTAACGACGCCGCGACTTCGGAGTTACATTCCATGGCGAACCGTTTCAGTTCCAGCGGCGACGGCCGGTGCAGCCTCGTGGTTGCGGACATGCACAGCGCCAATGCGGCGGCAAAAGCCGTCCATGCCGCGGGCGCGGAGCTGATTTCCATGCATCCCGTAATGGAATCGCTGGAGGATTTCTTCACGCGCATCCAGGAAGGCGGCGGCGTACAGATTCCCAAAGACACGAGTGTCGCGGTAGTGGCCGCCAAGGCGGAGGAATAGACATGAACCGAATCAAGGCCGTTGCCGAAAACACCTTCCGCGAGTCCATCCGGGACAAAGTGCTGTATGTGCTGCTGTTCTTCGCCGTTGCGACCATCCTGGGGTCCAAGGTGCTCGGCTGGATCAGCATCGGGCAGGACATCAAGATCATCAAGGACATCTGCCTCGCGGCCATGTCCATCTTCGGCACCCTGATAGCCATATTTGTGGGGGCCAACCTGGTCTACAAGGAGATTGACAAGAAAACACTGTACACCCTGCTCGCCCAGCCAATGAAGCGCTACGAGTTCATGCTGGGCAAATACATGGGACTACTCGCCGTCATTGTGGTGTCCCTGGTATTCATGACGGCGGGTTCCAGCCTGTACCTCTGGCTAATGGGGGGCGCCCTCAACGCGGTCTGGTTCCAGTCGATCCTGCTGATTTTCGTCAAACTGGTCCTGCTCACCGCCTTTTCCATCCTCTTGTCCACCCTGGTCTCCCCCATTCTGGGCGCCATTATCGTCGTTTCCTTTTATGTCACCGGCCACGCGACGGAAGTGTTCCGGGATCTGCCGCCTCAACTTGACGGCACCATTTCAAAACAGGCGCTTGAACTCCTTTATTATGTCATTCCCAACCTCAATCTCTTCAATCTGCAGTCCGAGGCGGCCAACAACGTGCCCGTGGCGGGCGGATATCTCCTCTATGCTCTCATTTACGGACTGGCCTGGACCGCGTTATTCCTGGTGCTGGCCTGCATGGCCTTCGAAGGACGTGACGTATGAGAAAACGCGGAATACGCTTGGTTGCCGGACTCATGGCCGTGACCCTCTGTTACTGCGTTGCGGTGGCGGCCCTTTTCGGGGCGGACCGCGCCCGGACGGCGGAAGGCATGGACGAGGTGCTGTATCTGCCCAACGAAAAACTTCTAACCCATTTCACGGGCGGACTGAATTCCGTTATCGCCGACCTGCTCTGGTTGAACTGTATCCAGTATACGGCGCGCGAACACCACGGCCTCCGGCATTTCACCTGGCTCGAGGCCATGCTGACGACCTCAACCCGCCTCGACCCCTACTTCACGGACGTGTACCGCCTGGGCGCCATATTCCTGGCGGCGCTACGCGCGGATGCGGATGCCAGCCTGAACCTCATCCGCACCGGCATGCTGCATAATCCCCACTCCTGGCATCTGCCCTACGAGGCCGCCATGGTCTACCTCATGAACAAACGGGAAGAACCGGACGCCCGTTACTTGGCCACCCGCTATCTCAGCATGAGCATCGCCACGGGCAATGCACCGGGAGGCATCGCCAACCTGACGGCCAAATTGCAGGACGAATTTTCCCTCACGGAAATAGAGCAGGACACCTGGAAGGAGATGCTGCACAGCGAAGATGAATTCCTCCGGGAACTGGCGCAGCGTAAACTGATCGAAATTGACCTGCGCCATGTATGCCGCATCATGAACGAGGCGCTGGGCATTTTTAAATCCAGCCGGGGGCGGCCGGCCGCCTCCCTTGAGGAACTGGTTACGGCGGGACTGCTCCGGGCTATTCCTGAAGATCCCCTGGGCGGCTCCTTCTTTCTCGGCAGCGACGGCGTCGCCTACAACACCACACTGCTGGACGATGTGGTGAACAGGACGCTGAACCCCGTCATCAACGCGCTGGATAGTTACAACCAACAGCATCAAGCCTGGCCGCCGGATCTGGAAACCCTGGTCAGGACAGGATTTCTCAAGGAAATTCCGAAACATCCCTACCCCGACCAACACTGGGAGTATGATCCGTCCACAGGGCACATACAGTAAGCCAGGCGTTTTTAATACTTCTCCTTCGCCGTCCCGTGCTGGTATACTAAGCGCCTCGTACTGATTGTCATCCCAATACCGCAGGTCTTGCTTTATGCACCGCAATACAGACAAACCCGTGATCGTACAATCCGACCGTTCCATACTACTTGAAACGGACGGCCCGGAATTTGAAAACGCGCGGGACTGCCTTGCCGCCTTTGCCGAGGTGGTTAAATCACCGGAGCATATTCACACCTACCGGATAACGGCGCTGTCCCTCTGGAACGCCGCGTCCATGGGAATGACCGCCGGCGAAATCATTGAGGGACTGGGAAAATACAGCCGTTACGAACTGCCCCAGAACGTTGTCGCCGACATCCAGGATTTGGTATCCCGGTACGGCCGCTTGAAACTGCACCGCACCGAAGAAGGCGGCCTGGCGCTAGTCTCCGATGTGCCCATGCTGATTACGGAACTGTTGAACCACAACCTGTTGCGTCAATATATCCAAGGCACGCCCGGCGGGAACAAAATCCTGGTAAAACCGGAGGACCGGGGAAATGTGAAGTGCGCCCTCACCAAAATGGGCTTCCCCGTTGAGGACCTGGCAGGGTACGCCGACGGCGCGCCCCTTGAGATTTCCCTAAGGGAAAACTGCCTGAGCGGGCGTCCTTTCACCTTGCGACGGTACCAGACGGAATCGGTGGACGCCTTTTATCTTAACGGGTCCAACCGGGGCGGCAGCGGCGTGGTGGTACTACCCTGCGGCGCCGGGAAAACCATTGTCGCCATCGGCGCCATTGCCGCGGTCAAGACCCACACGCTGATCTTGGCAACCAATACGGTGGCGCTCCGCCAGTGGAAGAGCGAATTGCTCGACAAAACTACCTTGCGGGACGTGGATATCGGGGAATACAGCGGCGATGAGAAGAACATCCGGCCCGTGACCATCGCCACCTACCAGGTGCTCACCTACCGCAAGACCAAGGACAGCCCCTTTGTCCACTTCAGCATTTTCGACAAAGGCCAGTGGGGGCTGATTGTGTACGACGAGGTGCACATGCTGCCTGCACCTGTGTTCCGGGCCACGGCAGGCATACAGGCGAAGCGCCGATTGGGCCTCACCGCCACGCTCATCCGTGAAGACGCGCGCGAAGATGAAGTGTTCAGTCTGATCGGTCCCAAAAAATACGATGTGCCCTGGAAGGTGCTGGAAAAACAGGGCTGGATCGCCGAGGCGGTCTGCAGCGAAATCCGTACCCCCCTGCCCGCGGACCAGCGCTTTGAATACGCCATCGCGCCAAAGCGCAACAAGTTCCGCATCGCATCCACCAACCCCCACAAAATCGGGCTTTGCGAATTGCTGGCGGAACGGCACCGGGACGACAATGTGCTGATTATCGGCCAGTACCTCAGCCAGTTAAAACAACTGGCCAAACATTTCAAGGCGCCCATCATCACGGGCCAGACACCTGTCCGGCAGCGCGAGGAATTGTACCAGGCCTTTCGCGTGGGGGAGATCAGACTGCTCATTGTCTCCAAGGTCGCCAATTTCGCCATCGACCTGCCCGATGCGAACGTAGCCATTCAGGTCAGCGGCACCTTCGGTTCCAGGCAAGAGGAAGCCCAGCGTCTGGGGCGCATCCTTCGTCCCAAAAGCACGCCCGGTTCCATTGCGCGCTTCTACTCCCTGGTCTCCAAAGACACCTGCGATCAGGACTTCAGCATGAAACGCCAGTTATTCCTGACGGAACAGGGCTACCGCTATGAAATTCTGAACGAGGACGAACTGGCGGAAAACACCGGCGCATCTTCCTGCTGGACCCGCATCGAACGGTTTTAGTCCCCATCTTTCTCGAACAAAAACCCCGTCAACGGCGAAGAGGCTTCCGCCGTGTCGCGTTCCGGCCCGAGCCCCGCAAGATAGGCCATACGCCCCGCTTCCACCGCCATGGCAAAAGCCCTGGCCATGGCGCCGTAATCACGCGCATCGGACAGGGCTGTATTGACCAGTACCGCGTCCGCGCCCATTTCCATGGCTTCCGCCGCATGGGACGGCGCCCCCAGGCCGGCATCCACCACCACGGGAATATTGGCCTGCTCGATAATGATGCGCACCATATCACGGGTCTTCAGGCCGCGGTTGCTGCCTATCGGCGCGCCCAGAGGCATAACCGTCGCCGTGCCGATTTCCTCAAGCCGCTTCGCCAACACCGGGTCCGCTTGAATATAGGGGAGGACCACAAACCCTTCCTTCACCAGGATTTCCGCGGCGCGCAAGGTTTCTATCGGGTCGGGCAGCAGGTACCGGGGATCGGGGGTCAATTCCAGCTTTATCCAGGGTTCCAACCCGGCCGCGCGCGCTAACCTGGCAAGGCGCACCGCCTCGTCAGCATTACGCGCCCCGCTGGTGTTGGGCAGAATCAATTGTTTTTTCGGATCTATGGCCGACAGAATGCTTTCGCTTTCCGGGTGCGCCAGATCCACCCGCCGCAGGGCCACGGTGACGATCTCCGCCCCGCTCGCCTCTATAGCCTCGCGCAGCGCCGCACCGCTCGGAAATTTCCCCGTGCCAATCATCAACCGGGAGTGAAAAGTACGCCCCCCTATGGTAAGCAACTCTTTGGAAGTCATAATGTTGAGTAAACCTTTGTCCTGCTGTGTCCAGACTGCCTGAAATCTCTTCAAACAGGCCGGCAAGGAATTTATCTTTTGAAGAGTGGTATGTATAGTAACAAAACCCTTGCGTATATTCCCATAAGATTTAAACGTGCTGGAATATCCGCAAAACCGTAACCGAAAAAACGGACTAAGCGCACCAGCACTGCGGATTTTCGGCGCGGAATACTCCTGTGCATGAAAAGCAAATACTCTTGGGGACTTTATTGAGGATCTTCAAGTTCTTTCAGGCGTTGTATTGGCAGTGCCGCGTCAGGATGAACTTGCCGGATTTCACGCCAGGCCTGCACATGTCCCCCGGAATCCTGCTTGAGACGGTAGGCGACATCCATGAGGCCCGCGGTTCGGGGTGAATCCGGAACAACCATCAACAAACGACGGAATTGCTCAATCGCTTCATCGGCACGGCCCTGTTCGAGCAACACTTCGCCCAGGTTCATACAATGGGACAGGTTATCCGGTTCAAGTGCCTGTGCGGCACGCAGCAGCGCCTCCGCGCGGGACAGATTCTTTGCTGAAAGGTCTTTCAACGCCGCTTCGGAAAGATACGCCGCGACGTCCCCCACCAGTTCTGGACGATCTTTTATCGCGCCGCGGATACCTTCCATGCCGGACTTCATATCCCCCAGAAGGCAGGCCAGCACGCCGGAGGCCAAAACCGCTTCCGGACAATCCGGATGCTCTTGCAGCAGGAGTGCCACCCTGTCCGCAGCCTGTTCCATTTCTCCCGAAGCGGCCAGCGCCAGTGCGTAATAGGCCGTTACCAGGGGCAAAGCATTCTGTTTCCCGGAAAGGGTTCGCCACGCCTCCAACCGCGCTTCCGGCGCCTGATGCCGATACAGGAGTCTCGCGGCCTGCGCGGCGGCCGGCCCTTGTGGATTAACCGTCAACACTTTCCCCCACGTCCCCAGGGCGGCATCACTCTTACCCTGCATCCACCTCGCCTCGCCCAGGCGCAACAGGGGAAAACCTGACTCCGGATCTTGTCCGGCAGCCTTGTGGAACAGGTCTTCCGCTGCCGCAAGTCGTCCCGCATCAAGGAGGGCATTGCCCGCCTCCTGCAATGACAGCGAGAGGGCGGCGGTACTTGCCGTTCCCATTTCCATGCCTTCCCGCAGCAGAACCATTCCCTGTTCCCAATCCCCCGCACGTATGAGGGCACAGCCTTGGTATAGTTTTAATTCCGCGGAAATAGTGCCCGCATCGGCCAGAGCGGCATACACATCTGCCGCCTCCCGCCACCGGCCGTTGGCCTCGTAAGCCCGGGCGAGATGCATAAGCGCCACCGGGCTCACGGGCAAAGACTCCCGCAGACGCTCCCATTCCCGAAGCCGTTCTTCGGGAGCGTTGCTCTGAGAATACAGACCATCCATGATCTGGGCAAGTTGCGTGATGTCCTCCACGTTGGCAATTGCTTCACGGCAAACAGCCAGAGCGTTATCCTCTTCTCCCCGTTCCCGATACACCCGGATCAACGCCAGCCATCCCGTGTCCATTTCAGGGGATATCGTGACGGCAGCCCGACCTATAAGTTCAGCACGATCCAGCGCGCCAGTCGCGGCCAGCCTGTCAATGGAAGCCACTGCCCACCCGAGCGCCCGGGGCTTTGTTTCCGGCTGCGCCTTGACTGTTGCCAACATTCTCTCGACGCAATCCGCATCCCCAACCGCCGCAATCCTGGACAGGCACAGCAATACCATAAGGTCGGCTGAGGTGCAGGGCTCCGGGCAGACGGATTGCAAAACCTCAACAGCGTCCTTATAAGCACCCTCTTCGAAAAGAACGCGCCCCCGTTCACCGATTTCCCGGGCCAGCGAATCCTGAAGAATTTCATTGCCCGAATGTCGCTTTTCCAGATCCTGCCAGTATGCCAGGCGTTCCTTTCCGGATTCCGGCAACAGCAGGCGGATTTCCATCAGGGCATCCCTGCCGTACTGACTGTCCAGAAGCCCCTCGAAATGTTCCAGGGCTTCTTCAGTGCGGCCTGCCCGTGCCAGACACCGGGCCTGTCCAAGTTTGATCCATTTGTTGTCCGGCTGATAAGCAACAGCAAGTGCATACAGTGAAATGGCGTTTTCAGTACGACCCGACTCCAGCATGTGCCGACCCGCTTTATCCAAATATTGGACCGCCAAAACGGTGAGTTCCGGTTTTTCCGACAAAGCGCGATCCAATGCCTCATGTACGACATCGAAATCCAAGTCATCGGTACGTGTCAGGACATAACGTACCATTGTCTCGGGGTGGTCTTTGTGATTCTGGAAGGCGGCGGCATAGGCGCGCGCCGCGCTTTCTTCATCACCGGACGCTTCCAGCGCCATGCCCAGGCGCAACGATGGATAAAGTGCCCCGGGATGGCGCTCCGCCAGATCACGCCAGAACTGCACCCGCTGTTCCGAAGTGCCGGAACGTTCCAGAAGCAAATCGGTATTCATGCACCCCTGTTCACTGTCCGGTTCCAAACTCAGCGCAATGCGATATTGTTCCAGGGCCTTGTCGGCTTCATTCTCCCCGCAGGCGACAGCAAGTTCAAAGCGCAGCGTGCTCTCTTTTGACGGGTCGAGGCTCCATGCGGCAGCAAACGCACGTTCCGCCGGTTCCGGTTCCTGTCGAAGCAGGAACTGCCGCCCGATCATTTCGAGCAGGCCAGCCTGTCGGTTCTTCTCGTCCGCCGTTACCCCCTGAATATCCAATGCCGCATCCAGCGCATCCTCCAGAGATCCGTCTTCCAAGAGCCTTCCGGCGATGAATAACCGCGTTTCAGGCTGACGACTCAGTACCAGCTGCGCGCGCGCCATAAAACGGGCTTCTTCGGCACGACCGAAACAACGGGCCGCCTCTAACAGGTTAAGGTTATCTACGGCGTTCTTTTCAGACTGATAATAAAACAGGGGATCCGGGGAAAGGCCAATCCGTTGATACAGGGCTTCTGGTAGCCTGTCATCCAGATGGGCGAACTGCATCAGCATGTTCATGTCGTCCGGAATACTGACCTCGTAAAGTCCGAGAAACGCGTCCGCCTTGTCCTCCGGCACTGCAATCCCCCGAAATCGGCCCCGGCATAGCAGAAAGTTCCCGTCGTTATAGGGCATCAACAGTTCGTACACCGGGAAGTAGTATTTCACAACATCACCACCTCCGGAAACATGGGGAAGGCGGGTCAGCTGTGAAAAGTCATTCACCGGAATAGCGGAATCGTATTTGTGGATCAGCCAGTCCACCCCGGCGTCCGCCTTGAATTCCGCTGCCATCAACCTGCCGCGCACATGCCAGAGGCGCAATTCCGGGCTGCAGGCCGCCGCAAGGACAGTGCAAAGCGCTCTGATATCACTGTCCGGTTCGCGAAGACGATCTTCCTTCACAGCGAAAAGTGTCCAGCCATGCGCGCTTTGCGGGACCACGGACACCGGTTTGCGCTCCGCATTTACGCCGAGTTCCAGCAGGGGACGGACCTGCCGTTCCTGATGCAGGCGCAACAACACAAGGGGTGGAATCAGCAGGGCAAGACAACACCCGGAAAACAAAGCCAATCGCGCCGCTGCTTCCTTCCACCATGCTATCGACGGCATCCCCCGTCTTCGAAGCAGGCCAATCCCCACGATACAACACTCTATAAGGAATCCCAGTATCCAAAAAGGCAGCAAGGCGAGATGAAAGGCATGGCGGTATTCACATTGCAGGGCGATGTACCCGAGAACATAGAGCGCGAACAAAAACATCCCGAAAGCCGCCAGGGGCTGGTACACGGCAAGCACCAGCAAGGCCGCCAGGCCATAGAGCAATCCATAACGATGCAAATGCGTCGCCAGGCCGCGATGAAAAGCAAAAACCTTTTCATACCAACCTCCGGGCACCGTAAATGTCGGCGGATAGGCATCCGCATAACGCAGGTTTCTCAGCACTGCGGCATAGCCGCGCGCGGCAAGATCCGCGGGAAAGTGCCTTACCGCATCCCGCAACCACCGCTGACCCGCCAAGTCTGAACCGGCAGTGTCCATGGTGAAATGTCCGGCGGCATCTCCCCCCTGCCGCTGCATGTGATCGTACAAAGCGGAAAAGATATATTGATCCAATCCTGACGCCATCGGCCTGTAAGCGGCGGGAAGCATTCCTAGATTGTCCAGCCGCTTGTTTGTAAACCCCTGGACCAGGTGATGCCCGGGATGGGCCCCTCCTTCCATGTGGCCCATCATTGGCCAGGCAAGCGCATAAAAGCATGCCAGGCAGACTGGTACGGCTGCCAGGCGCATCCATCGCCACGGATGACAACCGACCCGGAACGCGGCCACTGTCAGGCTGGCAAGGGCCAGGGGAACAAAAACAAAAATATCCTGCCGGAAGCCCATACCCAGGCCAGCAACAAAACCCAAATAAACGGACCAGAAAATCAGTTGTCGAAAACCGACCCGGTTCTTGATCAACCATCCCAGCCCCCACAGCATGCTGAGGATAAACGGCGCCTTGCTGAAGTCCCTTAGTTCGGTCAGGGTACCCAACATGGCCGGAGAAATCATAAATACCAGGGCAAGCGGAAAGGCGAAAGATCTGCGCATACCCAAACGCATGAGTCCGTAAACGGCAACACCGGACCAGGCCAGCAATAGCGCCAGCAGCGGCTCCAGGCTGGTCCAGGAAATACCAAGAATGCGCCAGAAAAAAGCGACGGTATAGACGAGATGGCGGTGATACGAAGCCACCGGTGAAGAATGTTCTATCACGGTTTCCGGCACGGCGTCCGGCGGGAGCGCCTCAATCTCTCCCCTCAAAAAAGCGCGTAGGACAGGATACTCGAGGATATCGGGCTCAATAAATCCCCTGCTTTGCGCGAGCATGACGGACGGTCCGTAAAGCAATTCTATTCCGGTAACGGCGGAGCGTTCCCCTGTGCTCAGCGCACGCAAATAACCATAACCGACACAGAATACAACACAAAAGACCAAGAGCGCGATGGTGATGTCCACACCTCTGCCGCACAAGCGTTTATAGGTTTCAGCCGTCTTCATTCGCTTATGTTCTCGTTAGAAAACACGTGGCTTCCTTCATCCGGGCTTCAGCCGGGCAGACCGGGACGATGCGATGCGGGATGGGGAAACTTAGCCCGCCGTTCCAGCACCTCCTCATACAACGCTTCATACTGCCCGACGATCACATCACGCGGAAACCGGGCGATCACATGAGCCCTGCCGCGCCGCCCCATTTCCCGCGCCTGTTCTGGATGATTCAAAATTTCCAAAGCATACTGTGCCATGGTTTCGATGTCGCCCACTTCGCACAAATAACCGGTTTCCCCGTGACTTACCACCTCCGCCACCCCGCCGCTGTTGGTGACAATGACGGGCACTTCGCAAGCCATCGCCTCCAGGGGCACCAGACCGAAACTTTCATGTTCACTGGGCTGCAGGAGCAAATCCGCACAGGGCAGCAGATCTTCGATGTTCTCACAATTCCCCAGGTACTGGATTCTGTCGGCGATACCCAGCTGCTTTGCCACGCCCGTCGCGGACAGTCGTTCCGGTCCGTCACCGATCATGATCAGGCGCGCCGGCATTTTATCAAGCACCCTCTTAAACACACGCACCACATCAGTGACACGTTTGACCGGACGGAAATTCGAGATATGCATCAGGATTTTTTCATCCTGGCCGGCCAAGGCTGCGCGGTTAACGGGCCGTGCGTAAAAACGCTCGGCGTCCAGAAAATTATAAATGGTGCGCACCGGTTGGGACAGTTGAAACTCGCGTTCCGTTTCTTCGCTAAGCCATCGGGACACAGCAGTGACGGCACAGCTGTTTTCCATGGCATAGCGGGTGGCGCGGTAGAAAGAGGGATGACTACCGACGAGCGTAATGTCCGTGCCGTGCAGCGTGGTCACCAGACAAAACTGTTTTTCGCGGGGCAGCATGTCCCGCCCGAGCAGGGCCGCCACGGCATTGGGGACAGCATAATGGGTATGCCAAAGTTGAATATCGAATTCCTCGGCAATTTCGCTGATTTTGCTCGAAAGGGCGATCGTATAGGGCGGCAGTTTGAACAGGGGATAACTGATGGTATCCACATAATGCGTATAGAGATTGGGCTCATAATGGCCCAGGCGAAAAGGCTCTTCCATGGACACAAAATGCACTTCGTGGCCCCGCCGCGCAAGCGCAATGCCCAGTTCCGTGGCGAGCACGCCGCTGCCGCCGGCCGTCGCCTGGCATGTGATGCCTATCTTCATACTGCTCCTTATCGTTGCTCCTGATGAATGAAATTCATATGCGACACTATACACTTTCGGCATGGAAAAATGAAAAGCGGGGAGAAATTGGAAGCAGGTGTCTTTACTTCATCACAAGAGAACTGACAGTTGATCATAACCATTATGTGCATTGTCGTAGGCCGGGTGGAGTGGAACCCATCGATATGCCGTTAATTTTCAAAACTAGTCTAATGTAACGGCGCTCGTGTATCACATTCATAAGGCAGAACGCAACCCGCCTTACAGAAGAGAAGGCGGGTTGCGCTTGGGTTAATTTATGACACAGGCATGGTATCCATGGAAACAGCAAACACAAGATACGCATCTGTGACGCATGGTTCCGCTCCACCCGGCCTTGTACAACTGCCGCTCCGCAAAAGTGCAAGGTTCCTTCTAAAACACACAACACAGAGCAAAGAATGACAGATTACCCGTGTTGCGTGAGCGCGGCGGTAAGACCGGGCACTGTTTCCGAGGCGTCGCCCCACAGGGTGATCACATGCGGCTCCTTGTATAACGTGTTTTCCACGCCCGAATAGCCCGGTTTTTCGTTCAGATTGCATACGATCACCGCTTTAGCCTCAGATGCTTTCAAAATGGGCATCCCGGAAATGGGCGTGCCTTCCGCTGTGGTTGCGGCGGGGTTCATCACATCGCAGGCGCCCACGGCAATCACAAGGTCCGTGTCCGGGAATTCGTGGTTGATCTTGGCCATATCGAACAGTTTGTCATAGTCAACACCCACTTCCGCCAGCAGGACATGCATGTGACCCGGCATTCTGCCCGCGACGGGATGCACCGCTACCTTTACGTCCTTCCCCCCCCGTTCCAGGGCGTCCATCAGATCCTTCACCGCCTGCTGCGCTTGGGACAAAGCCATGCCGTAGCCGGGAATGATGATTACCTTGCCCGCTTCGCGCAATATCGCGGGAATGGCGTCAGCGGTCAGACGCATGGAAGGTTTCGGGGCAGCGTCATCGGTAGAAGCGACTTCCGTTTCAACTGTCTCCGAGGAAGCTTTATAAGTCGAAAATCCTCCCAACACCGTGAGCAGGTCCCTGTTCATGGCGCGGCACATGATCTGGGTAAGGATCATGCCCGCTACGCCGACCAGCGCGCCCACGCCCGCCGCAAGCATGTTGCCCAGGGCAATCCCGCTGACGGACGCCGCAACACCGGAGAGGGAATTAAGGAACGAGATGATAACCGGCATGTCGGCGCCGCCCACACGCATGGCGAGGAGGACGCCGTACAGGAGTGAGCAGGCCACCACCGCATAAAGCACCACAAGGCTATTATCAATGACCGCCAGTACTGCCAGCGCTCCTATCGAATACAGCATCCACCTCACCAGGAAGGTTTGTTTCCGAAAGGACAGGGGCGGTGAAGGGATCCGCCCTTCCAGTTTCAGCGCCGCAACCATGCTGCCGCTGAAGGTAATACTGCCCACGGCGAGGGCCAGGGCGGACACAAACCAGCCGAACCACCCTGTTTCACCGGACAGCGTTCCCAGGCACGCGAGTATGACGAGCGCTGAGGCGGCGCCGCCCACCCCGTTGAACAAGGCCACCAGTTGCGGCATACGGATCGTTCCGGCCCGCTGGGCCAGGAATAATCCGATTCCACCGCCCACGACCATAGCCGCCCAGGCTGCCGGTTCTTCAAACAGACGATATTGGCCGAAAGCAAGGGCCACCGCAACGAACATGCACAGCGCGCCGATACGATTACCCCGCAGCGCGGTGCGGGGCGACTGCATGAGATAAATGCCGTATAGAAAGGCCGGCACGAGCGCCGAAGGGAAGATATAGTCGAAGAACACGGGCATCATTTATCATCTCCCCCGCCATTGTCTGACTTGAACATGCGAAGCATGCGCTCCGTCACCCAATACCCACCGGTAACGTTGATCATTGCCAAAACGATCGCGGCGAGGGCCACATACCAGGAAAATGCGCCGGGCTCCTGGGTGCGCAGCGCCGCCAACGCCACCAGCAGCGTGATCCCCGACAAGGCGTTCATGCCAGACATAAGCGGTGTATGCAGCAAGGGCGGCACGGCGGCAATGATTTTGTATCCCAAAACGGCGCAAACAACGACAAACAGCAGAAGCACGAACAGTGTGGCGCCCATATCCTTACTCCTTGAACGTTGGCGTACAGGAACAATGACCTTTGAGATAAATTCCAGTCAACATCTTCGAAAAACGATCAGGCGTCTGTCAGCCCCATGGCCTTCAGCGTGCCTTTATGCACGACTGCGCCGTCCCGGGTGACGCACGCTTCCCGGACAAGTTCATCCGGCGCGTTACCATCAATCTTCCCGTTAACCGCAATATGGCAAACGTATTCATAGAGGTTGTGGGCAAACATGCGCGTGGAATCCACCGCCAGGTAGGCCGGGATATTGATAAGCCCCACAACCAGCACGTCGTTCCAGGCATATTCCTCTCCCGGCCGGGTCACCTCGCAGTTGCCGCCCTGATCAATGGAGATATCCACAATTACCGAGCCTTTTTTCATGCGCTCCACCATGGCCTTGTCCACCAGGATGGGCGCCCGTTCGCGGGGGACCAGCGCGGTCAGGATGACGATATCACTTTCAGCCACCACCGGCGCCAGGCATTCCCGCTCCCGCTGATACCATTCCTCCGAAAGACGTTGCGCGTAGCCGCCTTCACCGACGCCCGCGCCTTCGGGAAGTTCAAAGGGCACCAGCGCGGCCCCCAGGCTGCGCGCCTGTTCGTTGGCCTCGGGGCGGATATCCAACGCTTTTACGCGTCCGCCTAGACGCTTCGCCGTGGCAATGGCCTGCAGCCCAGCAACCCCCGTACCCACGACCAGTACGCGGGCCGGCTCAATAATACCCGCGTCCGTGGGAATCATCGGCACAAAGCGGCCAAGATGATGTGCGGCATTAATAACCGCCTTGTATCCCGCCACCGTGCTCATTGATGTCAGCGCGTCCATGTGCTGTGCCCGGGAAACCCGGGGAATGCTGTCCAGCGAGAAACTGGTGATCCCGCGCGCGGCGAGGGTGCGGACCATGTCATGATTCAGTGGATTCGCCGGATGGAGGAAACAAACCAGGAAAGCCTTTTCCGGAATGAGTTCCGCCTCATGACCCCCCAACTCTTTGTTATGTTTGGGTTCCTTCACCTTCAATATAAGTGTTGACCGGCCGAACACTTCCCGGACATCAGAAATTACTTCCGCGCCGGCCTGACGGTATTCTTCATCCCCGTAATAAGCCCCCGCGCCCGCTCCGCGCTCCACCAGAACCCGCGCACCCGCACTGACGTATTCCCGTACCGTGTCCGGTGTGGCGGCCACACGCCGCTCTCCCGGCATAATCTCCCTGGGCACACCAATAACCAATCCGTTGAACGATGCCATAGCATACCTCCATTCTGGCAATAAGAATCCTTGGGGCAACCACTATAAACACTATAACAAAGTGTTGGTATGCTTTCAATTTCGCATATTGCCCTGTTCAAGGCATATTGATGCTATTCATTTATTCCATACCCGCGTGGGAATGCATTCCTCCGGAAATGCCCCCCCCCGATTTCAAAACCGGGATCAGTGGGCAAGATAAGGGGCCCTGCGCTGTTCCACCAATCGGATCTCAAAGAGTTTCGGCCACAGTTTTCCGGTGACAAACAGGCGTTTACCGGCCGCATCCCAGGCAATGCCGTTCAGGACATCCGCCTGTTTGGACTCTTCATCCGTAAGCAGGCCGGAGAGGTCGAGCCAGGCGATGACATATCCGCTTGCCGGATCAATCATGGCGACACGGTCCTCGCGCCAGATGTTGGCGTATACAGTTCCTTCCACGAATTCAAGTTCATTGATATTTTTGACGGAACTGTCACCATACCGGACATAAACCTGGCCGGTCTGTTGGAAGTTGTTACCCTCCAGGAAACGTAGTTTTGTGGAGCCGTCGCTCATAATGAAGCGGGCGCCGTCATGGGTCAGTCCCCATCCCTCCCCCAGGTAACTGAAGTCGCCGGTCTTCTCAAAACTGTCCAGGTTGTAGACGAAGCCGACCTGGCTTTTCCAGGTGAGTTGGACCAGCCGCTTTCCATCCACGGCTATACCCTCGCCGAAATAGGCCCGCGACAGATCCACTCGTTGTAGGATTTCACCCGTTTCAAGGTCCACCTTGCGTATGGAGGAGGAACCATTGAGGCCTGTACCCTCATAAAGAAATCCGCCGGAATATACCAGACCCTGCGTAAACGCCTTGGGATCATGGGGGTAGGTATTCACCACCTCGTACCCATAAAAAACAATGTTTTCGGGTGGCTCCCCCTCCGCCGGGGGCAGCGCCGTGGAACAGTTCAGACAGCACCCGGTGGTCAGCAGGCTGGCGCACAACAGAACGAACTTCCTGCCGGCGCGGTACAGGAAACAGGATCGCACGTAGTGTCCTTCCCTGGCTGCAGCCGTGCCCCCTTCACGCGGCGCCGCATTGATAGAGTCTTTATTCAAACGAAAAGAAAAGTTGCGGAGCGTTCACTTCGTCATAAATCACGCGCATCACCAGCACCGAGTTTTCAGGCGCCTCCGTCAAGTCGACAGGCACGCTTTGAACATACTCCTGGTATGCGCCGTTCACGAAAAAGGTAACGGCGCCGACAACTTGATCCTGCCTGCAGGGAAACGTGGCTGTTCCGGTATTGCCTGAATCCAGGGCTATTGTATAGCCCTCGGCATCAACCGGCAGCAGGTTGCGCCCCTCGTTGACCGCCTGCGCCTGGGCTTCGCCGTCTTCAAAGTACCTGACCAGTTTCACGGCGGTCAAGGGGTAGATGCTTTCATTTGCAATCTTCACCTCGTGCACCTCGCAGGAACACTCGGGCACCACCGAAAGGAAGAACATCAACAACAGCGCCCCCAGACAATGAAGCAACCATACGCGCATAATCAGGCTCCTTGTTTCTCAGGTTAATCTTCCGCGCATATCATTATTAATGACACCGTAGTTTACCATGCCCGTTGGCGCAGTACAAGAAAAGATATGGCGCGCCTTGCCGGCGCGTTATGTCCGGGACAGGACAAGCGTCACCCGAGGGGGTTTTCCCAACGATCCGACCAGGCGATTCTGTCAAGGGGTTTGCGTGACCGGGCGGTAATTTTCTCTTCCCGGGCATATCCCACGGGAATCAGCGCAAGCACACGGACCTTGTCCGGCACACCGAGAATCTCCTTGACTCGGTCTTCCCTGAACCAGCCCACCCAGCAGGTGCCGAGTCCGAGTTCCGTGGCTTTCAGCACAAGATGTTCCAGGGCAATGCCCAGGTCAATCTGGTAATACTCGATGCCCGTGAAACCCGTTCCCAGTTTATTGGCGATCAGATCAGGCTGGGAACAACCGGCAATAATGCACGGCGCTTCCCGCATGAATTTGTTGCGAATGACCGGCATCATGCCTTCGGCGCAAAGACGGGCACGTTGCTCGGGATCGGTCACCACAATGAAACGCCAGGTCTGGCTGTTGGACGCTGACGGCGCGGCACGCGCCGCTTCAAGCATGGCGACAAGGTGTTCACGCGGTATGGGCGTGTCCGCATAGGCCCGAACGGAATGCCGGGCGGCTAGAATTTCATCGAATGTCATCAGTGTAATCCCCAGGCGGATTGAAGGTCATGTCAACTCCCGCTTGCAGTAAGTACTATCGGTCACATAGATCCCATAGACGAACGCGCCGCCCCCTCCACGGGAAACGGCGCGCGCAACAAGTTCACGTTCGCTCACTCAGCAGGGCAATTCCCAGCCCTTGCGGTATTCCTTGCTGACAATCTCACCGGGATTGGGCACATCCATTACTTCGCCCTTTTTGTTGTCCCAGTGCAGTTTCTGGCCGGATTTCACCACCAGATTGCCGAAGTTGACCATTTCCGTGAAAGGCCCGGCGTAATCGAAGTTAGAACAGGGCACCTTGCCGGTCTTGATCCCGCGAATCCAGTCAAAATAGGGGCTTTCGTCCGGAATACGCTCCATGGTTTCCGCCGGCGGCGTATAGTCCTTCATGACGGCGGCGGGCATAAGACGCGGCTCACCGCCGTATTCGCCCGCGGTCAGGATGCCCTTGTCGCCCACGAAAAAGGAGCCGTTCATGTTGTCATCACCGAGTATTTCGTCCTCAGGGATGCCGGCGGGACGTTTGGGCCGGTTATAGATTTCCTCGCCCGTTTTCTCGTCCGGGTAATGACCGTCATACCAGTACACATCCACGGGCGGCATGTCGCCCCGTGCCGGGAACGAGTACTTTATCGTGGTCGCAATCGGGAAGGTCTGGTCGTTGCGGCCGCGCTGCTCCACCACTTCCACGGTGAAGTCCGTGGTTTCCACAAGTTTCAGGGACATGTAGGCCGCGTCCATGATGTGACATGCCATGTCGCCCAGCGAACCGCCGCCGAAATCCTGCCACGCGCGCCAGTCATGCGGGGCGAGTTTGTGATGGTACGGTCGCCAGGGCGCCGGACCGATCCAGCGGTCCCAGTCCAGGTTTTCCGGGGCCACCTCGGGTGGCAGCGGTTCGGCCATGCCCTGGTTGTCCCAGACAGGCCGGTGTGTCCAGACATGGGCCTCGTGCACGTTGCCGATGGCGCCGCTCCAGATCATTTCGCACAGGGTGCGCACGCCGTTGCCGCAGTGCCCCTGGTTGCCCATCTGCGTCATCACGCCGCATTCGGCGGCCACATTCTTCAGGAGGCGCGCTTCCGCGACCGTATGTGTCAGGGGTTTCTGCACATACACATGCTTGCCCATCTTCATGGCCATATACGCGGCAGGAGCATGGGTATGGTCCGGCGTGGAAATGGTTACCGCGTCGATTTCGGGCATCTTTTCCAGCATAATCCGGTAATCTTTGAATTGCTTGGCGTCCTTCAGCCGGTAGAAGGCCTCGCCACAGCGGTCCCAATCCACATCGCACAGGGCCACAACATTCTCTCCGAGTTTCTTGCAGCTCATGATATCGGAGAAACCCTTGCCGCCCGCGCCGATGGCCGCAATGTTCACCGTTTCATTCGGCGAAAGTTTCCGGGGAATCACGTTTGCCGTGTTGGGCGTGACGGGCGGCGCGTCAATGATTTCCTTGCCATTTTCAATTCTTACGGCGCCAAACGCCATACTTGTCGTGGTGGCCGCCAGGAAAGCGCGACGACTCAAGCTGAAGCTGTCCATACTATTTTTCCTTATGATTGTTGATACGGAGAAACAGGTACGTTGAGAAGAAAAGAATATCACGCGCCCCGGGGCATGTCAAAATAGTATGACCGTTCTGCCCCCTGTTGAACACCAGATAGGAACAAGGTTCCCAAGAGATCCTCAAAACGCACGAATGCGGACATTACCCGCAACCCAGTTTTACATTCCGGGGACATGTTAGCATGGCACTCACTTCAGATTTTAGGACGTCGTCGGAAATTCTCACGGCCCTGGTAAACAAACATAAAGACGGAGCATAAAGGGGCTGATGACGAAATAGCCATGACTAACGAAGAATCGAGGCCCTTTATTGTTATTGGCTATTTCGTTGTCCTTGGGGAAAAACCTTCTTGACATATCATATGAAATGGTGTATTACAGATATGTCAGGGACGATATCGTTTTCATGTTTACTGTTCTTGGAATAGACAACTTACACATGAAATAACGGAGGGGCAGGTTCATGTGAACAGTATTCTTGTATCACTAGTGTCCGGTTAAAAGTTGAATAATTCCAATTGGTTACGGTCGTCACCTCTGTTTTTGTCATCGTCATCTTTCGAAAACACCTGTAAAATGGGGCTTTTCTCGAAAAGACTGACGCTTAAA
>JAAYBJ010000173.1 GCA_012730105.1 Candidatus Hydrogenedentota bacterium
CCCATTCCGTCCTGAATGTCAAGCTAAATTTTGCACTTGATTGTGGTATCTTGGTGTGAAAGACGATGCAGATGAGTAAAAAAACATGTGATAATAGCCGGCATAGTTCGAGTTACATGGTATATGTATGGATTGCGCTCGTGCAGATGGCAGTCCCTTTTGCTCCCTCATTCTTATGAGACGCCTTGAATTGGAAGAACCGTCCTCGCTAAGGTTCGCGAGGATCCTAAAGAAAACACATCGGAGGCGTCTACCACGTCACCCTGTGTTTTCGCCTGGCGAGACCATGGCCCTGCTAATTCCGGTTTATTCCTCTGGGACACTCACGGCGCGCACACCTGTAATTTCCACACTGCGCACGTTTTCCGTTCCGGATTCATAGGTGATCGGATCGCCGGGCGCGTCGTATTTAATCACGTTGGCGAGGGTGGACTCGGACAAAGAACCGGCAATCAGGATGGTATGTTCTGCACGGCTCATCACGTTGTTTACCAAGATGCGATAGGTGTCGCCCAGCGGCGTCACGCCGCCCCATTTCAGGTTGTTGTCGCCGATTTTCAGGGCGGCCCGGCACCGCTTTGCGGAACCGGAGGTGTCCATAAGCCCGTCCAGGATGACATCGTGGATCTGCAGGCCGCCGGCGTTCAGGAAGCGCACGATGTGGTGGCCGCCCGCGCAGTAGCCCCGCACATTACGCAGGGTGATATAGCGGATGTCGTCCGCGCCGTTACCCCGGTTCCCGGCGGCGCTGACCATGGTGGACTCCATACTTCCAGCAGCTTTGCCCGAACCGAGGATATTGGTCAGCGCCACGAGGTCGTCCCCGGTATACCCGGTGATATTCTCGATGGTGATGTCGTGACAACCCTGACGCAAATCGATGCCGTCCTGGTTGAGGATGGTCTCATCTGCCCCGTCAATCCTTTTGGCGCCACTTGACGCGAAATCAATGTCGCGCACCCGTCCCTTCCCGCACCTTTCCAGGGAAATGGCCCAGCAGTGGGAATCTTTCATGCGCAGATTCTCGATGCTGAACCGTTCCACAAAAGCCAGCAAAATGCCGATATTGCGCCAGTCGCCCGTCTGACTTTCGCCCGCCTTGCCGGCGTCGGTGCCGTAGGTTCGCTCCCCCAGCGTCTTGGCGCTGTCGCCCGTGGCCCGGGGATGGTCCGCACCCTCCAACAGGGCATTCCCGATCCCCCTGATATGGATGTCGGTCATCGGCATGATATCGGTAATGCCGAGTCCGCAATTGGCGCTGCGGATGAAATTATCCCGGCACCGGTCCGACAATTTGAGGTGGCAATTTTCCAGTTCCAGCATGACGCCGCTTTCCACTAGGATGGCCGAATCCAGCAGCCAGACTTCCCGGGGACCGTCCGCTGCCAGGTTTATTCTTGGGATGACCACCCTCCTGCCCGTCTCCGCCGCGGCCCGGACGGCCTGATTGATGCGTTCACTATCCGTTCCCTCGAAATCATTTGGAGTGATTACCCGGGACTGCAGCGCGAACCCGGGTGTCGACTGCATCCCAGGCGCTTCCTCCGCCACAACAGTAGCCAACACACCTGACACGAAAAGAATAAGAAACAAAGTTACACGGGCTACTGGTTGTTTCATTCGGACATCTCCATTGGACTTATGAAGTAATACGCTAATGGTACACCATAAACACGGCGTTCTCCAGCTTCGTGCGTTCCCCTCCTATCTCTTTGCATTGTTTCGAGGCAGCCGGCAGGAAAAATTCTTTTGTGTGTTATGTGTCTGTCGTGGCTATTCGTTTGTAATCACTACGTGCCACAAAAACTTACTATGCGGATGCGAAGTTCAATTTCGCAAAAAAATTGCGTTCCCAAGCACAACTCTTGTCATTACCCACATCTTTCGCCCTTATTTTGCGTAATACACAGGTAATTCCGAAAGGCGCAGTGACCTAAAAATGCCCCGAAGGGGCTGCGGACGCTAGCCCAGGGTTGCGGTACCCCGCTACCCTGGGAGATTGTTACCAACCCAAGTCTTGTTTACCCTGAAAGGGTTACGTCACCTCGCCCTTTTTGACATAACCCCTTTGGGGTAAACCCAGTTTTGGGCGTTATCCGACCCAGG
>JAAYBJ010000174.1 GCA_012730105.1 Candidatus Hydrogenedentota bacterium
ACGGCGCGATTCAGCCCAGCGACTGTGAAACGCGCACCATGCTGCACGACCTGCCGGTCATCAGCGTCTTTGAAGCTGGCGCTATCGTGGACGCGCTCAAGCGGCGCAAGAGCGTCATCATCCCCGACCGGGGCATCGTCACCTGGGGCACGGTCAGTCCCGAACAGGCCTTCATCTTCTTCAGCTCCGTCTGTTTCGCCTGTTTTGTCAAGTTCTTCACCGACAGCCTCACCGACAGCCAGGCCGGCCGCCTTTCCACGGAACAAAAGGCCTTGCTCGAAAAGGCCGTTCCCCTGCTTGACGCCTTTCCCGACACGCCGCCCCCGCTCATGGCAGCGCCCTTCACCGAAGAGGATGCCGTGTATCGCGCCGTCATCGAGGCGGGCCGCGTCACCGTGGAGTATCACCTTGTGGACTCCTTCTTCGGCAACGTATCCTATCGGCACGGCGACACGCTGTATATCAGCCAGACCGGCTCCTCCCTGGACGAACTAGAAGGCTGCATCGACCCTTGTCCGCTGGACGAGTCCAGCTGCGCCGGCATCACGGCATCCAGCGAATTCACCGCCCACCGCCAAATCGTCCTCAACACCGGCATGAACGCCATACTTCACGGCCACCCCAAGTTCAGCGTCATCCTGTCCATGGACTGCGAAAAGAAAGGCTGCCCCCTCGAGGGCCAGTGCCACATCCGATGCGCCGAAGCGCGGTTCGTGGAGGACATCCCCATCGTTCCCGGTGAAGTCGGCACCGGCCCCCACGGACTGTGCAATACCCTTCCCCCCGCCATGCACGGCCGTCGCGGCGTGATCGTCTACGGCCACGGGCTGTTTACCGTTGCGAAAGACGATTTCAACACCGCCTTCGCGAACCTCCTCGACATCGAGCGCCGCTGCCGAGAGATATATTTCGAGAGGCTGTAAGCGTAGACAGAACCGGCATCGCTATCGGTATCGGTATCGGCATCGCCATCGGCATTGGTATCGCCACCGCTATCGAATCTCGTCATCACCATCATCTCCACCATCACAACTTTCATACTCCGAACCATCCTCTTGCGCACGATAGCCCCGCCCACCCATCCGGCTCAACATGGCAACCATACGGTCCAACTCATCCTTGCGCATCCGGCTTTCGTCCTCAGTCAAGGCCTCACCCACCACGAGAACATCCTGAATCGCGGCACATTCCAACACTGACCCACGGGCAATCTCGAAATAGCGGCGACGGTCCGCATCGGCCGTTTTCCCGTTGCCTTCTGCAATATTCAATGGTATTGATTGACTTGCCCGAAGCCACTGATCCCGCGCCGCACGATGGAGCCCATTCAATCCCCTGGACTTCTGGTAAACCCACGCTACATAAGCAATCGCCAAACGGTAAACGTCAAGTCTTTCATGTCCGAAAGCCATAGGCTTTGAATCCTTATTTTTGTTTTTGGCCGATAGCGATTTCGATGCCGATAGCGATGCCGATAGCGATAGCGATTATAATACAACTTGTAGTGCAACTAAAGGCCGTGGAAACACTTCGCTAGTGAAATCACCACCATAGCATCGATTACTGTCGGACTCCCCGTCACTATCGGTATCGCTATCGAAATCGGTTTTCTTTCAGCACTGAACAGAACCACACCAATATGGTTTTAGCGAAAAGGGAGTTCTGTTCTATAATGGGTTGAAGCGTCCGAAAACCCCCGGATACGTGTTACATAAGGAATCAGCGCCATGAAAAAAATTTTGTTGCCAATGATATTTCTTGTTGTGTTACATGCGGGCGAGTCACGAGGCGAAGCATTATTAAAGAATGCCGGTTTTGAGGCCATGGCAGGTACCGGCCTGCCCGAGGACTGGAGCGGCACGGCGAAAATTTACAGCCGGGATACGGCCGTGACCCATTCCGGCGAGGAAGCGCTCAAGTATGTAAACGACGACAGCGCAGCCTATGTCCTCTGCACGCAACCGGTTCCGCTAAAACCGGGCAAGATGTACGAGATTAGCGCGTGGGTCAAGACCCAAGATCTCACGGGCGAGGAAAGCGGGGCCACCCTCTGTGTTGAATATTCCGGCGCGGACGGGAAATGGATCGGTGGGTGTTACCCACGGGGCATAAAAGGGACCACGGACTGGACGCTGGTCAAGGGGATTACGGAGCGCATCCCCGACGAGGCGACCCGGTGCACGTTGTCCTGTTACGTACGCCAGGACATGACGGGAACAGCCTGGTGGGATGATGTGTCCATCACACCCTTCGCAGAAGGCCCCCTGTCGTCCATGCTGCTATTCCCCAATTACCGCAACCAGGTTCTGGGCCCGGAACCCGAACCCGTGCGGGTGCGCTGCTTCACGAATCTGACCGATTACGACTTGCAACTGTCGGATGTGCTGTTTGCCTGGCGGGTGCTGAACGCAGCCGATCAATCCGTTGTCGCCCAGGGCGAACTGAACCCTGTTCCCGCAATGGAAACGGATATCGTTGTGGACTGTAAAGCGATGGCGGACGGTCGTTACACGATTGATATAACACTCAAGCGGCAGAGCGGCGAGACGCTGGCATCGGAGACCTGGACCGTGTCCCGCATCTCGGATATACCAGAGCGCAAGGCCTATATCGACACCCATAACCGGTTGATTCTTAACGGTGAGCCTTTCTTCCCCCTGGGCATGTATTGGGGAACCGTTACGCCGGAACAACTGGACATTTACGCACAAAGCGATTTTAACTGCCTTATGCCGTACCAAGCCCCATCCCAGGAAATCATGGACGCAATTCAGGCGCGGGAATTGAAAGTAATCTACACGGTAAAGGATCTCTATTTTGGATCCGCCGGATGCCCCAAAGACATTCTATCGACGGAGGACGAATACGCCAGGATCAAGTCAATCGTGGAACAGTTTCGGGATCATCCCGCGTTGATGGCCTGGTACATCAACGATGAGCTGCCCCTGGACATGCTGGACCGGTTAACGCTGCACCGCCAGTGGATCGAGGAACTCGATCCCCACCATCCCGCATGGGTTGTGCTCTATCAAGTCGACCAGGTCCGAGAGTACCTGCCGTCCTATGACGTTATCGGCACGGATCCCTATCCTATCCCAAGCAGCCCGCCGTCAAACGCCGGCGCCTATGCCCGAAAAATGACCACGGCCCTGTGCGGGAACCGGGCAATGTGGCAGGTTCCCCAGGTGTTCAACTGGGCCAATTACAAGAAGAATGAGACCGACAAGGCCGCCCAGCGCCCGCCCACCTTTGACGAGATGCGGTCCATGGCCTGGCAAAGCATTGCCGAAGGGGCCAATGGCATTATCTTTTACAGTTGGTTTGACATTCGCCGCGACCCCACGACCCCTTTTGAGGAGCAGTGGGAGAAGATCAAGACGATTGCCCGGGAAATCAAGGAAATGTCACCTGTCCTGCTGTCAATCGAAACACCGCCAAATGTGGTTATTGAACCCGAGCCATGGCTGAATGTGCTGGTCAAACATGTGGATGGAATCACCCGGGTCATACTGGTCAATAACGACCGTAACACAGGCACGGCGCGCGTATTGATGCCCGCCGCAGGGGCGACTGTTACGGACCGGGCTGACAGCGAACCTGTGGCGCTTGGAACTGACGGTTTGACGGCGGCCGTGGGAATGGAACCGTTGGCCGTGCGTATCCTGGAAATTCACTGGAAATCCTGACCATATCGGGGCGTTTATGCCCGGCAGGTTACATCGCTCCTACGCTGGCTTCTCAAGCATCCGGAGGAAGTGTATGGGTGTCGCCGACGCGCGCCATCCATTCCCGCATGTAGCCACGCAGTTGAACCAGCGTTTCATGGTAGGCCTCCCGGCCGGCAACGTTTTCCATTTCATAGGTATCCGCCTGCTCGTCGAAAAGCAACTCTTCATTTTTATCCGTCAGAATATATTTCCAGCGGACTGTACGCACCATGCGGTGGCCCATACCCCGTTTCCCGCCGACGCCGACGCACTCGCTCGCGACATAGGAACGAAGCGATGCGCCGGGTTCTTCAAGGACCGGTTTGAAGGAAAGTCCGGCAAGGCCTTCAGGCGCTGGAACGCCCGCCAAGTCGAGCAGCGTCGGGAACAGATCCACGGAGGAAACCAGCGCCGGAATCCTGACGCCTTTACGCGACAGTCCCGGCCAGTGCAGCAACATGGGGATACGGACAGACTCCTCGTGCATGGTAATCTTGTTACCGAGTCCGTGGTTGCCGAGGTGATAGCCATTGTCGGACAAATAAATAAAAACCGTGTTTTCCTGGACGCCCGTGGTTTGCAGTTTCTCCACAAGCCCGCCTATTTGGTGGTCCAGTCGGGATATCACGGCGTAATAGGCCCTTGTGAATTCACGGATCTGTTCTTTGGTACGCGGCGGACCGGCGCTAAGATTTCCAATACTGTTTTTCGCCTCCGAATCTCGATAGTATTGTTCACCGGGGAGACCCTGGTTATACACGCTTCCGGACGGCGGCGATTCAAGGAAATTGGGATCGATCGGAATATCCACATCCCGGTAGCGTTCCAGCCACTCAGGAGGCGGTTGAAGCGGTATATGGGGTTGGCGCGCGGCCACCCATAGGAAGAAGGGTGTTTCCTTTTCTTTACGCCTTTCAATAAAGCGTTCGGCAAAGGCGAAGGCATCATCATCCGAGGTATCCCGGCTTTCCTCCCCTTCCGCGAAACCATACTCCCGGGGCGGCCCCAAGTGCGATTTGCCGCAAAAAGCCGTATCATATCCCGCTTCAGACAGGAGGCGCGCCACTGTGGGGAAACGCTGATTTTTCACGACATTTTCTAAAAAGCCACCGCTGTCAAGGGCGATCGTTCCATGCTGCTGGGGGTACAGGCCCGTCAACAGGCTGGCGCGGCTTGCCGCACAGATGGGGGTGGCTATAGAGGCCTGCTCAAAAATAACACCCTCCCGGCCCAAACGGTCCAGGTGGGGCGTTTGGACCACGGGGTTGCTATATCCCACAGAACGACAGGCGTGGTCATCACTGAGCACCACGACAAAATTGGGACGGGCTTGCGGCGCGGAAGATGCCGACCGGGCAACATTAGAGAAAGTAAACGCCATCCCGCCGGAAATCATCGCCTTCAGGAATTCATTCCGTGATAACTCCCTGGTCATTGGCATACTCCTTGGGACTCGCGCTTCAAGCGTCCGGACCACCCGGAAAGGTTAAAGGCCGTCGGGAAGAAAGACTTATTTTCCGATCACGGCGCCGCGCCACCCCGCCTGCATCTTCACTGAAAGCGCTTCCACGATTTCCCCCATGGTTTCACGGCCCGCCAGGTTATGGTTTTCATCAGGGTCTTCTTGATGATCATAAAGTTCCTTGGCAATCCGCTTGCGGTCTTTATCCAGCCATTCGGTAAACCGGTACCGGTCCGTTCGCATCGAATACCCCATCACGTTATGGGAACGCGGATACTGGCTGAAAGCGGCCGTCTTCACCAACGCTTCTGGATTATCAAGGAGAGGCGCGAAACTGGTCCCTTCCAGTGTGTCGGGAGGAGTCAGGCCGCACAACTCACAAAGGGTGGGATAGATATCCACGAACTCCACCAACGCCAGGCTGTGCGCGTTTTTCGCTTTTCCGCCCGGGGCACTCATGATAAGGGCAGAACGGGTCGCCCGCTCGAAGTTGGTATGTTTACACCATTGCCCGTTGTCGCCCAGGTGCCAGCCGTGATCGCCCCACGCAACAATAACAGTGTTTTCACGAAGCCCCAGACGATCGAGTTCCGCGAGCACCCGCCCGACCTGGGCATCCATATAAGATGTGGCGGCATAATAACCGCGCACCAGTTCCCGCGCTTTTTCTTCCGTAATAGGCCCTTCTTTGGGAATATCGGCATAATTCCGTAATTCTCCAAACCGGGTGAGCGCCACCTCCGGTACGTCCGTGGGTACGTTTGGTGAATCCGATCTTCGAACGCTGTCGGGAGGATAGAGATCATAATACTTCTGTGGGGCGACGAAAGGCAGGTGAGGTTTGAGAAAACCTACCGCAAGGAAAAAGGGTTTCTCTTTATATTTTAGCGTTTGCAGAGCGCTGATAGCCTTGTCAGCTGTCTGTCCGTCGGGAAGGATGGAATCCTCCAGAGCG
Organism: Candidatus Hydrogenedentota bacterium; assembly: GCA_012730105.1. GTDB lineage: Bacteria > Hydrogenedentota > Hydrogenedentia > Hydrogenedentales > CAITNO01 > JAAYBJ01. The sequence continues at coordinate 6,125 of JAAYBJ010000174.1, forward strand.
CTGACCTCCCAAGACGGCCCCCGCTGTTTGTTTTTCTTTTTACCGCTTTTGTCTGCTTCCGCTTTCGCGGCTTCCGGGTCTGCCGTCAAACCAAGCGTTCTGTCAGGCCACCACGCCGCTTCGCTCCAGGAAGGCGGGTCATCGTAACCGGGATGGTAAATCTTGCCGAGAGACTGCGTGTAATATCCCTGCTGTTTGAAACATTGGGGCAGGGTCACCACCTCCGGGATGTTGCTGCGGAAATGGGTCTCGAGATCGTAAACGCCTGTGGTATCGGGACGGCAGCCAGTCAGCAGCGAACTGCGCGAAGCGCTGCAGATGGCCTGCTGGCAATAGGCGCGATCGAATACGACCCCTTGTCCGGCCAGCGCGTCCAATGCGGGCGTCTTCATTTCCGGGAGGCCGTAACAGCCCAGTTGGGGACGTAAATCATCTATGGCGATAAAAAGGACATTCAACGGTTTCTTCGTCGTGGATGCGATAGTGTCCTCGCATCGCGTCCCTCGCATACCGCCAAGATATCCCACCCCGGCAAGCGCGCTCATTTGGAGAAAACGGCGTCGATTCAGATTGACCATAATCGTAGACTCCTTTTCTTGGAAATGTGTGGCAGACATTCCTGCTCACGCCTTTCCGATGTTGTCATACCGGACCGATTACTCCAGATGCTGAGAAAGAACGATAGTTTCTTTACCAGAAGTCTCAAAAGGCAGCACCACCACCAGTTTCGCATCGGAAAGTTTTGATTTCCCGTCCTTCGCGTAGGGGTTGTGCGGCTTCACGGGCCAGTGCAAGGAGGCTGTTTCGGGCACCTTAATTGATAGGCCGCCAAAGATAAAGCCACCGCCAATTTGGGAGCTGGCGAGATGAATGGGGTCTTCTGTCAGGGAGACTTCCTGACCGGCCACGGTGCGCAGGGTGTCAGCGCATTTCAGGAACGGAACGTGGGCTTCGGCATGCTTCCCCTGCGGGGCGGCATAGGTCAGCGTCAGCGCGCCGTCTTCCCCGACTGACGCGGAGACCCGGCATTCGACATCCCCATACTCCAGGGTCATGACGGAGCGCGCATCGTCAATCGTTGCACCAGATGGGGTCCAGGCGAGGGGAATGTTCGGGGTGAAATCGGGCGACTCATCGCCAGGCGTATGTGCGAGCAGCGACGGGTCCCCGACGGTGAAGGTCGACCAGTAGGGCTGCAATTTCGTGTTACCACCACCGATGACGAGGCCGAGTCCGTCATAATACACATCCACCAGGTTCTGGCGATCCTGAATCCACCGGTTGTCGGCGGGCGCGCAGGCGTAGCCTGAAAAGGCCCATTGCCACGGTTTACGCCGCTGGATCAAAGCGTCCTTAGCGCCGATAGTGACGGCGCCTTCCTCTTGAACGGCCGCCGGCGGAACCGCATCACCAGTCCCGCCGTACAGCAACATGGACGCGGCATAGTCCCCGTCCACGTTCTTGCTTCCGTCCGAGTTATAAACATCGAGCTGGCGCATAAGAAAACCGCGCCCTTCAGGCGTATGGGAAAAGCCGACGTTGCCGATATCCACGCCCCGATGATACAGCTGGCGCTCATCAATGCAGGACACAGCGGAACCGTCCGTCCACAGGATGCCAGCGTGGAAGCGCGCGGACCGTCCCAAAGCCTCAAGCACCGCGGCGTCCCGCGAAAAATGATAGTAGACACCCAGCGCGTCGATGTAGACCTTGTTGTAGCCGACAACGGGCCCAAAGTGTTCGGACCAGAACCCGCCCGGATCCTGCGCCGACACCACGCGGGCCATAAATTGTTTCGCGGCCGTTTTCCAGTCCTCGTTTTCAAAACAGACCCCGGCGATATACAGCGCCATGGCGTGATGTGTCGGAATGTTGTGGGTGCCGCCATCGGCATACCTGCGGATGCCGGTAAAACCCAGTAACAGCGCCTTTTCCCAGCGCTCGCGCGTGGCGGCGGGCAGGGCGTCGCGCACGAGAGCATAGGCGCGTATCCAGCGGCTGTAGGTCCACGGCATGTGGATCTGCCCCCAGGTGGAATGGTCCTTCTTGCGGAAGGTCCACATGCCCTTTTCATCCATGTCGTCGATGAGGGCTTCACCGCCCCTGCCGACGGCCTCTAGCACCTGATCGTTGTGGTACCAGGGATTGTTCGGATCTTCAAGGGCCCAGGCGGCCGCCAGAGGAAAGATGACATTCTGGTCGGTGCAGATCCAGGGTTCGGACCCGAAACGCCCCGTGTCCGCGTGGTAGGCTTTAAGATAGGCAGGCACCGCCTCCACGAGGCTCTTTACCAGGTACGCCCGTGGCGGCCAGGAATCGGCGGCCTCCGACGCAGCCGCAACAAGACAGAAAAGAGACAACAGTCCCGCCGTGAATACGAGGCAACGTTTCATGGAGAATCTCCTCGTTGCACCGCCACGACCCGGAACACTCCGTCAAAAAGGCTATTCGCCCTTTAGAAAAGCCTCCAGGAGCGTCACATCCAGCATGCGTTCTATGGGCTTACGGGCCTGCTTGGCGATATCTTCAGCGACACGAACCTCCCCAGAAAGATCTTCCAGGCACCACCGGATTTTGGCAAGGGTGGCAAGTTTCATATTCGGGCAGTCCGCGATCGGGGAGGCAAGATAAAAGGACTTGCCGGGGTTGTCTTTTTTGAGCCGGTGCAGCAGGCCGAGCTCCGTGCCGATAATGAATTCACGCGCGTCGCTCTTGGCGCAATAGGCGAGCATGCCGGTGGTGCTGGCGACGGCATCCGCCAGGTCAAGCACCTGCGGCCTGCATTCGGGATGGGCGACAAAAAGCGCATCGGGATGTTCGGCTTTTATGGCGAGCACCTGCTCGGGCAGCATCCGCTCGTGGGTCGGACAAAACCCGTTCCACAGGATAATGTCCCGGTTGAGTGTCCGTGCGACATAGTGGCCCAGATTGCGGTCAGGCACGAAAAGGATCTTCCTGTCCTCCGGGATGCACCGGACGATATCCAGGGCGTTCGCCGAGGTGCAGCAGACATCACTCATCGCCTTGATGGCCGCGGAGGAATTGACATAGGTGACCACGATCGCGTCCGGATGCTCCGCTTTCATTTCGGCGAGTTCACGGGGCGTGACCATGTTCGCCATGGGACAGCCCGCGTTGCCGTCCGGCATGAGAACGCGCTTTTGCGGCGAGAGGATGGCGGCGGTTTCCGCCATGAAATGGACACCGCAGAAAACAATAATGTCCGCATTGGTCGAGGCGGCCTTCTGGGAAAGCCCAAGGCTGTCGCCCGTGAAATCGGCGATATCCTGCACGTCTCCATGCGTGTAATTATGCGCGAGTATTACCGCATTCCGTTCCTGTTTCAGACGGGCTATACGGTCTTCCACCATCATTGCGGAGGACGATTTCGTTTCCTGAGGTGCTTCCATGCAAGGATGCCTTTCGTAATGGGAGTTGTTTATGGCCCGCCTTCTAAATGCCGGACATGCGCGGGGACATGTTTCGGTAAGATCCGACGCGCCATAAAAGCCCGCCGGGCGGGAACCTGGGCTGATCCGGATGCACCGGCAATTCCCGCAGACCAGAAAACCGTATCATGTTTCAGGCCCCAAAAACAATAACGGCAGACCGTCCACCCTGTCCCGGCAACTCTTTTGCGACCGCGTCCCTTGCAGCCCGGTCGCCGCTTGAGGCACACTATCGCTCATCGCGCCGTCCCCCCCCAGGGGCGGCAACCCCACGGACCGGCCATAACGGTGCATGGAAGGAGATTCTTGAAGCCATCCTGTCTTATCAGCCTATGCCACGGCGGCATGATCTGCGTCGCCATCGGCGTGAATCTGATGCCCGTCTATCTGACGACCTTCGCCGCGACCTTCGGCGGCCTGAACGAAGAACAACTCGGGCGCATCCCGGCATTCATGTTCGCGGGAGTGGTGGCCGGTATCCTGCTGAGCGGGCCGCTGGCGGACCGCTTCGGCGTACGCTTTTTTACGGTATCCGGCATGGCCGTTGCCGCGCTGGGCCTCATCCTGATGTCCGCCGCACGGGGCTACGGCGCGCTGCTGGCAGCCGGAACCGTGTCAGGCCTCGGCGCCGGCATTCTCGACATGGCCATGAGCCCCATAGTCTCGGCGGTCTGTCCGGACCGGCGCACCGCCGCCCTGAACCGTCTCCACGCCTACTATTGCATTGGCGGGGTCGGTACGGTACTGGCGGCCGCGGCCGGTCTGCACTTCGGCGTGTCCTGGCGTTTTGTGGCCGCCATTATGACGCTGATTCCCCTGGCGCTGCTCATCGCCTTTGCCTTTGTCCCCCTGCCGCCACTTGTGCATCCGGACCATACCCGCGAGGGGCTGCGGCGTTTACTGCGACAGCCCCGCTTCCTGCTGGCCCTCGCCATTATCGCCCTCGCCGGCGCCACCGAGGCCGGCATCATGCAGTGGCTGCCCGCCTACTCGGAACGGGTGCTGGGATACGGCAAAACAACCGGTGGCGCGGCCCTGATCCTGTTCTCCCTGGGCATGGCGGGCGGGCGCATGCTCGCCTCCCACCGGCTGAATCGGTTGGGGCCTTATGCCCTGTTGATTTTCCCGGGTGCGTTCTGCATCATCCTCTACCTGCTCGGCAGCCTGCTTACCCTGCCGCTGCCCGCCCTGAGCGCCTGTGTGCTGGTGGGGCTGGGCTGCAGCGTGCTCTGGCCCACCAGCCTCGGCAACACGGCGGACCGCTTTCCCCGGGGCGGCGCGTCCCTTTTCGCCGTACTCGCGGGGACCGGCAATATCGGTTGCCTGGCCATGCCCTGGATCATCGGGCTTGTGGCTGAGGGCCGCAGCCTTCGCGCAGGTCTCTTGGCCGGAACACTCGCGCCCCTGCTGCTCCTCCTCCTGGCAACCGCCGCGTGGGTGGCAGACCGCAGAGCACTTTCAAAATAACAATGGGCGGATTGGGAAGTGTTTGTAAAGCAAAGGACCGAAAGGACCCAAAGAACCATGGAGCACACTCCTGATTGGCGCGTCCTTTAAGCCCCTTATGTCATTTTGGTCCCTTCTCCCCTCTTCTCTGAATGTCCGCCAACAACGCAAACAAGCCGCCGGATCCTAAACAGGTCCGACGGCTTGATAGTTTCTTGGAATGGTGGAGCTGAGGGGGATCGAACCCCTGACCTCCGCATTGCGAACGCGGCGCTCTCCCAATTGAGCTACAGCCCCAGAGGTAAGATAAGTATAGCAAAAAAACGTTCGTCGTTGCAATGAATCGCAAGGCGTTCAAAAGACTTCAGCCTGTTATGGTTGGTTTTTATACCACGCCACGAACCGGGCAATACCTTCATCCATACTGAACCGCGGCGCGTAGCCGAGGAGTTCCCTGGCGTGCGCTATGTCGGCATAGGTAATTTCAACATCGCCGGGCTGCAAGGGCTTTCTCTCGATTACAGCGGTCTTTCCTGTGTGCTTTTCAATGAACGTAATGAGTTCGGCAAGGCTCGTGGTATGGCTCTCCCCCAGGTTGAAGATTTCATAGCCGAAGGGGGTGTCCACACAGTGGACAACGCCTTGGATGATATCGTCAATGTAGGTGTAGTCGCGCCGGGTGGACCCGTCCCCGAACATGGGGATGGGCCGTCCATCGAGAAGGAGTTTGGTGAACTTGTGTATGGCCATGTCGGGGCGCTGCCGGGGGCCGTACACGGTAAAAAAGCGGAGCATGGACACCCGTATCCCGTAGAGGTGATGGTACACATGGGCCTGCAGTTCGTTCATGCGCTTGGTGGCGGCGTAGGGGCTGATGGGGCGCATGACCGGGTCCGTCTCCCTGAAGGGCACATCCCGGCTCCCGCCGTATACGGATGAGCTCGAGGCGAACACTAGGTGGGAGGGTTTGAACTCACGGCAAGCGTCGAGGATGTGCTGGCCGCCGATGACATTCACCCGGTGGTACAGGTTCGGGTCTTCCAGGGAAGGGCGTACCCCGGCCCGCGCCGCGAGATGCACCACCACGTCCGGCCGAGTCTCTTCGAACAAGGCGCGCAGACCGGCTTCGTCACAGATATCCTGTTCAAACAGTTGGAAGAACTCCGAATCCATGAGGGTGCAGATGTTGCGGCGTTTGATAGCCGGATCATAGTAGTCGTTGAACGCGTCCAGGCCGATGACGGCATCCCCCCGCCCGCACAAGGCCTCGGCCAGATGGGATCCAATAAACCCGGCCACGCCGGTTATCAATACACGTTTCATAGTCTTCCTTTCCTGCAGGACACATGAATTCAATATCAAGCGCACAAGAGCAGAAGAGAACCACGAATGAACACGAATAGACACGAATGATTTTTAAGCAACCGCATTGTTGTCCCGGTTGTATTGATAGTACTACTCATCAATTCTCGACATTGTTTCAAGGAGGGTAGCGCAATAACACTTTGGTGTTTTGTGTGCATTATGTGGCAATTATTTAAAACCATTGTTTTCCACAAAAAGCCTACGCCACAAAGAAGTAATTCCATTAAAACTATGCCGCACTGCGCCTTTCCATTTTTTATTCGTGTTCATTCGCGTCTATTCGTGGTTCCAAAGGAATTCATACAGTCTTTCACGCCTCCGCTGAATATTTGTAAACATCCACGTCCTGGTAGGCGCCCTGCTGGTAGAGGGCTTCCCGTTGGGTGCCCGCATGGGTGAAACCCGCAGCAAGCAGCGCTTCAGCCAAGGCCGTTTCCTTTTTCGTCACGGGGATCAGCACATGGCGCAGTTGCTTTCCCCGGCACACTTCGGCCAACAGTTGGCGCAGTGTGGTCCGCAGGGCGGATTTCGCGTAAAGCTCCGGATCGCGCAGGTACAGCCACGCAACGGCGATACGCTTTCCCAGATAAGGGCACAGTTTCACCAAGCCGCAGGGCGTGCCATCCCGTCGGGTGAGGACCAGTTCCTGCAGGAATTCCAGCGGGTGCAGGGCGTCCATCTCCCGGTCATAGAGGGTCGCCATTAACGCACCCGTGTCGTTGCACACAAAATACGCCGCCCGGTTCCAATTTTCCCAGCGAACCAGCATGGGCGCGTCGTCTTCACGGAGGGGACGCACCCCGAAATACCCCTGGAACAGGGCCTTCGCCACGGAGAACAGGGAAAGGTGCCGCGTCCGGGGACGCATGGCGGATACCAGGTGTGAGAAATTGATGCCAGCGGAAGAGATGCGGTTAAAGGTCGCCACCGCGGCGCCAATATAGCGCCGCTGGGCGTTGCACCACGCCTCGTCCGGCGTGCGAATATTCCCCGTGCGCGCGAGATGGATGGCCATATGGCCGCCTCCGCACAGGCCGCGCGCCCAGCAGCGCAGGCACTCCGGCACCTGGAGCGCGCCGGTGAGCAGAAAGGGCTCGCACCGGGCCTCGTCGAGGCCGCCGCCGGCCAGCCGGCCCAGAACGAAGTCCGGGTTGCCGACAAAGGCGGGCGAGGGGTAGATACAGTCGTCGACATCCACGGCCATCGACTCCACCCCGCTTTTGTCCGCGCGGTAGTTGGGCGTCCCCATATGGATGGCGTTAAACAACGACGCCAACGGCTCCACGCGAAAAAGGCTGTTTCGAAGCAACTGGTCCGCGTAGTAAGCGGCATTGGCCTGAAGCGCGTCCGCCACCGTTTCCGGATCGAGCCCGGGATGCATCGCCCAAGCGCCGGGCATGTCCAGCACAATATCCGTGTAGCCGGCCTTGTGCAGCGTTTCAACAAAGCGGTGAAAGTTCGCCGAACCCGGCCGTGCCATTACACGGATGCTTTCGGGAGCGTGTTTCTTTTCCAGCGCGTCCACGGCGGCTTTAGGTTTTCCGGCGGGAAGCGTCATGACGGCTTTCATAAATGCCGCAAGGTCCGCATCCGAACCCGGAACCGCCCGGCAGCGGAAGTCATGATCCTTCATTTCCGCCAAAGCGCCGGGCAGCGGCTGGAAAGGTATATCCAGTTCAACCTTTAATATCTTCCCCGCCAGGAGCGCTGTACGGCGAAGTGCGTCCAACACCCCGGCAAGAGGATTCCAATCCCGGGCAACGGTTTCCCGGAAACAGAGGGAAAATGTCAGCACCTTTTCTTCGCCGGAACGCGCCAGCAGCAGGCGGCCGGCCTCCGCGGCGCGTTCAGCCCCTTCCGCCGCCCCGTCCATCACCAGGGTCAAACGCTGTAATCCGCCTCTGCGCGTGACCTGTTCCAGAAATTCCTGATCGCCGCGCGGCACCAGAATGGCCTTGGTCACGCGCAGCCATTCCAGTTCCCCGACCACCTCCTCAAGCTCCTTTCGCGGATGCTTGTCCTTCAGCAGATGGTAAATCCGGTTGATCGGTTCACGGGGGTAGTACGCCAGCACATCCCAGGAAATGCGGTCGCATTCGAAACAGAAGCAGGTCTCCGTATCCATAGCGAAACACTGTCCGCCGACTTCAAATCTGTGCAGCAGATTCGGCTCCATCAATAGCTTCCCAGCGTGCCCTTGGAACGGCTGTAATCTTCAAGGATGCGGAAAATGGTAAGGCCGACAACGGTCCAAAACACGCAACTTACCAGCAGCCAGTAAAAACAGGGATGCACGAACACGGAGCTGAATTCCATGATCTTCTCCCCCGTCTCCGTGGTGGTTTCCACCATCTGATTGCTGATGAGCACATACTTCAGCGCAATGGTCGCGTCCGTTATCGGCAGCATATGCAGCAGGAACGGCAGCGGGAAAGGCTGATGCAGCATTTCCTCGCGCGCGAATATGGCCAGCGCGAACAACCCCATGCGCACGAGAATGGCGACCTGGCCGACCTGCTTAAACACCAGCACCAGCCCGCCGACCATAAAGCCGAAACCCACCAAATTGAAGAAGGTAAGCACCAGCAGCACCAGGATGGGAACGGTATCCCAGTAGAGCATGCCGTTCACGCTCCATGTCACGGCATACACCATGATGCCGGACGAAATGATGGAGGTCACCGAACCCACCATGGTCTGCGCCATGAAATTGACCGCAAGGCCGTGGGGGCTCATGCACAGCTGTTCCAGCACGCCGGTGGTGGCCATACTCTGCAGGCCCTGGGTAAACATGCCTACCACGCCGAAGGCGAACATCCCGATGATGAAGCCGAGGACAAAGTTCGTGGCACCCATCGGGTTGTCCTTGAAGCGGTCCATCGCGTTCTCGACGCCCGGCCGGCTGTATATGAACCCGGCCACGAGCACCATGAGCATGCCGTAACCGATCACCATGCCGGTAATCGTCCGGAACCAGTAGCGTCGCATGATAATGAACGAACGCACCAGCTCCGCTTTCATTACCCGAAAAAATGACATGTAAATCCTTTCAACAACACTTATCGCTTCTGGGTATCATTTGTCAACTGCAGGAAAACACTTTCCAGATTCTGCTGCCGTTGCGAGACGGCATGAAGCATTCGATCGTGCCCCCGCAGGCGCCCGGTAACCTCATACAAGGCGGAAGACCGGAGCGCTTCCGGCGTCCGAACCACCTGAACGACCAGCGCGGGGCCGTCCGACGCCTGCTCCATACTCGCCGCGACAACCCCCGGAATCGTCATGAATTCGTCCGTTTCCACGGGCTTGTCAATCTTGAACACAAACACCTGTTCAGAGAAGAGGTCCAGCAGTTCCTCGGTCGGTTTGCAGGCAATCAATTCCCCGTGGTTGATGATGCCGATCCGGTCGCACAGTTCCTGGGCCACGTGCATGTCATGGGTGGTCACCAGCACGCTGCGCCCCTGCTCCCGGGTCATTTCCATCACCTTGTCCTTGATGGCGCGGGCGCTCTGCACGTCCAGGCCGGTGGTCGGCTCGTCCAGCAGGAGCACCTGGGGGTCCGCAATCAGGGCGATGCAGATGGCCAGTTTCTGTTTCTGTCCACGTGACAGGCGCCGCACCTGGATGTTCTTTTTTTCCTTCAGTCCTATAAAATCGAGCAAGTCATGGGAGCGCTTGCCGAGCACGGCGCCGGGCACGTCCTTCAGCGTCCCGTAATAATGCAGGTTCTCCAGCGGGGTCAGGGGCCACAGGCTGGTGCGGGTACCTTCGAGCACCACGCCCACGCGGCGCAATACCTGCCGGCGCTTCTTGTCCACGTCCAGTTTGTCCACATACACGGCGCCTTTATCGGGACGCACCAGGCCGGAAATCATCTTGACCGTGGTGGTCTTGCCTGCGCCGTTCGGCCCGAGCAGGCCGAAGATTTCCCCGGGAAGGATCGTGAAAGTGACATCCCGGGCGGCATGCACCTCTCCCTTTTTGTAGAGACGGCGCTTGCGCGTCTCCTCATCAATGGGAAGGAGGTGCCGCGTTATAAACTTCTTGCAAACGTGGCTCAGCTCGACAAGGGCATTATCTGTCATACGGACTCCAGTACGGGAGAGACGTGGCGCGCGTCCAACATGCGCAAGGCTTCTTCTTCACTATGGGTATCTTCAACCATGGCGCAAAAGTCCAGGTAGGCGCTTTCCACGTTTCTGACCCAGTGCGCCAGGACCACCAGGGTAAGGCTCGACGTGTAATAATACATCACGCCCACCGCGAGCGTAAACAGGATGAATTCCACGGCGCTTACAACGCCATTCCTGAAAAAGTGATCGTGCAGGAGGCAAAAGCAGGCCGCACTGACGGCTATCGCCGGCACGGGACCGTGCAGCAGGCCGGTAAGCATGTCCTGAGCCGCCACACGGTAAACCAGTTCCTCAATGGCCGCAACGCCCAGGTAGCGCACGCATAGTCCGGGCGCCTTGCCCATAAAATCCGCCAGGCCGCGCAGGTCAAGGGCATGCCACAGGACGTCGCCCAGGTGCTGGTGCGTCACGGACAGGGAAAAGGCGAAGAGCAGATGGCCCACCACCAGGCCCAGGGCGATATCCAGCGGCGACCACAAGCCGCGCGAAAGCGCGCCGGACATCCACGCCCAGCGCAGCGCCAAAACCACCAGGACCGTCTGCATCGCCTGCACGGGCATGGAAGACGCTTCGCGGCCGCGCAGGTTTCTGACCAGTGCGTAAAGGCTATAGAGTAACCAGATGACCAAAAAAAACACTGTCACGGGGTCTTCTCCATCTTCTCCGCAAGGGAGGCAATCATTGCCTCCAAAGAAATGGTTCTGGAGGCGCCCCCGTAACGGACGCGCACCGCTTCGAAATCGCTTCGCAGCAAACCATATCCATAGGCATCGTACAGCGTCCCGTCACGCATAACATGCTTTTCCAGCACCATTTCCCGTTTCGCGCCGGACAATTCAAAAATACGCCAGGACGACCGGTTAAAAGCGTAAATCAGCGCGCTGACCCGGTGCAGGTTCAGTTCGTCAAACACGTATTCAAGCGCGCGGAAGACGGATGTCATCGCCACGGTGGCATTGCGACGCGCCTTGTTGCCGATATACACGTCGAGACTGCAGGACCGGTTGCGCCAGGACACGTTCTGCAACGAGATCATGCCCAGCAGCCCTTCCGCCCCGGAGTCAATCAGCAGGTAGAGGGCGGGGGGCATCAGGTTGGCCGGGGAACGCCCCAGCATCTGAATAATCTTCTCGCGAATCTGGCGCTGCGACTGCGCCGCGTCGCCGTAGAGGTAATACTGAAAATCCGGATCGTCCATCCAGGACAGGACCATGTCCAGGTCGTCCCGTTCCGCCCGTCGAAGAAAGGTGGTGGTGGTAAAGGTCATAAAGCGGCCGCTCCCGATCCGATGCCTGCCGCATCGGGGCTGTAGTTGTCTCCGGTCAGCACAAGGGTATCCATGCCCTGCCACGCTCCCCCGCTGTAAAGCACTTCCCGCTGGACGCCGCAGGAACGAAAACCGTGGCGCACAAGGCAGGCGTTAAGGGGGCCTTCACTGTCCAGGGCGGTGGCCAGTATTTTGTTCAATCCCAACTGGCGAAACGCGCGGTGCAGCAATACATCCATGGTCTCATCGGCAAGGGGCCTGGCATAGTCCTCCTCCGACGCCAATACCAGGAACAGTTCGCAGTAGGCCGCCTCCACGTTCAACGCGCGCAGCCCGCACCACCCGCGCAGCCGCCCTTCTAAGTCCTCCACGGTGAACAAAAACGCCCGGGCGGACTCGCTTTTCTTGAGCAGTTCCCGTATCTCCTGCCGGGTGGGCAGGCCGAATTCACGGCGGGCGTCGAGCAACGCGGCCCTGGGCCCGTTTTGAAGATACAGGTCGCGGTAGAACCCGGCATCACCGGGTTCGGAAAAACGTATTTTGGTATGGGTGCCGACGATCATGTTACCTCTGTGGCCTTGTCCCGTTCCGGGTTCCTAGTATACCAGCAACAGCACGGCACATACCCTTTTTACTTCCCGATGCAGAAGGATGAAAAAATGCGGTCCAGCAATTCTTCGGACGTGGTTTCGCCCGTGATTTCGCCGAGTGCCTGCAGCGCTTCGCGCAACTCCAGCGCGAGCAGCTCGGGAGAAGCCGATGTATCCGAAAGCAACCGGCCAAGGCACCCTTCCGCGCGCCGCATGCTGTCTTGCTGATGGATCCTGGAGAGCATGGGGGAAGTTGTTTCCAGGTGCGCGCTGCCGAGAAAAAGCTCGCCCAGCCGTGTTTCCAGCGCTGCCAACCCTTCCCCGGTGACGGCGGAAACCTCGCACGCCATGGCAAAGGCAATGCCCGGCAAAGCGCGTGAGGAGGCGTGAGATTCCCGGTTGACCAGGTCTATCTTATTACGCACCAGCACGATCGGCGTTTCCAGTGCTGCCAACTCCGCCGCCAGGCGCCGGTCCTCTTCCGTCTCCGACACCGAGGCATCCACAACGAATAAAATATACTGCGCCCGGCGGGCGGCGCCCCGCGCCAAGCTGACACCCTGCGACTCGACGGCGTCCGGGGTATCGCGCATTCCAGCGGTATCCATAAGCCGCACCGGCACGCCTCCGAGCGAGGCGGTTTCTTCAATACGGTCGCGCGTGGTACCCGGTTCCGCGGACACGATGGCGCGGGCATCGCGGAGAAGCGCGTTAAACAGGCTGGACTTTCCCACATTGGGCCGGCCCACAATGGCCAAGGCGATGCCCTCGCGAATGCGCATACCCGCGTCGGCGCTGTCCAACAGCGCCGCCATGCGCCCGCGCGCCTCTTCCAGGCGCGTCACAAGGGCCGCGTCCACCAGTTCCGGCAGGTCCTCCTCGGGGAAATCGACCGCGGCCTCCACGCGCGCCAAGGCGTCGGCCAGCGTTTCGCGCAGCTCGTGCAGGGCCTTTGACAGGATCCCGTCGGCGGTCGCGTTGGCCGCCGCCAGGGCGGTGCGCGTTTTCGCGCGCACCAGGTCAATGACGGCCTCGGCGCGGGTCAGGTCCATGCGCCCGTTCAGGAAAGCGCGCAGGGTGAATTCGCCGGGCCCCGCAAGGCGCGCACCGCGCCGTAAGGTTTCCTCGAGAATCGCGTTCAACGGCGCCGTACCGCCGTGGGCATTGAATTCCACCACGTCCTCGGCGGTATAACTGTGGGGGCCACGCATGACATGAAGCAGCACCTCGTCAATCGACGCGCCGGCCGCATCATGGACATGGCCGTGAAACACGCGCTGGCTGCCGGAACAAATGTCGCGTCCCTTGGACGACGCGAACATTCCGGCGGCAATTTCCATCGCGCCGGAACCGCTCAGGCGGACGATACCGATGCCCCCCTCGCCAGGGGGCGTGGAAATCGCGGCGATAGTGTCATTTGTGGACGCGTACCGCATCACTCGTCCGAGGGAGCTGACTCCGCTTCCCGGCGGTTGTCCCGCCCGCCGTTCCGGGGGCGCCGGTCATTGTTGCCGCGCCGCTCGCCCACGGGACTGATGACGACACTGCGGAACAGTGAATCTCCCGTGCTGAAGGTGCGCACTTCCGGATCCTTCTCCAAGGTGAGATGAATAATACGCCGCTCCTGGGGGCTCAGAGGTTTCAGGCGCACATTGCGGCGGGTTTCCTTGGCCTGTTTTGCCATGGCAAGCGCCATATCGCGCAACATGGCACGGCGCCTGTCCACGTAATCGCCCACGTCCACCAGGACGCGTTCCGCGTTCTCGTTGCTGTCGCCCCGGGAAAGCATCCGGTTAATCAGGTATTGAAGGGCTTCCAGGGTGATGCCGCGCTTCCCGATCAGAATGCCGCCGTCATCGCCGCTTTCGACGTGCAGGCGCGCGCTTCCGTCACTGTCCCGGGCAAAGGCCACTTCCCCGGCCAGGTCCATATTGGAAATGATTTCCTTGAGCAGCGCCGCCGCTTCGTTTCCCTGCTCATCCGTGATGGATTCGAAGATTTCCTCTTCCCGCGCGTTGGGCGGCATCTCATTCGAGGCATATTCCGCCACGGCGACGGAATTGATGTTTTCAAACTGTTCCGCCAGGCGATGGGCTTCCATGGACTCTTCAGAGACATTGGACGCGGCCCTGTCGGGCGCGGGCGCCGGTTTGCGCTGGGATGGGTCCTGCCTGGGCCGCTGATCGGCACCGCGGCGATGTTGATTATCGCGATGCTGCCGGTTCCTGTCCCGGTTGCCGTCCCGGTTACTGTCCCGGTTGCCGTCCCGGTTATTATCCCGGTTCCGGCCCCGATCCTGGCGGTTGCCCTGGCGGCCTTCCGGGCCGCGCTTCTCCTGGGCTGCGGCGCCTTCCCGCTGGCCGCCCCTGCCCCGGCCACCCTGGGACTGTTTATTCACAGGCCCCTTGTCCCGGGGCGGAGCATCTCCCCGGTTGGGACGGTTTTGCTGCTGGGGCCGTTTGGGACGGCGGTCCTGTATCGGATCGCGGCGCCCCGATTCCCTCGGCTCCCGCACCGCTGCGTGCTCCACGGACAAGCGCACGCGCACCGGGCGTTTGCCCATGCCGAGGAAGCCCTTGCTGCCCTCGTCAATCACGTCAATGCGGTCCACCGCGTGCATTTCAACCCCCAGTTCCTTCAGGCCGCGTTGGATGGCTTCCTCGCGGGTCGCCCCCGAACTTTCAATCACTTTCATCTTCATGCTCTCCCGGGCGCGCCGGGCGCGCCACGATACGGTTGAAAGGTTGGAAGCCCGCGTTCCCCGCGCCGGTCAATTTTCCTTCGGATCTTTACGACGCCGCCCGCGCTGTTTTTGCTTGCGAATTTCCTTGTTCATCTCGCGTTGTTTCGCGCGTGCAACGTCATAAAAGTGACGGGGTTTTCCGGGCTTCTTGCGTTTTACGGATTCGGCATCCACGGGGATGCCCCGGATAAGATAGTTCTGGGCAATGCCCAGGAGGGTGCTGACCAGGATGTACAGGTTCAGCCCCGAGGCCATGTTGTAGGTGATGACGGAGAAGAATACCGGCATGATCGTCATCATCGTTTTCTGCTGCGACGTTTGCGCCGGGCCCGACATGGGCATCAGCTTCTGGCTGGCGACCATGGCCAGGGCCATCAGGATGGGCAGCAGGTTGACGCTTTCCAGCGGCACGCTGGAAAAGGGGATCGGTATCGAGAAAGGCAGCGTCATCAGGCGGTCCGGCTCGCTCAAATCCTGTATCCAGCCGATGAAGGGGGCGCGCCGCAGCTCGTAGGCGCTCCACAGCATCCGGTACAGGGCGATGAACACCGGCATCTGCAGCAACATCGGCAGGCAGCCGCCCAGCGGACTCACCCCGCGCTCGCGGTAGAGCTCCATCATCCGCTTCTGCATCTCCTGCTGGTCTTCCTTGCATTCCTGCTTGATCTTTTCCATCTCCGGCGCCAGCAGGGACATCTTCCGCATGCTCAGCATGCTCTTCCAGGTCAGCGGGAACATGACCATTCTCACCAGGATGGTGAGGAAAATGATGGCGAGCCCGTAGTTGGCGGCCACATTGTCGTGGAACCAGATCAGGACGGACAACAACAGTTTTGCGAACTGGTCCATGATGGTCACGGAGGTGAAAAACGCCAGGGCGGTGTCCAAGGTTGGCCACGCGGCGGCGAGAGGCTTCCGGCCCCGGGGGCCTACGTAGGCCTGGTAGCCGAATTCGGCGGAGGCTCCCGGGCCCACTTCGGTCCGGGGCGCGCCGACGCCCACCCGGAAAAGATTCGGCGAGCCGTGATACCAGGCATCCGCCAGCTCAAACTCCGGCTTGAGCGCCACGGTAAAGTAAGCGCTGCACACGGCCGCCCATTCCGGGTCGAGAACGCGCTCATTGTACCAGGCCTTGCCGCCCGGCATTTTGAACTTGGACGTGGCGTGGTAGATGTTGCTGCCGTCTTTCCGCCATACCACGTTCTGTTGCGCGCCTTTTTTCAGGTCGCCGCTGGCCACATTGGGACTCCAGTACAGCGAAAAGGCGGGCTCGTCACGGTCGAGACCGAGCAGGCGCTTTTCACCGGCCAGGTTGGTATAGGATATCCCGATATCCACTACATGGGCATCCTCCGCCAGCCTGAAGCGCTTCTGCACCCGGACATATTCCGGGATTTCCAGCTGAAACGCGATTTCCCGGCTGTCCGGGGAGGGTACCGGTTCCCAGCGCCGGTAATTCAGCGCGTCACCGAGATTCGGATCACTGAAAAACAGTCCCAGCGGATACTCCGATTCCGCGTCGCCAAGCAGGTCGCTTTGCGGAACCAGTTGAATGGAATCCACCCCGTCCTTGCCCAGCCGGACCGTGGCCCGCTTAAGACGGGCACCCACACGGGTAAACACCAGTTCCAAGTTGGCATTTTCAAGGGTGATTTCATCTTCGCCGGGAGAAGCGGGTTCCCCGGCTATTGGAGGAAGGGCCACGGCGCCCGGGTCATCGGCCGGAGCTTCGCCTTCCGGGGCGGCCGCCGCAGGCGGCATGGCGGGTTGGAAAGGACCGGACGCGCCGGTCTCGCCTTCGCCCGTTTCGGCGACCGTCTCCGGCGCCTCGGGGCGCGGGGAAGGTTTGGGCAGGAAAAACTGGGTCCACACCAGCACCAGCGCAACCATCAATACGATCGCGATCAATTGATTGCGCTGTGTTTCCTTATCTTGATTTCCATCAAACAATAGAACATTTCTCCCGCCCCGCTACGGGGCAGCACCGGGACACACCGCCGTTCAGGCGCCTGGATCCTGC
Source organism: Candidatus Hydrogenedentota bacterium (assembly GCA_012730105.1). Taxonomy (GTDB): domain Bacteria; phylum Hydrogenedentota; class Hydrogenedentia; order Hydrogenedentales; family CAITNO01; genus JAAYBJ01. The sequence goes on from JAAYBJ010000174.1 coordinate 23,141, forward strand.
CGTTTCCGGCCGCTCGGGGCGGGCACAGGATCATACCCGCCCTTACAGAAGGGTTGACAGCGCAACAGGCGCCACGCCGCGTACAGGCCGCCTTTGAACACACCGTGCGCTTCCAGCGCCTCGATCGCGTACTGGGAACAAGACGGTTCGAAGCGGCAATGATTGCCAAGCAGCGGCGATAGGAACCGCTGATAGAGGCGAATGATGGCGATAAGCACGCTACGCATCCCGCAGCCACTGTCCAAACATGGAACCGAGTTCCGCAATACACGCGGGACCGTCCAAGGAAGTACAGGAGGACCGTCCAATCACGACCAGCTGCGTTCCCTGGGGGAAACGGCTCCGATTGGCGCGGAAAAACTCCCGAATCAGCCGCTTCACGCGATTGCGCACAGCCGCCTTACCCACCTTGCGCGACACCACGAGGCCCAGCCTCGTTTCCAGGCCGGCATCCTCCAGGAGATACCCTATGAAATAAGGGCCCCAGACCTTCCGGCCCTGGGAAAACACGCGCGAAAACTCATGCTTATGCTGAATACGCGCGGTCCTGGGATGTGAATACCGTTCCGGCACAAGGTTTCTTTGTTACCTCGCCATCGAATCCGAGACGGTCAGACAGCGCCGGCCGCGGCGCCGCCGCGCGGCAATCACCTTGCGGCCGCCGACGGTGGCCATGCGCGCCCGAAAGCCATGGGTCCGTATACGTCGGGTATTGGATGGTTGAAAAGTCCTTTTCACAACAGGCTCCTTTACAAACAGTTAACGTAAATTCTGGTTATTACCGGGACACTACGGCCCCCCGAAAACATGACATAATGAAAACGGGAAATCTGCCCCGCACCTGTCCCCCGCACACTTCGCCGGGACCTTTCACTGGCCCCGCCGATTACTCCGGCAAGCTCTGTGTAGTGTACCGTTTATGGAAGGGGAAAGTCAAGGTGAATGCCGGGGGCGGAACAGGATTCCCCTGAGTTTGGAATTCGGTTCACAGGTTAATACCCCATCACCGCTAAATAAAGTCCGGTCCCCTTCTTGAGGGCGGCTCCCCCGGGAGAAACCCAAAACCCTTGCATACGTTACGCGCTGCGGTGCAAAAGCGATACGGATAGTTCCCTGAGCTTTCCGTTAAACAGGCCTGATACTATGCATTCTGTAAGCCTGTCAACAATTTCAAGGTTGTGGCCCCCGCTGGTATTGGGGCATACTAATGTCCATCGTAAAAGAAAGGAAACGCACCATGACCCTACTCACGATTGCCCTGTTAACACTTGAATCGGCCTTGGGTGCGGCCGTGGAACCGCCCCAGCCCTATGGCGTTGTGCCAAGCGAAAGGCAGTTGAAATGGCATGAACTGGAATTCTACGGGTTCGTCCATTTCACCACCAACACCTTCACCGACAAGGAGTGGGGCTATGGCGACGAGTCGCCGGAGCTATTTCACCCCTCGGATTTTGACGCGTCCCGGATTGTCGGGATCGCACGGGAAGCGGGCATGAAGGGGCTTATCCTGACCTGCAAGCATCATGACGGGTTCTGCCTGTGGCCATCACAGTATACCGAACATTCTGTAGCGGCAAGCCCCTGGCGCGACGGCAAGGGCGACGTGGTGCGGGAATTGTCCGATGCCTGCCGGGACGGGGGTATTCAATTCGGCGTCTACCTGTCGCCCTGGGACCGCAACCACGCCGAATACGGAAAACCCGCGTATGTGGAATACTACCGGAACCAGCTGCGCGAGCTGCTGACCAACTACGGACCGATCTTCGAGGTCTGGTTTGACGGCGCCAACGGCGGCGACGGCTGGTATGGCGGCGCGAAAGAAAAACGCACCATCGACCGGTCCACATATTATGGTTGGGAGCAAACCTGGCAAATGGTGCGCGAATTGCAGCCGGAAGCGATGATGTTCTCCGACGTAGGCCCCGACATCCGCTGGGTAGGCAACGAGTCCGGTTACGCGGGGGATCCCTGCTGGGCTACTTACACGCCCCGGGGTCGCGACGGAAAGCCACCCTGCCCGGGACGGACCGAATACAAGGACGGCGAAAACGGCACCCGGAACGGGGAATATTGGATGCCCGCCGAAGTAGACGTATCCATCCGGCCCGGCTGGTTTTATCATAAAAAAGAAGACGACAAGGTGCGCACGCCGGACAACCTGATGAAACTCTATTTCGAGTCCGTCGGCCGGGGCGCCTCCTTCCTGTTGAACCTGCCGCCCGACCGGCGCGGGCGCATCCATGAAAACGACGCAGCCTCCCTGCTCGAATTCGGCCGCCGCCTGCGGGACTTGTTTTCAACGGACCTGGCACAAGGTGCCGCAGCATCCGCAAGCAATGTGCGAGGCAATGACGAGCGCTTTGAGCCTTCGCGGGCGCTTGACGGCGACCGGAACACCTATTGGTGCACCGATGACGCGGTGAATACAGCGAATATGACCCTCGACTTGGACAAACCTGTTACCTTCAACGTGGTCAGCCTCCGCGAATACCTGCCCCTCGGCCTGCGCGTGGACGACTGGGCATTGGATCAGTGGGACGGAACCGACTGGCGCGAGTTCGCCAAGGGCACAGGCATCGGCAACCGCCGCCTCTTGCGCGGCGAATCCATCACCACGAACAAGGTCCGCCTGCGGATTGTGAAGGCAACCGCCTGTCCGGCCATTGCGGAGGTGGCGTTATATGTGGAAGCGCGAGGTTCATTTTCTGATTAACCTTAAGGAGCCTGGTTTTAACCTAAAAAAGAGGATTCTTTTGTATTTAACAAAAACCAGAGAAAGGAAAACTTTATGGCCATTCAATACCTTCACAATTTGCCATGGTCTAAATGGACAAGAGAGGAGCGCTTCTATTGTTCAATACTCTATTCCTATGCCCAAAACAACCCCAAGCAATTCATGAACTTTCTTATCGAAAAAAGGGTGCTAAACATTGATCTGGAAGGTGAATGGGATATCGGTTACGAAGTTTGTTTTTACCGCGACTATCTATGGCAGATCGGCGATTCAGCGCGCAGCAATGGTTTACCTATCAAACGCACATTTGATTTATGTGTTTTTGGTGAAAAAAGTATGACTATCATTGAAGCTAAAGTTTGCGAACCTTTTGACGCCAAACAAAATGAAACTTTTGAAAAAGACAAAACTCGAATAAATGATTTGCCGGGTTTGAAAGAAATCACTGTGAATGTGGTCGCGCTTGCTTCATCAAAATATTTCGAAAATGCTGAGGTTTATGGGCGCGATGGAACCCTTGACATGTTCGATGGGCATTTCACTTGGGCTGACTGCGAGGAACAATATAAGGAACCACTATTCAAGCAAGCAGATGAAATGTATAAAGGGATAAAGAGGCTCTTATAAAACCGCCTGACTTCGTTCTAGGTAATGGTTAGCAACAAACAAATAATTTGCTTTTTTTTGAAACCGAGTTCCGGATCGCTTCCAAATTGCATTTGGTAGCGTACTTGTTGGTAAGTTTTTTCGGTCTTAACACGGAATCCCCTATCATCCATCACATCGCCGACACCCTTCCCACCCCCTATTTCTACCGCGCCCGCTACGTGAATAAACGGCTGCACTACGGCAACTTCGGCGCCCCCATAGAATGCACCGTGAGTGTATATTGGGACGTACCCCACAAGAATATGCAGTCTTGCCCAGCCGCCTCCCAACTTCAATTCGGTGCGGAAGACCAACAATACAAAGAACACCCCCAGGGCAGATACACCCGCCGGCCATCATCTGAAACGAACATATCACCATACATCTCGTGCCAGTTTGCAAAGTGATGGATTTCCTTCCCTGCGGCAACATCCCACAACGTTGCATCCCCATCGTTGGAATTAAAACACAAGGCAAAAGCGCCGTTGCGGCTCAGGATAATATTGTTCTGCATAGTGCCATTCTCATTACGTGCATTGGATAGAGAAGGGAAAATAGTGTGGAGGGAGCGGCCGGTCCGCACATCCCAAACGCGAATCATCTGGCGTTCCGCCACGGTAAGAACGCGGGCCCCATCGCCAATAAAGGTGCCCTGCAGCCTAGGTTCGCTATTCGCCAGATTGGTAAAATTTCCCGCCAAGTCGCCCAGGTAGTTCACGAAGGGCATTTTGACGCCCATAACTTCGGGAACATAAACGCGTTGTGGGCGAAATCGTTGCGATTCGACCAACGTATGAAGCAACCGGCCTGTATCGCTTTCGTGAAGCCAGGCACGTTTAGTGGTGGCGCTCAGCAAACGGGTGCCGTCGGGGGAAAAACATTGAGAAGAAAGCCAGGTTCCAAGAGGGAAGTCCATGGGCGTCTCCGTAACGGTTTCCCCGGAAAGACGCACCACTATATAGTTATTATATCCGTTGTACAGGGCCGCACGGCTGCTGTCGGGAGCGAAAACAGCGTGGTCTGTGGAATGTTGACTCTCTTTCGGAAGTTCAGCAAGCGTATGCCCCGTGGAAACATGCAACAGGCTCAGGGTACCGTCGGGGCTCTTGACGACCACGTATTCCCCATTGGGTGAAAAGTCCAGCACTTGGGCGGATACTTTAAGAATAGGTTCCGGCGCGTTGGCCTCGAAGATTTCACAATGCCATTCAGTGCCCTCAAATATATTGGCGGCAAAACGCTTCATGGCGTTACAGATATGCAATTGCCGCTGGTGATGATTCCCTGACAGGATCCATTGGCTAACCAGCGATCGCTGCTCAAAATCGTAAGCGCGATACGTGGTGATGTTCTTGTCCCAGGAACCTGTAATAACATAAGGTGGTTGAATACCTACCGTGGTATTCCCCCTGAGCCAGGAGTTGCTGTCGAATATTTTTCGGGGTACTGCATTCGGTTCGACGGGCCAAAGATACGTGTGCTCCTCTTCGTCAAGGGAAAGAATCCATAAACGGCCTGTCTC
>JAAYBJ010000175.1 GCA_012730105.1 Candidatus Hydrogenedentota bacterium
GAATGACGCTGCTTAAGGTTGTTTATAATGAAACGATAAATACGTTGATACGGGTGTGTTTCACGTGTTTGTTTCTGACTGAGATGCTGCGTTTCGGTTGCGCCAAAGGCGCCACTTTTCCCGGGCGAAGTCCCGGACGAAGCGTAGGACCTATAAGACCTATGGGACCTGTGAACTTTGACGAGGGGCCCCCCGTGGCCTCATTCCGAATTCCGAATTCCGAATTCCGCATTCCCCCGCTTGGATACCCGCCCGTTGCCCCGATATAATGGCCGACCGTGCTTGCAGATGTAACTAACGAAAGGATACTCCCATGTTCTTCCGCCACTTCCTCCCCATAGTGCCGCTAGTGTCGCTTTTGCTGGTTCAACCGGCCCCTGCCGAAGAAAACCCGTCCGCCTTCACGCGCCTTCGCCAGAACAACACGGGGCTCGTGGTGGACCTGGGCATTGGCCTGTGGGGCCGGGCCTACCCGGTGGATTACGAAGGAAACGGACGCCTGTCGTTGCTGGTGGCCACGCCGGACGTGCCCGCGAACGGCATCTACCTGTTCACTCGGGAAGACGACACCGACCCGCTGGCCGTATTCTCGCCGGGACGCCGACTCGACCGCGCCATGCACAACCTCTCATGTTCCTATGTCAACGGCGGCTGGCTCCTGACGGATCCCGGCAACGCCTATCCGGACTTTGTCAACACCCAGTTTCAGAACCCAGCGCCCATCCCGCTCAAGGAAGAAATCCCCTGGAAGCGCGACAACCAGTGGAAGTATTATGACTATGACGGAAACGGCGTGCTGGACTTGGTGGTGGGCACGGCCGACTGGGAGGAATACGGCTGGGACAACGCCTACAACGAGCGGGGCGAATGGACCAACGGCCCGTTGCGCGGTTATGTCCACGTCGCCCTTAACCAGGGCAGCAATGACACTCCGGACTACGCGCCGTCCTTCAAGGTGGAGGCGGGCGGCAAGCCCGTGGACGTCTACGGGACACCCTCTCCCTGTTTCGAGGACTTCGATGGCGACGGCGACTTGGACCTGGTCTGCGGCGAGTTCCTGGACCAACTGACCTGGTTTGAAAACATTGGCACGCGCACGGACCCCCGCTACGCGGAAGGGCGCCGCCTGATGGCGGGTGGCAAGGTGATCCAGATGGAACTGGAGATGCTCCAGGTGACCGCTTTCGACTGGGACCGGGACGGGCATACCGACCTTATCGTCTCCCAGGAAGACGGTCGTGCAGCCTTTGTGCGGAACACAGGCGCTCTGGCCGACGGCATGCCGGACTTTGAGCCGCCCGTGTTCTTCCGGCAGTATGCAGAATACCTCAAGGTGGGTGTCCTGCCGACCCCCTGCAGCGTGGACTGGGACGGCGACGGGGACGAAGACTTGATCTGCGGCAACACGGCGGGTTTTCTGGATTTCGTGGAGAATCTGGGCGGCGGCGCCGAACCGTCCTGGGCGGAACCGGTCCACCTCGAAGCGGAAGGCGAAATCATCCGCATCATGGCTGGAAAAAACGGGTCCATCCAGGGGCCCGCGGAGGCCAAGTGGGGCTACACCGTCTGCAACGTGGCCGACTGGGACCACGACGGGCTGTTGGACATCGTCGTCAACAGCATTTGGGGCGAGGTGCTGTGGTACCGCAACGCCGGCACGCCCGCCGCGCCCGCGCTGGAAAAGGCACGCCCCATTGAGGTGGCCTGGCCGGAAAAAACGCCGAAACCGGCCTGGGTCTGGTGGATGCCCAAAGGCCGCCAACTCGTCACGCAATGGCGGACAACGCCCGCCGTCATCGACTGGAACCGGGACGGGCTGCACGACCTGGTCATGCTGGACACGGAGGGCTATCTTGCTTTCTTCGAGCGGCGAAAAACCGATGGCGGCCTCGAACTGCTACCGGGGCAACGGATTTTTCAGGACGAAGAAGGCAACCCGCTGCGCCTGAATCCGAAAGAGACAGGCAAGAGCGGCCGCCGCAAATTCACCCTGGCCGACTGGGACCGGGACGGCAAGATCGACATCCTGATTGACGGGAAGAATGTCGACTTCCTGCGCAACATCGGTGAGGGCGACTTCCCGGCGCAGTTCAAGAACGAAGGCCCTGTGGACAGCCTGAAACTGGCGGGACACGACACCTGCCCGACCATGGTGGACTGGGACAAGAACGGTATTCCCGACCTGCTCGTCAGCGCCGAGGACGGATTCTTCTATTACCTGAAGAACCCCTATTGATAGGGTTCAGGGTTTAGGGTTTAGGGTTTAGGGTTTAGGGTTTATCTGTTAGATGGCGTGGGCCGTATCTTCATTCTGTCCACACGGTCCACAATGTCCACCCCGTCCACCATACCCGGCACCCACGCCCTACTTCTTCAGTTCCACAAAGTCGAAGAGATTCCCTTCGGGCGTGTACGCCTCCATGCGCAGGGTCGGCCCGAACACGTTCACCAGGCAATAATGGTGGCCGGAATAGACCTTGGCTGTGAAAGGGCTGCGCCAGGGGGCCGCTTTTTCAAGCCCGCCGCCGCCGCCGCCGGTAACCATATAGACCACCCCGCCTTCAAGGACGGGCTTGCCCTGAACCATGGGATGGGTCCGCTCGTAGGAGTGGATATGGCCGCACCAGGAAATGTCCACGCCGTATTTTTCATACAACCCGGAAAGCGCCCGCAGCCGGATGTCCCCGTACATGGTGCGCGTTTCCACGGTATCGCCGTAATCGTCCTCGTCCGAGGAATAGGCGGCCTTGTGAAGAGCCACAATCTTCCAGGTGGACTTTGACGCCGCAAGTGCGCTTTCGAGCCAGGCGTACTGCTCGCTGTTGGGGGTCAGCGGACGTTGACTGTCCACGATAAACAGATCCAGGTTGCCGTAACTGAAGGTGTAGCAGTATTCCGGATCCGGCAGGGCGAAATAACTGTAGTAATAGGGCGTGTCTTCATCGTGATTGCCCAGGCAAGGCACCAGGGGCACCCGCGTGGCAAGTGCATGCATGTTGCGGAAGAAGTGATTATTCCAAAGCGCCTTTTCCGGTCCCTTGGAAACCAGGTCGCCGGTGATCAGTGTGAAATGAGGCCGCTGGGAATAGGCCAATGCCGCCTGCTTCGCCACGTTGACCGGGTTGGACTGGGTGTCGCTCAACACGATAAAAGAGAACGGTGCGTCCGCGGCCACGGCCGTCTGGAACGTGAACACCTCGCTTTCGGCTTTCGCGCCGTCCCCGGACACGGAACGAACCTGGTAGAAATAGTTGTCAGCAGGTTCCAGCCCTTCGAATACCAGGGTGTGGAAGCTTTCCCCTTCTTTTCCGCTGATCCAGGCCAGATCCGCCGCCTTCTTCCCGCAGCCCCCTTCCGTCGTGGCGGGCAGATTGGTTTCCCAGCCGACCGTCATGGTGGTTTGCGTCGGATAATGCAGGTACGGGCCTGCGATAATTTTGAGTTCCTCTTCGCTCCGGGCGGTAAAAGCGGCCGTTAGGACAAGCAGCACCAGGCATAAGAAAGCGATGTGCTGGAACGTGTGATGATAACGCATGAAACGAACTCCTTTCTGTGAATAAGATTGGCGGTCATCATACCCCTTTGATTCTTGGACTCACAAACCCCCGCATGCGTTTCAGGGTCGATTATTCACACTTCAACCTAAAAACGGCTGTTAACGCCGGGAAGACCTCTTAAAAGAAAGGACCGAAAGGACTTAAAGGACGTTAAGGACGCACCAACCGGAAGAACGTTTTACTGTCCTTTTGGTCATTTATGTCCTTTAAGTCCTTTGGTTTGGAAACCGCTTCAGAATTCAACTGCCGTTTTTAGGTTCAACGGTAGTCCGGGTGGAGCGGAACTATGGAGCATGTCGCTCATCCCCATATAAGGCTAAAAAAACCGTGAGCGCTTGAGGCATACATAAAGCAAAGCGGAACCCGCCTTCACGACTACCCTGCCTCAGGAAGACGCGTTGTTCCGCTTGAAGTCCTCGGTGTGGTGGCGGACAATTCGGCCCTCGATCAGGTAGATGACGTTTTCGGCGATGTTGGAGGCATGGTCCGCGATGCGTTCGATATGGCGCGAAACCCCGAGCAGATGAATCAAACTGCCCACATGCTCCGGATTCTTCTGGATGCTGTCCTCGATCAGAGTGTACACATCGCGGTTGATGGCATCCACCTCGTCATCCTCATTAATGACCTGGAGGGCCAGCCTCGCGTCCAGTTTAATGAGCGCGTCGAGGCTTTTGCGGAGCATGGTCTGGGCCTTCTCCGCCATGCCCAGAAAATCGAAGGGAATGCCAATCCGCTCCTCTTCGGCCAGCAGGCGGACCCGTTCGGCGATGTTCACGGAGGCGTCGCCGATGCGCTCCAGTTCCGTGTTGATCTTAAGCACCGCGATGATAAAGCGAAGATCATGGGCTACCGGCTGATGGAGGGCGAGTATTTTCTGACATTCCTCTTCGATATCCACCTCGGCGAGGTCGATATCGGTGTCGGTGTCTATCACGGCCTGGGCGGTATCCGCGTCACGCTCCTGGAGGGACTTGACCGCCTGGTACACGGACTGCTCCACCATGTCGCTCAGGGCGAGAATCCGGGTCTTGAGTTTTTCGATCTCGTAAAGAAGATGCCTGGACATTCTGTGCGCTCCCGTGGGGCGGCTGGCCCCGGTTATCCGTAGTGGCCGGAAACATAATCCTCCGTTCGCTTGTCGGACGGATTCTCGAAAATATGAAGGGTCGGGCCGAATTCTATCAGTTCGCCCAGCAGCATAAAAGCGGAATCGGAAGACACCCGGGACGCCTGCTGCATGTTGTGGGTCACGATGACGATCGTATAGCGCTCCGCGAGGTCCCGCATCAGGTCCTCGATATGCCCCGTGGCGATGGGGTCGAGGGCGGAACAGGGCTCGTCCATGAGCAGGACTTCCGGCTCGATGGCGATGACCCGGGAAATGCAGAGCCGCTGCTGCTGCTCGGGGGACAGCGCCAGCGCGGGGCTGTCCAATTTGTCCTTGACTTCGTCCCATAGGAAGGTGGCCCGCAAGCTGTGCTCCACTACCTCGGGCACGCTGATCCCGTTCCGCACTCCATGCACGCGCAGGCCATAGGACACGTTGTCGGCCACGGACAGGGGGAAGGGGTTCGGCCGCTGAAAGACCATGCCGACCCGCTGGCGCAGGCGGGTAAGGTTGATGCCCTGGCGGTGAATATCCTTGCCGTCCAGGAGGATGTCGCCCTCGATGCGCACGCCCCCGATCAGTTCGTTCATCCGGTTGAAGCAGCGCAACAGCGTGGACTTGCCGCAGCCGGACGGGCCGATGATGGCGGTAATCGACTGCGGCTTGATCTGGATGGTAACATCCTTAAGCGCGTGGAAGGCGCCGTAATACAGGTTCAGATTCCGTGTTTCTATCTTGATATCCATAGGGCGGCGCCTAACCGAACTGCCCGACCAGGTAGTCATTGGTGCGCTGGTCGGTCGGATTGGTGAACAGGCGGGTCGTGTCATCCACCTCGATGAGTTTCCCCATCAGGAAGAACGCGGTGCGGTCCGAGGCGCGGCCGGCCTGCTTGGTATTGTTCGTCACAAGTACTATGGCATGGCTGGACTTGAGTTCCACCAGCGCGTCTTCGATCTTGGCCGTGGAGATGGGATCGAGCCCGGAACAGGGCTCGTCCAGAATCATGACATCCGGCTCCAGGGCGAGCACCCGGGCCAGGCACAGCCGCTGCTGCTGGCCGCCCGACAGGTTGTGCGCGGGCATGCGCAGCCGGTCCTTGACCTCGTCCCACAGCACCGCCGCCTTGAGCGACGTTTCCACCAGCTCGTCGAGGCGGTCCCGGGAACGGATGCCCGCCAGCTTCGGGCCGTACACCAGGTTGTCATAGATGGACCACGGCAGCGGCCCGGGCACGGCATAGACCATGCCGATCCTGCGGCGCAGGCGCGCCACATCCACGTCAGAATCATAGACGTCCTTGCCGTCAAGCAGAATATTCCCGGTATGCCGATAGTCATGTTTCAGGTCGTTAAGCCGGTTCAGGCAGCGCAGGAAGGTAGTCTTGCCGCTGTTCGCCGGGCCGATGACCGCCAGCCGCTCGTTGCGGCGAATATCCAAGGTGATCCCGTTCAGCGCCTGACAACCGGAAAAGGTCACCGAAAGGTCTTTGACCTGGATAATGGGTTCGGAAGCGTGCGCGCCCATCAGCCGGCCCTCCGTATGAAGCGGTTCATCAGCCAGTAGGCCAGGGCGTTCAGCGCCAGGATAATGATAATCAGAACCGAGGCCGTGGCATAGGCGTTTTCCATGGACAGTCCTTCCCGGGACAGGATGTAGAAATGGAGAGCCAGGGTCCGGGAGGAGTCGGACAGGGACTGGGGCAGACGCAGCGCGGAGCCGGCGGTGAGCATGACCGCCGCGGTCTCGCTGATACTCCGGCCCAGCGAAAGGACAACGCCCGTGCAGATACCCGGCAGCGCGGACGGCAGCACAACCCGGGTCACCATCTGCCAGCGCGTGCTGCCCAGGCCGTAACTCGTTTCCCGGTAAGTGTAGGGCACGGCGCGGATGGCCTCCTCGGCAGTGCGAATGATGGTGGGCAATACCATGAGCGCCAGGGTCAGCGCGCCAGAAAGGACACTGAGCCCCATGCCCAGGGCGATGCTGAAAAAGACGAACCCAAACAGGCCGTAGATGATGGAGGGAATCCCGGCCAGGCAGTCCGCACCGAAGCGGATGACGAAGGTCAGCCGCCCCTCGCGGGTATATTCGGTCAGATAGACCGCCGTGGCCACGCCCAGCGGCGCGGCAATGGCCACCGCCAGCCCCGCCACCATGAAGGTACCGACAATCATGGGAAAAATGCCGCCCTTGCGGCCCATGCTTTCGGGCGCCTTGGTGAGGAATTCCCAGGAAATGTGGGGCAGGCCTTTCGCGAGGATATAGAGGATGATATAGAGCAGAACACCAATGGTAATCAGTGTGAGTGACCAGAGGAAGGTCACCGCAACACGTTGTGTGATTGCCGGGGACAGGCGTCTCATCGGCCGCCCCCCTTCCCGGCACTGCGCCGCGATATAGCCAGGGCGGTCGTATTAAAGATCATAATGAAGACGAAAAGCGTGACGCCCGTGGCAAAGAGGGCCTCCCGGTGGCGGCCCGTGGCATAACCCATTTCCAGCGCGATATTGCTGGTAAGGGTCCGCACGGGATCCAGCGGACTGCCCGGGATTTCCAGCGCGTTGCCGGCCACCATGATCACGGCCATGGTCTCGCCCAGCGCGCGGCCCATCCCCAGGATGATGGCCGCCAGAATGCCCGACCGGGCCGCCTTCAGCATGAGCATGTGCGTGGTCTGCCATTTCGTCGCGCCCAAGGCGACCGAACCCTCCCAATAGGCGCGGGGCACCGCCTTCAGCGCGTCAACGGAAATGCTGGTTACCGTGGGCAGCACCATGATGCCAAGCACGATCGAGGCGGCCAGCACCGAGAGGCCCGGTCCACCTAGATGGTTTCGTATCAGTGGTACGATCGTCACGACGCCCATAAACCCGTAGACCACCGACGGGATACCCGCCAGCAATTCGATCAGGGGTTTGAGTATCGAAACCAGTCCCGGCGGGCAAAACTGGGTCAGCACGATCGCCATACCCAGCCCGAACACCGCACCGATCGCCATGGCGCCGACCGTCACGGCCAGCGAACCGACAATCATGGAAAGGATGCCGAAGTGCTCCCCCTTGGGATCCCAGTCTGAGGACAGGAAAAAGTCCCGGAACCCGGTCTGCAAGATCAGCGGGAGGCCTTCCTTGAAGATAAACACCGTAATCAGGACCAGCCCGGACAAGGCCGACAGCGCCAGCATCAGCAGGATAAACGCTATAAACCGGTCCTGTTTCATTGGTTGCGTACCAGTCCTTCACGTTCCAACGCCTCTTGACCTTCTTCGGAAAGCACATAGTCAAAAAAACGCCGGGCTTCAGGCCGGATCTCACCTTGGGTAATAAACAAAAACGGGCGGGCCAGATGGTAGACGCCCGCCAGCACGTTCGCAGCCGTAGGCTCCACCCCGTCCACGCGGACTGTCTTCAGTTCCGAGCCCACCATGCCCAGCGACATGTAGCCTACGGCGGCCTTGTCGCCCTTCACCAGTTCTTTCACCGCGCCGTTAGACTCCTGGGTCAGGGCGCGCCGGGAAATGCGCTCTTTCCCCATCACCAGATGCACGAAACTGTCACGGGTGCCCGAACCTTCTTCGCGGGTAATAGGGCGCACCGGGCAATCCGGCCCCCCCACTTCCTGCCAGTTCTTGATCACGCCGCTGAACAACCCACGCAGTTGTTCCGTGCTCAGGTCCTTTACCGTATTTTCGGGATTCACCACCATGGCAAGACCGTCCCGGGCAATCACAGTGCCTTCGAATTCGAGGGACTCCTCGTCGCTGAGGGACCGGGAGCACATGCCAATATCCGCAAGACTGTTCACCACGGCCTGGAGCCCCGCCGTGGAACCGCCGCCCTGGACCTCCACGCTTTCAGCCGGGTTCTTGGCGAGATATTCTTCGGCCAGCAGTTCCGCGAAGGGCTGTACCGATGTGGAGCCCACCACGGCCACGGAACGCGCCTGTGTATCGGAACACCCAACGGCCAGAACACCCGCCGCGGCTATTGTGGCACACCAAAGGAACTCTTTCCCTGGGAACATAAATACGGTCCTTAAGCCCTTAAAACATACCCTCATTTCCTTCGGGAGTATAAACTTTTTTTATTAGAAGAAGGTTAGGAAATGCCGCCTGAATTCCCATTCCTTTTTCTGAAGAAATTCCACGCGCCCACAGCCCTAAAAAACTGCAAACAAGAACTGGAAAGGCTGTTTCCAGTATGTTTTCACTTATTACTTCTGTCTGCAATATTCCAGCAACACAGAACCCGGCGCAGTGTCAACCGTAAGCGCAATGGAACGCAGTGCGGCGCCTTTCATGAGGGTGACAGGTCCCCTATTGTACCCGTACGACAGGGTCACGTCATAATCCGCGCCGTCGTCAATTTCGCGCAGGCGGCACGCGTATCCCGTATAGGGCGACTCATGCCTGCGAAAGGCCACGACCATCCCGTCGTTTTCCGCTTCCCGGTGGTACTGCAACACACACCAGTCCTTCGGGCTGGTGGTAATGTCCGTCAGCGCATATTGATTACCGAAGTAATACTTGCGGATGCGCTTGCCTTCCGCAATGGCATCCCGCAGCAAATCCTTCGGATAGTCGGCCGGCCGGACATCCTCGCAGAAGGAAATACCGCCGTTAAAGCCGCTGCGGAAATGATAGGGGTCCGCGCCCATCTGGCCGCTCACGTTGAAGGGCACATAACGGCTCAGCCCGGCCGTCATGACCTGGTTCTGCAGCGCGGCCTGATGCAGGTCCCGGTTCATCAGGGGCGTGATGGTGGCGTCGGTGCGCCACAGGGGAATCGACCGGGAGCACAGTTCCAGGTCGATGCGCCCGCCACCCGATGCGCAGTTGTCGATGGCGATCTCCGGATGGGCGGCACGCAGATCGTCCCACCAGCGGTACAAGCCCTCCACATAACGGATTTCCGCCAGGCCGACCCGGTCCGGGCCCGCGACAGCGTCCGACTTTGCCCACAGGGGTGTGTAGGCTACCGCGTTGTCGATGCGCACCCAGCGCAGGCCGTAATCGTCGATCATCCGGCTGATATACTCTGTAATGTATTGCCGCGCTTCGGGAATCGCCAGGTTGAACATGCCCCAACCGCCCCCGTCGGGCAGGACCACCCATTCGGGATGTTCGACCGCCATCAGCGTGCCCGGGCAGATGCGCTCCGGTTCAAACCACAAAAGGAAATCCATGCCCGCGCGATGCACTGCCTCCGCCACCGGCGCGAGCAGCCTGGGGAAACGGGCCGTGTTAAAGCCCCGCTCCACAGGCAGCACATAGTTGCCCACGGTGGGGAAATCGTCCCGGCCGTAATAGGCGTCGTACCAGTAACACTCGAAACCGAGATCCTTGCAGGCGTCGAGGTGGGCCAGCGCGTCGGCCTCGGTACAGGTATCCATCTCGTAGAATGCGGAACTAAGATGGGCAATAGGCGGCACAACAATCTCGCCGTCCGTCCGGGGAACGATGTGGCGCAGCATGGTGACGCGCCACAGGTTCTGCGCTGTTTCCATGTCCGCACCGGACCAGGGCATCAGCAGAATGCGCGGGCTGCGAATGGTTTCGCCCGGGTGTAACGCAAGGTGCAGGCGCTCCATGCCCGCCTGCAAGGCGACCGTGCCGTCGCGGTTCTCCGCCGTCGCCGTCCACTGGCCCGTCCAGCCGATGCCGGCCAAAGCGCCGCCCCCCTCCCACTGCACTTGGAAGAACGGGCACGCCCCGAGGGAGGAACGCCCGTTGGTCGGCGCAAAGTCGCGGCGCGCCCCGGCGGGCAACGCCTCGCTGAAAGGAAGCCAGTCGTCCACGCCGCAGGTGCTGCGCAGGCTGTGAAAAACCGCCGCGGAACCGGACGGCACTTGAAACGGCGCGTCCAGCACGCGCACTTGTTCCAGTACCGGCAAGTCAGCAGTCCCCTTGTTCGCAAAATGTAAAATCCAGTCCGTGCCCGGACCGTCCGTGTACACAGTCACCTCCGCGCGCACTTCCAGTTGAGTGACGGGATCGGTAAACACCAGCGTCCTGTGCTCGCCGCCCGCCACAGACGCGGTCTCGGCATGAAAATCCCACTCCGGCAGCAGCACGTGCGACGGGCGGCCGCCGTAGACAAACGAAAAAGGCCACCGGATAGCATCGCCGGACAGCCGGGGGAGCGCGTCCAAAAACATCTCCGTCCCGTCTTCCAGCGTCACCCGCGCATCCGCCCAGTCGGCCTGATCGCAACAGCGGCCGTCCCCGCCGTCATCCACAATGAGCGTGAACACCGTCGCGCCGCCCAGGGGCGCCTCGATGGAACGGGTTGCGTCGCCCGCCCGCATCACCTCTGTTTCGAACAGCCTCTGTCTTGCGCTTTCCACGCGGAAGCGGACCGACGCTGCGGTACCGTCCATGTTCCGGTCCACGCCGATATCGGCCCTGAACACGCTGCCCGGCCCGGGCAGCGTCACCCGAAGCGCCGTATGCGAGTTGACACCGATGCCATGTTCATAGGTCTTCTCCCCCAACCGCAACGGCTTGCCCGAAGTGGCCAGACCGAACTTCGTGTCGCCAAGCCCGTCCGCATGGAGCACAGCAACGCCGCCCTGGCCCATCTCTTCCATCTGCACCGGAAAGGCCGCCTCCGCCCAGGTCCGGTTATAGTCAACGGCCTCCTGGAGCGAACACAAAAGCGACACGGTCATTAGCACAATACCGGGAATCATGGCTGTCCTTTCCGTAATAATAGTAGACTGACTTCTCTCCGCCTGTGTTCCAATAGCATAGCGTATTCCGGAAATAACCGCAAGGCCAAAGGGGCAAGGCGGGTTACGCTTTGCGGAACTCACCTCTGCGGGAAAACATACCTGCAAATGGCCTTTGTGAAAGGCAACAGATCATAATCCATCCGCCCGCTCCACCCGGCCTACAATGCTACCACGGTAGGCTGGGTGGGGCGACATCGTGTACTGCTTGTCCGGAGGTTCATACGGAACCCTGCATCTGCGAGGACACCCATACTAACGCGGGCCTTGCCCACAACCCAGTTTTGAATTCTTGTTTTTGATTATAGAAGATTTTCGATAAGGAACTACGCTTCGTCCGGGACTTCGCCCGGAAGAAGTGGCGCCCTCGGCGAGGCAAAAGTCAACACTACATACGAAGAAAATAAAGGGTGCATAAAAAACGCCCGCATCAACGCGCTTCGCTTTTCATTATAAACAACCCCAAGCACTGTCATTCCGGTTTTTTCGCGATCTTTGGCCAGCATCGAAGAACGGTACTGTACAACGCGAAAAAGACCGGAATCCAGATTCGTCCCGCTGCAATAAATGCCC
>JAAYBJ010000176.1 GCA_012730105.1 Candidatus Hydrogenedentota bacterium
TCAGAAAATAAATCTCCGTAGTCTCCGGAGCACGTACGGGAAGGCTCTGATATTGGGGTGGTTCGGCCAGAATCTCGGTATGAAGACGATGGGTTTTGTACTGTTCCAGCACTTCAACCGGGGAGAGGGTACCGCTATACAGTAAATAGTGCCGGCATCCCAGGGCACTTCTGAGCGCTTCCTGAAGTTCTTCGGCGGTTAGGTTGCGGACGGCATCGGCGGGAAGCATGCGCAGCCAGGGAGAATCCTGACCGTGCCGATTATAATCCACCAAAGCGGCTGACAGGGTTTCCGGATCTTTCTTGGCATCCTCCCGTTGAACGAGAATGATGCGTTTCAATTCCTCCAAGGTTTCTTCATCCGTTTTCGGATTCTCCAGCATATCGTTGAGCAGCGCCAGGGAAGGTCCGAAGTGCTCATCCAGGCCGGTGAGGGCAATTGAAAACTGGTTGTCACCAGCAACCGCGCTGAAATCCGTGCCCAGCGTATACCAGGCGATACGGAGGGTAGACGGGTCCATGGCTACTGTTCCGGTGCGGTCCAGCAGGCGTCCCGCAATGGCCATCCTCCCGTCCTGGCGCGTTCCATAATCCGTCACGATGGACAGGCTGAATACATCGTTCAACGCGTTGGGGGCATGATAAAGGGTTATGCCGGAGGGATCGGTGATTTTCTGAAAATCCGTGCCTGGCTGCAGAAAATGCGGTGCGATGGTTTCCAGCGGCCTGTTCATAATTTCTTGGGCGAAGGTGGATTGTTTTCCCGCATCAATGGAAATTTCAGGTAGCGGGGGCTTTTCAACTATGGGCGGGTCATGGGGGGCGTCTTCGCGGAAACCAGCAATATAGCCGTCGCTGAAGTATGTGTTGGCAACACGTATGACGTCGTCGCGTGTAACCGACTCCATGCGCTGAAGGGAACGGAAAGCATGATCCCAAGGCTCAAGTCCGATCCACGAATCACGCATCATGCCGACACGCGCTGAATCAGACTCGAAAGCGGTTTTTTCCCGTTTTTTGTAATCATTGATGATGGCCGGAATCAGCCAGTCATCAATCTTGCCCTGCTTTACCAGTTCAACCTGTTCCAGCAGCAGACGTTCCACTTCCTCCAACGACTGCCCTTCCTTGGGAACGCCATACAGGTATTGCACGCCGTAATCATTCATGGGCATTGGGAAACTGCCGGATTCCCTGACCCGCTGCGCCTGGTTCAAATTCAAATTGATCAATCCCGCGACAGCATTGTCCAAGACCATATCAAGCATAAGCAGCGCCTCCGCATCCTCGTGGAGTCGCGGCGCCGTACGAAATGCCAGCAGAACAAAAGGTTCCGCGCGATACTGAACACGGACCTCTTCGCGCTCTTTAAGCGCAGGTTCTTCCCAGGTCTTCTTTTCAGGCACGGGGCGGGGCTCCCAGGCGCCGCAATACCGGGCGATCATAGCCATTGTTCTCTCAATATCAATATCGCCCGAAATGAAGATGGCCATATTGTTCGGCGTGTACCAGGTGCGGTAGAACTCATTAAGACGTTTGATGGACGGATTTTTGAGATGTTCCACATGCCCCAAAGTGGGCTGCTGCCCGTAGGGGTGAACCTTGAAAAGCTGCGCGTTCACCGCGTACTGGATACTGCGGTCTTTGTCATCCAGTGCCCGGTTCATTTCTTCGTACACGGTTTCCAGTTCAGTCTGAAAAAGTCGGAAAACCGGCTGGGCAAAGCGGTCGGACTCGATGATAGCCCAGTTTTCGAGGCAGTTTATGGGAAGATCAATTTTATATACGACCTCTTCATGCCAGGTGTGGGCGTTTATTTCACGGGCCCCCATCGCGCGATATAATTGGTCAAACTCGTTCGGAACGGCATAGGCGGCTGCGGCCGTGGATTCCCGGGTAATCTCGTTGTAGATCTCCCGGCGCTTATCCACTTCCTTTGTTGCGAAATGTTCTTCGTAAAGGCTTTCAATGCGCTTCAAATGGGCTTCTTCCTTTTTATAATCAACGGTTCCGAGACGTTGTGAGCCCTTAAAGAGGAGATGCTCCATATAGTGCGCCAGTCCGGTGACTTCCGGCGGGTCATTTTTGCTTCCTGCGCGCACGGCAATTTCGGCGAAGAAGCGGGGCCGTTCCCGGTTGACGGACAGGTATACCTGCAATCCATTGTCGAGTTGAAACAACTGCGCCTGAAGCGGATCATCAGGATGGGGGCCCGCCAACCGTACGAAGCCCGGTTCCGCGGGAAACGCCGTCAAGCACACGCACATCAACAGGAAAACGAGCATTTGACTTTTTGGTTTCTTTACGACGTGATGTCCGTCTATCATGGAGAAGGTCCTTATTCTTTGCGACACGCCGGAAGCGACCCGGTTTACACGTTATCCTCGTGTTCAACGCAGGGGCTGTATACGGTAAACACGGTGTCGCGCGGTATTATTTGCGGTAGTATGTTTTAATACAACGAAAAGGTTAATGTCCAAGTAACAGGGTGATAATTTTTTTGGCTGGCAATTCTAAGCGAACATGTCCTTCCTGAACAGGAACGTCTGCAATAAACACCTCTTCCAGGCTCACAGACGCCGCACGGCGAATTTCTTCCGAAACGCGTATGACGGCGCTTTGCGTTTCCAGAGACGGGTTATAAATCCGCAAAATCCAGCCCTCCCCAGATTCCGCGCGTTTCAAGGCGGTCATCTGCAGAATATCCGGTTCTATATCTAAAAAACCGTGTCGGGGAGGAAGTGATCCCCGTGATACGCCGGCCTGTACGACTTCAAAGGGCGTGACATGGCTTTCCACTTCCGGCAATACAGCCCCGGCGTCATACGTGCCTCCATGCGGGTAAATACGATAGGAAAATTCGTGTAAGCCGGGGGCTTGAGAAAGTTTCATTTCCGGGTGCTCTTCCCACCGGAAACTCACCGTAGTCAGGCTCACCTGGTAAGCGCGAAGAAGGGTGACCGCTATGCTACGATCCCGGTCTTCCGTCACTTCATATTCACGCAGGCCTGAAGAGATAAAAGAAAGACCTCCATCGCCATCACTTACATCCACAAAACGCTGCATGGGGAAAGTGACGCCTTGAGCCCCTTGCCAGACACTCTGTGGACCGAAAACCGTTTCTCGTTCAACAACATCAAAGGCGCTTTCCGCGTGACAGTGGTCGCCTTCCCGCCGCGTGGGGAGCATCAGCCGCAGTCGGTGGCATTCCGCGTCGTTTTGGAAACAGGTCGTTATTTCCAACGATTTGGCCCCTTTTCGCAACGTTACCGTGGACGTGATCAGTAGTTCCCGTTCCGTTTCACCGCGTGAAGCCTGATTCCCCACGCCGTCAAGGCGCTGCCAGGGGTCTCCCCCATGTTCCTCCAATCCGGTGGGAACACGCATCTGGTATGTTATCTTAAAACGGGCCAGCAACGGGCCATTTTCCTGCAGCGCTACGGTTACCGGGAATCCGCGACTGTCCACGGCGCGGTCCAACGCGGGGCGCACATGCATCCATGCGTGTCCGGCTTCACCGTCGTCAACAAAATAATGCAGGTCATCATAGACCACCCCTCGCTGTTTGTCCGTTAGTGAAATCGTGCCGTCCGATCGGATACACGCGCGGAGCCACTCGTTTTCTAATGTATTGGCGGCACTTACCAGGCTTCCGGTCGCAAAGGAACCCGTTCTGTCAACGAAATAGGAGGCATAGCCCAGACCGGGCACGACATCGGCATTAAAGTAAACTGTAAAACGCTCGCTGCGCATCATGGCGGTGGCATCCCAGGCATGGTTGACCACGGCCCAGTGCGGTTGCCTGGCGGCGCACTGCACTTGAAGCGCTTCTCCTGTGGACACGTCGCGCAGGCAGAACTGTGCTCTCGGCCGCGGGCCTTCCCACGGCAGATCAATGACCGCTTCCACAACGCCGCTTCGCGCGCGCGGAACGGGATTATACACGGTGAGTACCGCCGCGTTCTCATCCAATTCGGAGATATTGATGTGCTGCTGGATCCACGCCAGGCTGCGGGTATAAAGCCCTTCGCCGACATCGAGTACCTGGCGCAGCCGGTTCATCATGTCCTCTTCAATGGCATCCACACCGCTCCCGGAAATACTGTCATGGGCGTGGCATCGCAACATCGTCTTCCAGGCCACTTCAAGCAAGGCGTGGGGGTATTCCGCCCCGGTCAAGGCGGCGATGACGCAAAGGGGCTCCACGCGCAGTTGCAGGAGATATTCCGCCTGGGAACTTCTGTATTTCATACGGGTCCTGCTTGAGAGCACGTCACTGTAAAGATGCGGCACAATTGGCATGGGCTTGGGAACGCGCCGCTCTCCATGGAGCACCGTGAGGCGGTCGCGGTCCACCTCCGCGCAAAGGGCCTCCATCAATTCCTCGTATTGGCCATGCACAACTTCGTCATCGGCAAGAGAGTTCCTTGTCGCCTCGAGCATTTCCAGTTCAAGAGGGTCGGCGACGCTGCTGTCATGGCCCATCATAAACACGAGGTGACGGGTGGTGGCCACTTTTATTTCGGCGTCACGGAGCGAGGCCACGGCTTTACTCAATCGTTCCTGGTCCAGTCGACGTGAAGGCTCAAGCAGTATGTGGTGCGACAAGGCCCGGTCCGGTGTGGCGCGGTGAAATGGAAGGCCGCCTTCGTGCCATTCATACTCGCGTTCGGCTGTCGTTTTTCCCAGCACGGAAGGCCGGTACACGCCATGGTAATAATTGTACCGGGCGCCGCTGCTCATCTGTGAACCTAGAATACGGGTGCCATCGGCGCCTTCAAATATCCACTCGTTAGCGACTTCATCATGACTTACCCCGTGATAGAACAGGATGGTTTCGATTCCAAAACCCGCGTAAATTTGCGGCATTTGCGAATTCTGTCCATATGAAAAGGGTGTATGACCGACTTTCATCACATGCCCGAACGATCGCGCGACCTTGTGCCCCATCAATAAATTCCTAACCAGCGACTCCCCGTTTACCTCAAATCCTTCCGGACAGGTATACCAGGGACCGATAAGCAGGCGTTTTGATTTTACAAGGCTCTCCACCCGTCCGCGATTTTCGGGCCGCACCTCCAGGTAATCTTCTATCGGGACCGATTGCGAATCGAGCACATAGGAACGGTATGCCGTATTTCGCTCCATAATATCCAGAAGCGTATCCAGAAATTCGACCAGCATCATCCGGGTTTCCTGGAAGTTATATAGCCATTCCCGGTCCCAATGAGTGTTTGAAATAACATGTATTTTATAATTCGTCATTGCCTGCTTTTCCTTATTTGTCTGTCCGGTAGTATAATCTGTTAATTTTGGGGCTTTGTCAGTAGTTGCTGTTGCAGGTTTTAAATGCCGGGGCCCCCTTTTCTATTCCTGAAGAGTTTATCAATATTTCCGCTTACAAAGAAAGTGCCCGAGGCGCCATCAGGGGTTTTTAAAAGTCATCTCCCGTAAAAGTAACAATAACGGACACGTAATCGAACCTCTCCTGTCACATAAAATTGACATGAAAAGAAGCGTAATTCATTCCAGCGATGCCAATACTTTATACTAGTACCATGTCGTATGTTCATTCGAAAAACAATACCGCAGCAGTCCTTTGGTTGAAGCTTTTGGCGCTTATGCTACTCATGTCACCTTCCATTGCTGTCGCCTATTCGGGCGATGTATGGCGGGACGCGACTGTATACCGGGATGAATGGGGAATTCCGCATGTGTTCGCCGACAACCCTTTCGCCATGGGTTTCGCGTTCGGCTATTCCCAGGCGGAAGACCACGCGGAACAGATGCTTCTTGCCTACCGGATGGCAAATGGCCGGTTGGCGGAAGTATTCGGTGAAGGGTACGCTGATTCGGATGCATTCTCCCTGAAAATGGGACACGCCCGGCTTGCGGAAGAAGCCCTTCCCCACCTCGACGCCTTTACCTTGGATGTGTGCGAGGGCTTTTCCATGGGGGTAAATGCCTGGCTGGTCGACCATTCCCAACTTGTCCCGCCTTGGGCGGACGGAATGAAGTCTTCTGATATTCTGGCCCTATGGCACGCTTTTCTTATGAGCATGGCGCCCATGGACCTGCCGGACTTGTACAGACGTCCACCCGCCATGGGAAGCGCCAACGCCTGGGCTGTTTCCCCGGAACGCAGCGAGGAAGGCAAAGCCGCCCTCGTCATTAATCCACACCAAAGGCACGACGGTTTTTTCCAATGGTATGAAGCCCACCTTGTGCTCGGCGATATAAACCTGTATGGCGCCACAATCAGGGGGTTGCCGGTAATACTTCAGGGGCATAACGAATATCTTGGATGGGCTCTCAGTCCGAACCAGTCAGATTTCGCGGACATTTTTCGTGAAGAATACGAACAACCATCCAGAAATCCCAAAGTGCCTCGTGCCGCCTCGGATCAGACCGAGGAATACCATGCACTTCTGTTGCATTATATGTCTCACTCCCTCCCCTACCGGGTGCGTGTGGGCACGGGGCTGGAAACTCGTTATGTTCCCGCTTTCATCGGAGCGCGCGGTCCAATGTTCGAGCACGCGCAACTGGGACTGCACTCCTGGTATATTGGCGGTTACAGGGATTTTGGCGGACTGCGGCAATTGTTTGAAATGGGCGCGGCGCGCGACCTGGACCAGTTTTGCGCCGCTCTTTCACTGCATCAACTCCCCTGCTTTCACATCGTCTATGCCGACATGACCGGCAATATTTTCTACCTGTTTAATACAAAATCGGGCACCCGGATCGTACCTTCGCCCAATCAGGAAAACGCGCAGGATCCGGTGGAACTCTATCAATGGGACCAGCCCCTGTCTCACAATATCGCTTCTATGGCCTGGGCGAACATCATTCCAACGGATGCGCTTCCGTACTTGTTCAATCCACTGTCTGGATTCGTCCAGGCATGTGAAAATCCCCCGTGGACGGCCACGGCGCCGCCCGTATTAAATCCGGACGCTTGGCCGCCCTGGCTGGTACGGGATCGGGACAGCTACCGTTCTAAACGGGTTCGCCAATTGCTCCAACAAGGGAAACGGTCGTTCCGCGATCATCAATCCATGCTTTTTGACGTTGTCACTCCGGCCGCTTTTGACCTGCTGCCCGCCATGCTGCAGGGAGTGGAAATGCGCCCTGATTTGACACAGGCCATGCATCCTGATTTTTGGACTGGAATCGATGTGCTCAAGAAATGGAATTATGTCGCCGAAACATCCTCCACGGGCATGACATTTTTTCATCTGTGGTGGACCTACTGCACGTCCAGGGCCTCCAACAAATATCCTTCCCCGCAGATTTTTGTGGAAAACGCCCTGCAAGGGACTCCTGAAACGCAGGAAATTTTATTACGGGCAGTAGAAGACGCCGCGCGTGCCATGCGAAATGACTATGCCACCCTTGAACACGCATGGGGCGAGGTGCATAGAATTCGACGTGGTTCGCGAAATGAACCTATGGCAGGCGCCACCACCGGAGAGCCCATCTTCGTTGCTTCTGATTATGAGTATGACCGTGGAAAGTGGATTTCCAACTATGGATACGGCTTTGCCATGGTGGTGCAGTTCGGCGAGGTTCCGGAGTCCGTAACTTTGATGCCTTTTGGAGAATCCAATGTTCCCGATTCTCCCCATTACATTGATCAGCTTGATTTGATGCTTGAACGAAGATTTAAACATGCGCGTTTTCTTCGTGATGACATCCTGCGCAATGCGGTTCGGGGTACGGGAAAAAACATAACCCTGCTTCCGCAAGGTATAACCGGCGCCGTAACCATAAGTAGTACAACCATTATTCACGGACGCACCCAAACATCTGTTGAAGCCCCCTATCCCATACCGCCAGCCTTTGCCCCCTTTTCGCTGTACCTGAAGGTAGAGCGAAAACCGGTTAACGCTCTCATACATATTACTTCCACTATACACATTCCAAAAGATTTATGTGATGACGAAACCTTTAATAAATTAAAGTTTTTCCGTTATGAACCGGGTCTTGACTGGCATTTGGTCTCCAATCAACAAATCGACCAGGCCGGCCGTAACCTCTATATGCGGGATGATGCTGTGGCGGAATGGTATGTTGTATTGGGGCCCGCCGAGTCTGTTCCTGTTGATGGTGGAGTGACAACTGGACAAGAGGAGACAGACGATATCACCGAAATTAGAGGGCTGGACTCCCTTTTAAACACACACAACTCCAAGCATGATATTTCAGGTCAGGGCCGGTTGTTTGAGTTTAAACGCCATGACATGGAACCGTCAGTCCAATCAGATGGTGAGCCCCAACTGAACCCGGAAAATCCTCCCAGGGGAATATTTAAACTAGAAAAATTGGAGGGCTCTGCATCCAGTACTGAGAACAAATCGGATTCACCGTTGACCGGAATCCCCGGATTCCATTTTGGACCGAAAGCCAATCAAGATGAATATGTTCCATCAACCGAGCAGGAACGTGTTTTCCGTCTGGAACGTCAGGATATCCCCGAAAAACAATCTCCGATACCTACCGACCAAAGGCTGCCTGCAGAGGAAGAATCCTTCCCTGTTCCCCCTGGAGATGTGGCCTTGCCCGAAATCGAAGAGACAAGCCCCGCTGAAGACCCGGCTTCAGAACAGAAACCCGCACAAGATGCACCGGAAGCAGCACGTCAGGAACCAAGTTCGGTTACGGATGAAAATAAAGGTCTTGCAAAAGATCCGCCACCGCTCCCCGATACTATTCCGCAGGACCAAGGTTTTATTTTCGGTCCTTCAAAAACCAGCCCAACAGAAAATAAGGATAATAACGATAAAAAGAAATTATTTAAGATGGAAATTTTGAATAATTAGTATGTTTTTTTTGCCTGTAACAAAATTATTTGTTATTGGTACTATATAACAGAATGCGAAAAATATTTACCCGATCCATGTAATTTAGATACAGCAATGGCATGAAATATATGCGGGTAGTTTTTGTATTGAAAAAAAATCTTGCTGATTTGATGGGAACATCTGTATAATTACAGACAATAACTAGAAGGTTACCATTATGACGATCGTTTACGAAATCGTGTCAATCGTTTTGCAAGTGCTTCAGATAATCGAATATATCGTTCGAATCTTTGGACTGATTTGGCCTTCGGATACAATCGAAGAAACCACCTGAATCCACTTCTTGCGCACCGGTCATCCGCTAGAATAGCCTTGACATACTAACGTCTTTATTTTAAATAATGTCAAAAATTTGTAGTGAGAACCAAATCTTACTACCAATGTTTTACTTATCCTTTCATGCTGTGGATTTGGGAAGATGACTTTTACGAGATAAAAAGCAAGGAGATATCATGGCAGCGCAAAAAGGAAAGGCGACAGTGAAACCACCGGTAAAAAGCAAAGCCCCTGCAAAACGCCCCAGTTCTCCTCCGAAGAAGTCCGTCAAGGAGAAACCAAAAGTACAAAGTAGCGCGAAACCGGTTAAAAGTAAAGGTGCCCAGGCAGCAAAAACTCCGGTCAAGAAAAAGGTTGCGGATACGCATTCCAAAACGCCTGCTGTGAAAGGCGCCGCCATCGCAAAAAAAACTGTAAAGGCGCCTCAGGTGGCCCCAAAAGCAGATAGTTCCCGCGGTGGGGTAAATTTGAAATTTCTGGTCGGTCTTGCCAAAGCGATAAAAGATGCTGTTGCCCCCTATGCGCGTGGTGTAAAAGGACGAGAAGTGGTGGACGAGGCGGTCAGTGGCGATGTTACCTTTCAAATAGATCGCGTCGCCGAAAAAGCGCTTCAATTATATTTGCGCGCCGCCAATATGCCCTTGTCATATTATTCCGAGGATGAAGGGTATTCCACGTTCACTTCAAAACCGCCCAAGAATCTACTGATTGTGGATCCCATCGACGGCACCAGGGCCGCCAAAAGCGGTTTTGAGGGCTGCGTGGTGTCTGTCGCCAGCACCCGGAAACTTGAGCGGCCAACAGTGGCGGATATCGACTGCGCCTGTGTGATGGAAATACTTGGCGACAGGATTTTTCTTGCCGAACGCGGCAGGGGCGCCCGCTATTACGCGGATGGACATCTCAAGCGGCCGAAACTCTCCTCGAATGCAGAACTTGAAGCCATGTCTTGGTCCATGACCATACCCGCGCGTCCGGCGGAACTTATCTTCCCCACCGCAGCACGTATCATCGATTTATCTAGTTTGAAAGGCGGTTTTTTCTCCTGCAACAGCACCTCTTACAGCCTCACACGGCTCCTTACGAACCAGTTGGACGCATGCGTAGATATAGCGAACCGCTATTACCGGGATATTCCGGAGCGTGTTGAAGATTATTTTATCAATGCGGGCAGGGGAAAGATCATTGGTATCGCCCCCTACGATATGGCGGCCGCACTGCTCATTGCGCAGGAAGCGGGATGCATCGTCACGGACGCCTATGGAAACAAATTTGACGACCTTTTGCTTCTTGACAGTTCAAAGGGAAACCACCGTTCCATTATCGCGGCTTCGAACCATGCGTTACATGAAAAGCTAATAAATTTTTTCGACATGCGCATTAAACAATATGAAGCGCTTCTGACGCGTCATATGCCACAGAAGGAAAGTTGATCTCCGCTAGTACTCCGGGAGGAATCCGCTTGAAAAAAGTGCTTGTACCATTGGCTCCGGGATGTGAAGAACTAGAGGCCGTTACGATTGTAGATATTCTCAGAAGGGGTGATGTTGTCGTCGTTACGGCTGGATTGCAGGCAGGCCCAATCAAGGCCAGTCGCGGGATACTTTTGACGGCGGATACGCCGCTTTCCGAGGCTGTAGGTGCCAATGACTTTGATATGGTGGTGATCCCCGGGGGCATGGCTGGTTCTCAGGCGCTTATGGACTGTCCGTATTTTATAGAGTATCTTCAGAGGATGTTTAAAACCGGGCGCCTCATCGGGGCCATATGTGCCGCGCCCATGATACTGGGACAAGCGGGCTTGCTCAACGATTTAAAGTTTACGGCATATCCGGGGGTAATCAGCCCGGCGGACTACCCGACAGCCGCGTATACAGGAAACGCCGTAGAGCAGGACAAGAACATACTTACTTCCAGAGGTCCAGGCACGGCCCTTGATTTTGCCTTGGCCATTCTTGAACAGTTGATGGGGCGTGAAACGCGCGACAAGGTTGAAGAGCAACTGGTGCGCCCATAGCACGTAGCGATTAGCAAGGCATTATTGCTGGCAAAGGGTGTAAAAACGCCCGCGCTTCGGTGGTGAAGACTTTTAACTATGGTTGCAAATAAAAATACTTGACAAAATAGAGGCTTTCGGTTGATAATATTACAAATCGTATTTAGATGTTATGAAGTGTATATATAGATAGAATCATCGCGGAAGCGCCAGAATGGGGTTGCTTCTAAGAATGGAATTTGTATTTTACGTTTTAAAAGCCTGAATACATAGTGGTAACAGCGCCTGTAAGATGTACTTCCTCGGCAGATGTCGTGCTCTTCCGGGGCAGTAATATTCCCGGACAGGTGTCGGGAAAAGGGCAAGGAGTTTTTTGAGATGAAAAGAATGTTCGGTGTTTGCGGTGCGTTCCGCCTTTTGTGCGTTGCCTCAGTCATCCTTACTGCCTGTGCGCCGGAAGTGGGAATACAACTGCAGGTTTTTCCCGGGGAACTGGATTTTGGAAAGTTCAGCGTGCTTGAACCGCTGCTTATCGCCAAAAACTATTCTTCAAATACGACAGAGCCTATACTGATTTCCGTGGATCGACCGTGGATTCAGGTAGAAGAATGCGTCTCCGTTGAGGACGCGTGCAATAGCAGCGGCCCATCCGATCGTTTGCGCGTGCCGGTGATGATTAATCGGAATGCACTTGAAATCGGTTTGAATCTCGGTAATCTTTACATAAAATCCGGAGCCGCTCCTGTTGTGACGGTGCCGGTTGCGGCTGAGGAAGTGGCCAAAGCGGATTTTATCGCGCGCCAGACCCAGGTGAGCACGGGGGACTCGGTTGAATTTCAGGACATGTGTCAGGTCACAGAAGAATCTGGTAACGTACGGGATTGGAACTGGAATTTTGGCGACGGTGGAACCTCTACGCTAAGGAATCCCGCCCATACATATACAACGCCGGGTGTTTATACGGTGTCGCTCAGTATCGAAACAACGGCCAATGTCAATCGTTCTGCCACCAAAACAGCCTACATCCGCGTAGCGGATCCTTCTGCAACGGTGGATTTCGTAGCCTCCAAAACCAATGTGGGTACGGGAGAATCCGTAATCTTCACGGACTTGTCCAGTCTGGACGCATCAGTTATCGTTTCACGGGAATGGAGCTTTGGCGATGGTTCCACTTCTGCCGCGACGAATCCGACACACGCCTATGCCAGCCCCGGAATTTATACGGTATCCCTGACACTGCAAACAGACACCAATGCGTATGAAGCCGTCAAAGAAAACTATATCGTGGTGTATGGTGCGTTGCGGGCGGATTTCACGTATGAAAACGCTTTTGTGGATGAGGATACCCAGTTCTTTCCGCTTGTCTATGGTAATGAGGGCGATGTGACCTATGCGTGGGACTTTGGGGACGGTGTTACCAGCACAGACGAACAGCCCGGCCACCGCTACCCCGCACGGGGGCAATATGAGGTGGTTTTGATTGTTATTGACGCCACCGGATCCACCGAGGTACGAAAATTCGTCGATATCAACTTCCGTCCGCCGCAGGTTCTGTTTATTACGGAACCACGCACCCAGTCAGTTGGGAAAGAAGTGAAATTTCAAGACAGAACGATCGGTGGATATGGAACGGTCATCGAATGGCTTTGGACCTTTGGCGATGGTTCTTCGAGCGGTGAACAAAACCCGACCCATGTCTATATGAAAGAGGGATCGTACACGGTATCTCTCGAGGTGACTTCCGCTCCTGACGGTCAGAAGGGCAAACTAGTCAAGAAGGACTACGTCAAGATAGTGGAAGGCTCCGTTGAAGGCGAGCCGGAACTAGATCTGGACAACTTTGTAAGCATTGATGATGGCTGTTTTAGTTATTCCCCGCCCACAGAAAGTCCCATTCGCATCAGCGGCATGGATGTTGCCACAGCATATCTTATTGATGAGATGGTTTCCCAGTGCTGGAATCCGGACAACTCCGTGTACAAAGAGGCTGTTGACTACACGAAGTGGACCCACGCAGTAACCATTATTGAACCCTTGTACAAGATGAGCGATACCGCCATGCTTTTTATTGACGGCGGGTCCCGTTCCTCTGATGCCGAGGTGGATGAACTTACGAAGAATGTCGCCATATTGACTGGAACAACGGTGGTTCATCTCAAGAATGTTCCCAGCCAGCCGATCGTTTTCAAGGATGAAGTCATTCCGGCGGGCGCGGAAGACAACTATTCCGGTGAGCCCAAAATACTGCGCCGGCGGACCGAAGACGCGATCATTGCCTACTCCTATGACAAGTACCTGGATTCTTACCGTGAAAATGACGGGGCGCCGACCGACGGTTGGCCGCTCCTGTATCCCATGGTTAAATCCGCGGTAAAGGCCATGGACATGGCGGAAGAAATATTGGCCGGCAAGGGCGTTCAGTTGGACGGTTTCGTGGTTGCCGGCGCCTCAAAGCGCGGGTGGACCACCTGGTTAACCGGCGCGGTGGATTCTCGCATCAAGGGAATCGCGCCCATCGTCATCAACGTATTAAACATGAAGCCACATCTCGAACACCACAGGGCGTCCTATGGATATTGGAGTCCAGCCATTTATGACTACGCCCAGAAAGGTATTTTTGACCAGTTAATTTCAACCGTGCCGGGAGAAGAACTCTCGCCGGAGGCGCAAGCGCTATTGTCATGTGTGGATCCCTATGAATACGCGCTCCGCGGCCGGTATGTGGATATGCCTAAATTTATGATGA
>JAAYBJ010000177.1 GCA_012730105.1 Candidatus Hydrogenedentota bacterium
TAGTACCTTATTCTTAAGATACCGCTATCAAAAACAAGAAGATTTGTATGTTGTTCACGCTTCAGCGTGCTCCCAAAGGGCTATACATTGCCCGCACACTAAAGTGTGAACAACATACTTTTGAAATGTTGTCTGGGTTGCGGGCAACGCCCGCGTTGGAATGAAATGAAACGCGTTTAATCCACCGCGGCGCCTTCTTCGAGACGTCGTCGGGAAGCGGGAGATGACTTATGCGGCTTTTTGGCAAAGACTATTCGGTTTCGGCCCTGCGCAAGCGGGTCGGCAATATGGACCAGGTGGCCGGTATCCAGATGGTGACGCTGGCGGACGGCAATGAGCGGCCGGCGCGTGCCGCCATCCTGCGCACGGGCGGCGGCTTGGAAGTTACCGTGCTGATCGACCGCGGCATGGATATCGCCTCGGCTTGTCACAACGGGCGCGCCATGGGCTGGCGTTCAACCACCGGCAGTGTGGCGCCCCAGTATTACGAGGCGGAGGGGATCCGCTGGCTGCGCAGCTATTTCGGTGGGCTCATGACCACCTGCGGGCTTTCGCGCGTGGGCGGGCCCGGTCCCGACAGCGCGCTTCAGGGCGACGGTCTGCACGGGCGCATAAGCAACACGCCCGCCCGCGACATTCAAGTGTCCCAAGCCTGGGAAGGCAACACCTACTGGATGCGTATTACCGGGACCATGCGTGAAACCGCCGTTTTCGGCGAGAACCTGACCCTTACCCGTACCGTCAGCGCGGCCCTGGGCGAATCAAAATTTTATGTTCACGACGTGGTAGCCAACGAGGGTTTCAAGAAGACCGGGCTCATGCTGCTGTATCACTGCAACATCGGTTGGCCTGCGCTGGACGAAGGCTCGCGCATGCTCGCCCCCAGCGCCATGGTGGCGCCCCGCGATGCGGAAGCCCGGGACGGCATGGAGCGCTGTCATATCATGGACGCGCCCACCCATAATTACAAGGAAAAATGTTACTACCACGACATGGCGCCCGACCGGAAAGGCAAGGTTACGGTAGCCATGGTAAATAAGGGCTTTCCTAAAAACGGGTTCGGCGTGTATCTCTCCTATTCCAAGAAAGAACTGCCCCGGTTCATGCAATGGAAACAGATGGGTGAACAGGATTATGTCTGCGGGTTCGAACCCTGCATCTGCACCCTGGAAGGTCGTGAGCGGGAGGAAGAACTGGGCCTGCTGAATTACCTGAAGGCGGGCGAGCGCCGGGAGTTTCACCTCGAATTCGGCGTGGTTACCACGTCCGAGGAACTGAAAGCGCTCGAAGGGAATGCGCGCAAGCCCGTTTTCGTGGAATGTTATTCCGATTTTACCGGGAAGCGTTAATTGCGCCTCAGCATCCGGGATGCCGGGTTCCAGGGGGAACCAGGGGTTCCAGCGCTTCGAGATCCACCGAAGTTTGGACGCTTTCACGGTTGGCTTCCCAAAATGACTCCCATTCTTCCCGGGAGTTAAAGACGACCTTGCCGGCATCCCCGCTCCAGATCCGGGACAACGCCGCCCGCGCATTGTTTTCAACCCGGGCGTCCGCATGGTTGTAACATGCCAGCAATAAGGGGGTCGCTTCTTGGGCCGCCATCAGCGCAAGCGCTTTGCAGGCGCTGATTTTGACCGTGTTCGTATGGTCCAGCATGCCCCGCAGTATAAGCTCCAAAGCACTTATATTTTGCGCGGCGGCAAACTGTTGAATGCAAACGCTCCGCACGTGCTCATCCGGTGAAAACACGTATTCCCGGAACAGGGGTTGTGCCCGGTCAGGCGCCAGTTCTCCAAGGATCTTCAGAACCAGGCAGACCGTATTCGGCAGGTAGGAAGGTAATATGAACTCTATGAAGGGGAAGAGATCCATCTTGGCGCCCATCGCAAGCAGGGTACGCCTGGCCTCGTCCGCTTTCGTTGCATCCGGATCAGCCAGGCGCCCCACGTACATCAGCACTTCTTCGCGTTGACTACGGTTGAGGCCGGTCTGTTCGGTGAGCGTTTTATCCTGTGCCTCCGCCTCCCGTTGCACCGCTTCCAGGTCCAGGGCGCCGTCCAAATCATTCTTTTCTACCGCATGAACCTCGTTTTTCCGCACACGTACGGTTCTATCGCCAACGCTCAACACGAGAAAGTCGCCGGCCTCCCGCTGTACAAGCCCGGTGATCTGCACGCCGTTCTTCATCAGAATGGTGTCGGAGGATGCGTACGGGGTGTAAAGCAACACCAGCATCATGATACCCCCGCAAACGATACCTGTTTTTCCTATGGGATTCTTCATATTTTTACCTTTACTTTGTCGCTGAAAGACGCTTTCGCCTTCTCCGGGATATGGGCGCACCCGGGCGCATCCCGTTCAGTGGTTTTCAAAACAGGGCTGTACCGGTTTTATCCGGATATGATGCGATAAGTAAGACGCTGGAAAAAGGCACGGGTCGTATCCTGGGGCGACCAGAATTCCTTCACGCGGGGGTCGTACAGCAATTGAAAGCTTTCCGAGCCGCGCTTGTCCGCGCCCGCGACCAGCACGCCGATATCCGGGCAGATGATGGCGCCGCGCACTTCCATGAATCCATTGGAATTGGATTTATGCCTTGCTTTACTTCTCGTAATGGCAAAGATGGCGTTGTTGCTGTACAGCAGCCCGTCGAATTTCCAGGGGCTGCCGTCCTCCCGCAGCAGTTCATCGTTCCACCAGAATTGCCGCAGGGTATCTTCGGTAATCCAGTTGTCGCTTGGGTTCATATAGTGGAACGAGGCGCGGCTGAGAATGCTGTTCGGGTCGATACCCAGCTCCGCCAGCCGGGAACTAAGCAGTTTGACGTTGCCGCCTTGTTCATCATACCGGACGGCATGTTCCTCGCTGATCTTGGTATACACATAGATGTTGTTGGGTTGTGAATCACGGAGGCCGTAAAAACGCGGGCGGTAGGACGCATCGGCCAGGGCTTTTTGCAGTTCAAGATTATTAAATAACTGTAGTTCCGACTGGGTGAAACTGAATTGCTGGCCCTGGCGTTTTACGCTGTTGCCGTTGGAATCCAGGACATAGGCGGTAATCTCTCCCGCATCCGTCGCGCCTGGAGAAAAATAGCCCCGGTCAATGGTTTCTGTTTTGTTACCCACAGTGCGCGTTGTGGCGCTTTTTTTAACACGCGAATTAATACTATCGGCCGTGTTCGGGAATTTGGAGGTGTCTTTAGAATGATTCTTACCGCGGATGGTGAGGTAGTCGCCCATCAGCACGCTGCCGCCGGTAATCAGGGCCAGACCGTTTCTGGAACCATCCGCCGAGACACCGAACTGGTCGCCGTCCTTATAGGTCACATCGCCGGTGATATAGGTGTTGCCGCGTACCAGAAGCTCTCCCCAGCCGCTAACCTTGCCCGCCAAAACCAGATCCCCGTTGACCGCCACCTCGCCGTCGATATGGATCGGGTTGGTGTCGGTGCCGACCAGAATCAGGTTGCCGTCATAGCTTCCCGTGGAGGAGAGACTTGCCAGGGCTCCGTTAGAGGCTGTGGGCAGCGTGTTCTCATTATAGGAACCGCCGGAAGGCACACCGTAGGCAATGCCACTGGTAATGGATCCACTCAACAGATCGGCGACCTCCGCAAACTCACTATCCTCAATGTACCGGTTCCCGTTGTCATCGGGATAGGGCGCCGGAAAGGTCGCGGGCAACAGGCCGTCCGTCATCTCTTCCGGGTCGGTGGGATAATTGGTATAGAGACTGGCGAATTTCTCCAGACTCCCCTCGTCATCCACCTCCGCCTGCACCAGGCCTTCCCGCATCATAGAACCGTCATTGCGCTGTACCAGATGTCCGTCTTCAGAAGAAAAGTGGAAATGCTTCAGGTCGCTGTTTT
Organism: Candidatus Hydrogenedentota bacterium; assembly: GCA_012730105.1. Classification (GTDB taxonomy): domain Bacteria; phylum Hydrogenedentota; class Hydrogenedentia; order Hydrogenedentales; family CAITNO01; genus JAAYBJ01. The sequence continues at coordinate 3,872 of JAAYBJ010000177.1, forward strand.
CTATGGTGTCCGATGATATGGGCTGGTAAGCCTCATTATAGACCTGGCCGCGGGTGTAGGTGGTTCCCGCCACCACGGAATCCGCCGAGTCGGTCCGGTAGAGGAGCGCCTCCAAGGTGGCGATTTTAACGCGGTCGAAGGTGCCGTACAGGGAACTGTCCTCGTTATACCGTTCTTCAATATTGTAGAACGAAGCGTGGCACAATATGCAGTTGATATAATTCGCAAGCACGGCATACTCGAAACCGTTGAAAGGGGAGCCGCTGATGCGCACACTCTGCTCCACCTCGCAGCGGTGTTCCCCGTAAGCGCCGGTCGATCTTAATGTGAGCATCACGCCTTCAGGACCGTCTGTGCGCGACACGCTTACGGCTTCCACCGCTGCGCCTATAGCGGGATCCAGCACCACCGGCGCATTGGCGCTGACTAGGTCGACCGATTGGTTCCGTTGCACCACGTCGTTGATATACCTTTTGTAAGAACCCAAATTACCTACGGTGTTGCTGTTATCCAGGACATACTGGTTCCAGAGCTGTTCCACGGCAACATCGATACCGGATTTTGCGGCTTCTTCAGCAAGCCGCATGCCGGTGACCAGGTTGGTATTGGCGTGGGAAGACACAAGCATGCGTCCCACAACCATTACGGCGCCCAGGACCACCAGGATGCAGACAAGCGCCAGCACCAGCGCCATACCGCCGTTTTTAGGGATCTGTTTTTTCATATGCGCTCCTTGTGCACAGCCGTTAGGGGTTTAATTCATCAGGTAAATGTCTTCTTGAACCTGGCATCGAATCAGTTGGCTTGGCCGGGTGCCCATCGGGCGGGTAAGCACCAGCGACACACGCAACACGTCCCCGTTTTCCTGTAGTTCAAAGCGTACGTCCGCCAGATGGTTGGCGCCCCCGACGATCCCGGTCACCCCGGCCTGTTGCCGCACCAGGCGGCGCGTCAGAACGCCGTCTTCGTTGGTGTCTTCGCCACCGTCCAGAAGCGCATTGCCCAGGATGGATTCCGCCTGTTCATCAGGCAGGTCCTCGTTTTCATACCGGATCGTGACAGGGGCGCTGAAGGCGGTGAAGGTCTCGTTCAGGGGCACCTGAAAACGCAGCGTCCGCCCGGCGTCCAGCACCTGCAGCCCTTGCACGCCCGGCGGCAGGGGCGGTTCCCCCGCCATGATGGGCTGCACCGCCGCTTCCACTTCCCGGCTCAGTGCAATAATGATATTTCGGGCTTCACTTTGGAGTTCGCTTTGGGCGCGGCTGAGATTGGCCGAACTGGTGGTGGTCTGTATGGCCACGAATCCGAGGGAGGAAAGAAAAATGACAAGCAAGAGGCCGATCATCACTTCCACAAGGGTAAAACCCGATTTTCCCATAACACACATTTCCTTAACGGTCCGTAATTGCCGCGGTTGTACTCAGGGTATAACGGCGATCCATCAGGCTTGTCCACGTCGTGGTCACGGTGACGAATACCGGGTTGCTGTTCTGGCCGAGGATCGCGCTCGCCCGCGCCGGGTTCCCGTCCGCATCGGAACAGGCAATCTCATATTCCTGCCCGGGCAGGGAAAAGAACATGCCCCAACGCTCCATGTCGCTCTCGGGGATGTCCTCCAGGGAATCGGGAAAGTCCTGTACCCAGTTCAAAACAACGCAGGGGAACAGCGGATCCTCTTCAGGACAGGCGTCCGTAGCAATGCCGCTGTAGGCGGTCTGGCGCAGCGCTGCCAATACGGACTTGCAGCCGTTTAACGCGTTTGTGCGCTGTTCTTCAAGCACAAACACATGAAAAGATGAAATCAGGCTTTGAGCAACCACGCCAAGCACAATCATGAAGATGGTCATGGCAAAGGTAATTTCCAGCAGGGTGAACCCTCCTGTGCGAGGTTCACTGTTTTCGCCCGAAGTTTTATATCCTGTTGCTTTAATCATCATGGTTTATTATTCGCCTCTTTAAATTATTTACGCATATGTTGTACTTTTTTGTTACTCATATAGCCCGTTCCCCCCTAACAGTAAACATTGTGAAAGCATAATTATAGAATGGATCGCATTCACATTATAATCAAGATTCTGCAAAATGTCAAGGAGCATAACTATAGCAGAGAAGCACTATCGAGACCTTATGTTGCGATAGGCGGCTAGAAGGTTTTACAGATAGTTTTGCCCACCTCTATCCACGACATTGGAGGAGTGCGTGCGGAGGACGGAGTACGGAACTAA
>JAAYBJ010000178.1 GCA_012730105.1 Candidatus Hydrogenedentota bacterium
CATGTGTTTCTTTCTGACTGAGATACTGCGTTTTGGTTGCGCCGAAAGCGCCACTTCTTCCGGGCGAAGTCCCGGACGAAGCGTAGTACCTTATGAAAAATTTTCTATCAACAGAAACAAGAAGTTAGGTACGTTGTTCACGCTTTAGCGTGCGATGTTGTTCAAGGTTCTTGTGTTAACACGCACACTAAAGTGTGAACAACATACTCTGAATATTTTTTTCTGGGTTGTGGGAAACGCCCACCTTAGTAATGAAGCGCGAAGTGTTTTTCGAGTTTGTTATCACGCTTACCTTGTTTCACCCTGATTGTGCTGCTCGGATGTTCAGGTTGATCTCTTTCAGTAGTCCCCCAGTACATCGATGCAATTTGCCAACGAGGTCTACCCAGCGATGGGACAACACAGGTCTCTTGCGGAATATGATAGACTGTCTCCCATGATACGGAAGAAAAAGATACTCCTTGTGTTCATCTGCCTCGCCATGGCGGCCTCGGGGGCCGCAGGAGGCGTTTACTGGCGCGTCCACGGCCGTGAGGAGGGCCCGGTAAAAGTGGTGAGAAACTATGATGCTCTCCGGGACCGCGTGGAGGCACTCGCCACGACTTCCGGCGCCATGACCGTGCAGTCGCTGGGCGAGGTCCGTTATGAGGGCTCCGCCTGGCCTATACTCATGATTTCTCGCGCCGTCGCGCAGTCATCGAAAATGTCCGTGCTGTTGACAGGCGGCATTCACGGCAATGAGCCCGCCGGGACTGAGTTTCTACTGCAGTTCGCCGAAATGCTTGCCAAGGATGACACGTTCTACTCGGACATCGCCTTTGACATCGTTCCCGTGGTGAATCCCTGGGGCTGGGTGCACGGACGACGAAAAAACGGGGCGGGCCGCGATTTGAACCGGGAATTCGCCACCTTCAAGGCACCGGAAGCCGTCCTCATGCGCGATCTGTGCGGACGGAAACGGTACGATCTGATGGTGGATTTCCACGAGGACAGCCATGTGGCCGGGTTCTATTTCTACCGGCTGGCCAACCCTGACGAGGCGCTTTGCAGGCACATGATCGCCGATGTGCGGGATGCCGGGCTTCCCGTGCATGACGGCCGGGTCATGACCCTGTTCAACGCGCGGGAAGGCATCATCACGTCGCCCCTGTGGACGCTGCGTTTCGCCCGCGGCATCCGCCAACTCAGCATGAGCAACTATTTCCGGCTGGAAGGGTGTCCGCAGGCCTTTCTGTTTGAAACGCCGCGCCGGTTGAAAATGGCGAAGCGCATCTCCATGTATCGGGCGGTTTTGGAGGCCCTCCTGGAAGAGACTGCGGGAAGACTATAACACCCACAAGAAGAGGAGTCACCTGCCTTTTAGGACCCCGCCTCGTACGCCTATGCAAAAAAAAGTATCGCCCGTCCGAAGACGGGCGATCACATTTTAGATACACTGCGGTAAATAAACGTTATTCTGCGGATTCACGTGCAATCCGGAAACCACCACGGTTTAGTAAGGCCTCATGCCCAGAAGCAGTACGCATGGCTGAACGGCAAAAATGTGGCTTTTCATTAAAGGATCCTCCGCGGACTACCCGCTGTGGTGTAGCTGGATTCGAAGGAATCGCAGGACCGGTCGGATTAATCCATGGCCCGGGCTCGGTGTAATAATCCGCCGCGAACCAGTCATGGCACCATTCGCGGACATTGCCGCTCATGTCATAGCAGCCCACAGGCGATACTGCATATTCAGTTTGAACGGAACCGTTGGGACTGACGTTAAAACCGTCGAACCAGCCTGGAGGTGAGAAACTCAGAGCGCTGCCCAGAGCGAAGGGATCGACATAAACATTGTCCGGCCGCTGCCAGTTAACCCATTCGCTGCCTGACGGCGCTATGTCGCTGGTAAACCCGTAGATCCAGTGTTTTCCGCCTTCGGCGGATTCCCATGCAGCCGCCCGTTCCCATTGGGCTTCCGTGGGCAGGCGATAGGCGCGTGAATCATGGACAGCCGCTGGCGGCCAATACATCGTGCCCATGTCATAGTAGTGGCCCTGATAATCAACGTCTATTGTCATGCGACTCAGCCAGTTACAGTAGGCAGCCGCACCAAACCAGCTCACGTAGGTCATGGGGAAACCGGCCAGAGAGTAGCCGCTACGTGTCTTGGGATAGAATACCTTGGCGGTATCGCCACCGGAACCAGAAGCCGAAAATTCAATTAGCGGATTCGTGGAAATATCCAGTATGACATACCGGGCTGCCAATGGACCAGCCATGACCAAGGAGCCTCCAGCATAAGGTGTATCATCCAAATCATTGTCAAACAACCGGGTGTTGCCAGATTCTTTTCCCCAATAGGCCCAGTTCAGCACATCACAATATTCTTGGACAGTAACGGTATGTCTGGCAATTTGGTACTCGTCGAGGTAAACATCATGCGCGGGCAGTTCGTTAGTGCGTTCACTGCCCCAAGCAGGATCCCAGGCGTAGGGCCGACCCATCGTGAAAGTACCAGCAGGCACGGTCACCATAGTATCCACATAAATGGTGTCGCTCACCACATCGGATTCCGGCGCGGATTCATCATCGCCGTTACGCACTTTGAAGTAAACCGTGGCATCGTACATCTGCGTAGACAACCTGAAATTAAGCGCGGTGGAATAGGGGAGCCACTCGGCGTCGCTGAAAAGTTCATCTTCGCTGGCCATGTATTCCAGGCAAATGTCATCATACTCGTAAATGGCGCTGTTGAGAGTCACATCCTGGGATTCGGTTGTCGGCTCATCTTCATTAATGACGAATCCATTTGCATAGTCCCAATCGTCGAATACTGGTTCGCCGCGGAGGAAATTGGCGGTGACCGTAATATCTCCCGTGACAGCAAGATCCTGACGGGGATTGTCAAGGTTGCCATCCGACCATTGGTCAAAGACGTAACATACCGGGGCTTTAACCCAAACCCCCACGGCTTCGCCGGCGCTGCCATGAGTAACCGTTTGCACAGTTTGACCCGTTAGGGCGAAGAGTTCCGGGTCTGAGACGCTATAAGTTAACGTATACACATTGATTTCAAATTCAGCGGTAACATTAAGGTCGCCGATGACCGCGAGGTCGGTACGTGGGTTGTCGGTAACCCCGTCACTCCACTGCGTGAAGTGATAGCCGTAGTCGGGAACGGCCTCGACAGCCGCACCGTCTGAGCCATGTTCCACGACCTGCGGGGTATCACCCAAAATCGTCCCGTTAGGTCCGGCCGAATACGTCAACCTATATTGGTTAATATCGAAAAGAGCCACCGCTGCAATGTCACCAGTGACATTCAGGTCCACACGCGGGTTATCGGTTATACCATCGTCCCATGTACTGAAGTGATACCCGTAATCGGGAACGGCTGTTACGGGCGCCCCGTCGGCGCCTTCATCCACGATCTGAGCCGTTTCACCCTCCAGGGAACCATGTTCACCGGCCGTGTAATTCAGGTTCCAAACTTTGATAAAACCGGCAGTAACGGTCAAGTTTTGGGTATTAAAGGTATCCATTCTGTCTGCGAGGAGGTAACCGTCACTCCATTCGCCAAACCGATATCCGCTATCCGGAGTAGCCGTAACCAGGGTGCCATCCTGGCCATATTCGACGGTCTGCGACGTCACGCCGTCAATATAGCCTCCCAGATCCGCCAGGTATTCCAACGTAAACGTATCAATCGCGAATAAGGCTTCAACGGCCAGATCCGCCGTCACATTGGTGTCCGTACGGGGATTGTCCGTACTGCCATCGCTCCATTCCACGAAATGATAATGCGGATCGGGCACTGCCGTTACCTGCGCACCGTCCGACCCATGGGTAACTATTTGAGGAGTATCCCCCGCAATGGTTCCATTGGATCCGGCACTATAAAGAAGCGTATAGGTGTTGATGGCAAAGTTTGCCGTCACACTGATATCGGCGATTACATTTAAGTCCGTGCGCGGATTATCCGTGACCCCGTCACTCCAGTCCACGAAATGATATCCGGTAGCCGGTTCAGCGGTAACCGCCGTGCCGTTGCCGCCATAACTCACCGTCTGCGACAGGTCGCCGGAAACGGAACCATGTTCCCCGGCTGTGTAGGCCAGGGAATAAAGGTTGATTTCAAAATTCGCTGTCACGTTGACCGGGGCCGTAACCGCCGTATCCGTACGCGGATTGTCCGTGCGGCCGTCACTCCAGTCCACAAAGTGGTATCCCGTTTCAGCAACAGCCGTTACCTGTGCGCCGCCAAAACCTTCGTTTACGGTTTGCGGGGTAGGACCGCTGATACTTCCGTTTTCACCCGCCAAGTAGGTCAGCGTGTGCTGGATAACGCCGTCATCCGCAATCAATTGTATACGCGCCTGGCTGATATCCTCGTCGGGATAATCGCCACGAATATCCCACATAATATGCTTACCGGTACCTGTTGCCACACCCACGATGTCACCGGTAATGGAACTCACCGGATAGGGATAGCCGTCCGCGCCGTTGTCCTTGGATAAGGATACGGTGATGTCACAGGGGCCGTTCGGCGCGACGAGGTCGTAGTAGATGTCCACTTGCGTGGAAGTGGGAGTAGGGAATTGTGTCACGGTCACGTTGGTGATCGTGGGTGTTTGGGCGAAGGCGAAGGAGCACGCCAGCAGTAGCGCAAGCAGAAGATACATCCCCCGGCGCTTCGCGCCACCCCCTTCAAAGGGGGACTTGCACCGAAGTCGACGAGGCCTTCTCGCCGCGTCAGTAAAGCGGCTGGAAGCCGCTTCTGCGTTCCAGGCGCCATTCGTCCATTCCGTCGCGCCGGCAGGATGCCGCCGCCACAGGAAGACCAATCCCAACGCCAGCAGCAGCGACGCCGTCCACGGCCACCAGGGCAACGGCAGGCCGGTAGCCACCACAATTTCCAGCAGGTCATTGTTACTCAAAGTCCCCACATTACCCGCGAGATCCACTCCTGATAAGACAATAGTTGCCATGCCCAGAACATCATCTTCCTGCACTTCGTATTCGAAGCCATACCCCTCCGTTGCACCAACAGATTCCACTGCCGGATTTCCATTCACCGTTACGTCCGGCGCGCCCTCCAAGGGCTCGGAAACCATAAACGATATAAAGACGATATCACCGGCCGAAGCCGTTAATGGTTCCACTGATAGATCACTAAATACAGGGGCGGTTCCTTTTCCGACCAAGGACACGCTGTCAGGATCAGGATAAATGGGATTGCCTACAGCATCTTGAACACCTGACACTGTGAGTGTGAGCGCTACGCCGTCGCGCATCTCGCCCGTAGTCCAATTTAAGTGAAACAGTTCCGGACCATCGGATACACCTGTGGGTGACAAAAGTAATGTACCCATCCCCAGACCGGATACCGTATAATTGCCCGGAGACACAACACCCGGTTCAAGCATCGGTTCACTAAAGGTTACGGAAATGCCGTTGTCCGCAACCGCTGTCGCCGAGTACAGTGAAGGTGACACCGTTTCCAGAGGTGTCATTGTCGAAGTTCCGCTTCCTGTTACCGCATAGGCGGAAAGGGTGACACTCAAAAACAAAGCCGCCCCTAACAAGAATCTATAAAACATGATCCGTTTCTCCTGTGGATTTGTAATCATCCCCAAACTTTAAATCCAGTCTATACAATTATAACCTAAAAACTCGTCGATTGGGCACCGAAATTCTATAAACTCATCTTTTCTTTTCGATGTAGGTGTATACCGATACTTGTTTTCAAAATATTTTCCTTATCGCCACCCGCACGTTAACTACAGCATGCGAAAAATGGATTTGGAGAAGGAATTTGTATTACAGTAGGTAATGAAATGCGGAGGACTTTGTATGTCTATTTTTGGCAAAAAAACATTTCGTAGTATTAGTGATTTCTGGAAAGAACTACGTTGGCTGTTGAACGCCAGACGAGAGTTGCGGGATGTTCTGAATGGGACTATCCTTACTGAAGCGTTCCGGGAACGGCTCTTTATGGCGGTAACTTCAGTCAACCGGTGCCGGTACTGTTCCTTCGTGCATACCCGGGCCGCCCTTAAAAGCGGGGTCACGGCAGAAGAATTGAAGGGGTTTCTGGCGAAAGAGGCGGACACGGTGCCTGAATCGGAAAGGGTCGCGGTAATCTACGCCCAGCATTGGGCGGACAGTGGGGGAGCCCCGGATCCGGAGGCGGTGAAACGTTTGAATGACGCGTACCCGCCGGCAATGGTCTCGGCCATTAACCTCGCCATCCGATTCATCAACTTCAACAATCTATTCGGCAACACGGTTGACCGGATATTGCACGCAGTGAGCTTCGGCCTGTTGGGCGGCGGGAAATGAGCGTTTCGTTCCGGCCGTATACACGGAAACCCTTCGACGCGGAAAAGTGTACGCGATGTGGTTTGTGCCTGTTCCGGTGTCCGGTCATAGAACTGCCCCGGGAAACCGCCCGGGAGGCAATCGCCTCTCTGGCAAAACATCAGTCTGACCCCGAATCACTCCCGGAACCCAGCCGGGACATTTTGAGAAAATGTACCGCCTGTTTCGCATGCAATTTAATTTGTCCTGAAGACTGCCGCCCGGCCAACCTTTTTCTGGACCTGTGGCATACCCAATACACCAGACAGGGCCTGCCCGAGAGTGCACGCTATTTTCTGCCCTACAGCCGGCCCAATTACCGAACGTATGTGCTGGAACGGTTGTCGAAAGAAGAACGGGATGCGGTAGACTCCTGGGCCGCCAGGGATCCCGCGGAAACAATATTCTATCCCGGCTGCAACCTGCTCATGACGCCCTCCCTGATGTTTTCCAGGCTCTTTGGCGGCCTGCCCGTCCGGGGCAGCCTCGATTACTGCTGCGGCGAGGCGTACTTCAGGATGGGCCTGTATGAACATGTGGAGCAGGCGGCAAGGAGGTGCACCCGCTATTTCAGGGAGCTGGGCGTGAAAACCGTCTACCTGGCCTGCACGGGCGACCTGAATATGTTTACCCATGTTTTACCTCAGTTCGGAGCGGATTTCAGCGGCATACGTTTTCTTCCCTTTTTGGAGCGAGTCCACAATGCTCTGGAATCGGGCACCCTGCCCGTGGTGAAGCGGTTTGACGGGCAGACCATCACGATTCAAGATTCCTGCCACGCCAAACTCTACCACCCGGACTACTTCCAGTGGCCCCGGAAGATACTGGCATTCCTTGGTTTTGAATGTCGGGAAGCCCCAAAACACGCCGACAACGCTTTGTGTTGCGGCATCGGAAGTGGTATTTCTCATGACGCGGGATACGGCAAGCAAGCCCTTTTCGGGGGGCAACGCGCCTGTGTTAAAAACTTGCGTGCAGCCAAAACAGACCAGATCGGGGTCTATTGCAGCGGTTGCCTGGAGATGCTGATGCTGTCCGAATCCGGCCACAGAACGCGTCATGTACTCGAACTTGTCCAGGAGGCCATTGGCGAGCATCCACAAAGCGGACATCGCAAGGCGGCCTTTAACCTGGCATTGGGCGTATTACGCAACCAGCGCGGCGGATCGGGCCGTTTCTTTCCGCCGCCTATCGAGTAAAGCCATGACAACCAAGCCATTCCGGTTCACCAAAGAATTCGTTTCCGAACGTTGTGATTCCTGCGGGCGCTGTTTTGCCGAGTGTCCCGTACTGCGGTTGCCTTCCCAGGAGGCGAAACAGGAGTTGGAAAAACTCGTTCATGCCGAGCACTCCTTTGTTCTCGACCGATGCACCGGCTGCATGGACTGTAATTCCATCTGCCCGCAGGAAGCCAATCCCCACACGCTGATCATGACGCGCTGGGGAGAGCGCTGCCGCGTGGAGGGCATACCCGAAACGGCGCGGCTGGTGCTTCCCTACCAGGAAAACAATCTGCACAGGACCGGGCAGCAAGCCCTGACCGACCGTGAACAGCGCCTGGTACAGGCATGGGAAACGAACTGGCACAAGCCCCCGGCATGCGACACCATGATGTTCGCCGGCTGCAACATGCTGCTTCTACCCTTTATGCTGGATTCTCCCCTGTACGCGGAGCTCCCCATATTCGGTTCCCTGGACCTGTGCTGTGGGGAGCCTTTCTACCGCATGGGGTGTTGGGACGCGGCGCGGGCCGCCGCGCAAAACGTGCGGAATGAATTCATGCGTATGAGGCTGAAGCGGGTTGTCGTACCCTGCCTGGCCTGCTATCACCTTTTTAAATGCGTGTATCCGGACGTACTGGATGTTCCCCTCGATGTCGAGGTTAGTCCCATTGAAGAATGGCTGTGTGAAAGGGTTCTGAAGGGCGATATGCGCCTGACCCCGTTGAATAAAACCGTTGTTCTTCATGACAATTGCTGGCCCAAGGCCTCCGGTGATTTTCTTTTCGACAAGGTCCGGGAACTGCTGGGGCTTATGGGCATTACCGTGATGGAATCAACTCATAACCGCGAGAACACCCTCTGCTGCGGCATGTGCGCCGGCGCGGCCCGCTTCCACCTGCGCGACATTGTGGGCACTGCAAGAACACTTCTCCGTGAACTGGAGGACAGCCCCGCGGAATGGGCGGTAGAGTATTGCGGCGGCTGCACTTGGCTCCTCAGCCTGATCAATCAGGCACTGCTTTCGCACTACGCCAAACCCCGCTACCACATACTGGAACTTGTACAACTGGCCGCCGGGGAAATTCCCGCAGACCGGACCGACCAGATCATGGGGCAAGTCATGCGTAAAATGGCGCCGCGACTGCTCGGGCGGTATATCCGGGGCGGACACTTTCCTGTGGAAGCCATGGCGAAGATTCCGGCTCAGAATCCTCAGGATCCGGGTTGACGTTCCAAAGGTTGTACTTCTTCCTCAAAATAACGGTGAAACGCTTTCGGAAGCTCGTGATAATCCATCCTCGCTACCTCATCGCTGAAATCAAGGGAATTGTGCGTGTTCCAGAATAAAATGGTCTTGTCTTTCAGACGCTCTCCGCGAAGATCGGCGATCAGGGCGGCAAAGGTTTTTCCCGTATAGGTTCCCTCCAGACGCAGGCTGGAGTTTTCAGCCACCAGGCGCACCGCCTCCATGGCCTCGGGGGTGTATAACCCGTAGGCCTCCCCGTAGAAATCATGAATGAACAGAAAATCTTCCGGGGGAAAGGCGAGCAGGGGGAAGGCGGGATCCGCCGTGTGCAGCAGGCTGTTCGCGGCCTGGAATAAACGGGCTGCTTTGCCCATGGAGCTGAACCGCGCCTCCGTAACCCGCACTGCCGCCACCCGTGTTTTCATTCCCGCCGCCTTCAAACCGAGCAATAGCCCCACAACCGTGCCCATGGTTCCCGAAGCGGCGTACAGGATATCCGGTTCCGGTAATTCGCCGCGCTGCACCTGATCCCTGAGTTCAAATGCGGCATTCACAAATCCAACCATGCCCAAAGCGGACGTGCCGCCTGGTGCTATCAAGTATGGAAAGCGCCCCGTGCGCATTTTATGAACGGCCAGTTCCCTGATGCTGGCCAGGGCGGTTGCAAGCATACCTGGGCTTTGGTGGAGTTCAATCCTCGACCGCAGCGACATGAGCAGGTTCTTCCGGACACTGTACGCGTTAGGCTGTGGAATCAGCATGGAGATGGAGCGGAGCCCCATCCGTTGGGCGTACAATCCGGTAGCCAGGGCGTGATTGGAACCTGCCCCCCCGAAGGTAAGCACTTCCTTGCATCCCCGTTGCACCGCCCGCGCCAGCAGGAACTCAAGTTTGCGCACCTTGTTGCCCCCGTAGGGCCTTCCGCTCAAATCATCCCGCTTCACGTACAGGCGCGCATCGCCAATCCTCAGGCGCTCTTCCAGATTCTTGAGCCTTTCCACGGGCGTGGGAAAATCACCGAGCGTCACGTGGGACAGTCTCTTTCGCAGATCCGGATAGCAAACAAATAACGAACCTGTATCAGACGAATCTGTCATGCGCTTATTCCCATATAAAGACTGTTCCAATGCTCCCGCCTTGTTTTAACTGGGGGGAAGTTCTACCCCTTCATTATCCCCATCTACCCATCGTTACGCAATATTACCATTTACCAACCGCTCTCATTTTTTCGCTATACTGAACAACGTAACCGAAAGGAGAATCACAGCATGCGCATAATCATGTGGATGGGATGTATCGCGGCAATCGTGTCGGGGGCGCCAGCCCAAGGGAACCAGGTGTTTACACCGGTGGATATCCGGCACGTGCGTGTGGGCGGTGAAATCGGGCGGCGCATTGACGTTACGGTGGAAAACAACCTGCTGGCCATGGATCTGGACGGGGACTTTCTAAAGCCTTTCCGGGAGCGCACGGCCGGCAGTGGTTACATCGGACTTGGAAAGACCCTGGACGCCTTGGCACGTCTGGCTTATTACACGGAAGATACCCGGGTAGCGAAAAAAAAAGACGGGGTAGTTCGGGAAATACTTGCCCTCCAGGGACCGGACGGGTACCTGGGCTTCTTCAAGGAAGAAGCGCGGCTCCGCTCGCTCTGGGATATACATGAAATGTCGTATCTTATTTACGGGCTTCTCACCGAGTATGAATTATTCAACAATGAAAAAGCGCTGGAAGCGGCCGTCAAAGGCGCCGACTACATCGTAAACGGCTGGCAGGCGGAACCGGAACGGACGACGTCAAACTGGGATATAACGGTCTACATGGGGGCCACCGGCATCGAGCCGACATTACTCCGCCTGTACGGGGGTACGCAAGAGGCACGTTATCTCGATTTCTGCCGGGATTTTCGAAAACTGGCGGCATGGGACGGATTGATTGTTTCCGGCCGCTGGGGGCCGATCCAGGGGCACATATACGCCTATCTCTCCCGCTGCCTGGCGCAGTTGATGCTCTATGATATTGCGCCGGACGAAGGCCTGTGGACGAATACCCGCAAAGCCCTGGACTACATGCTGAAAGGGGAAGGGCTTACCATCATCGGCGCCTGCGGGCAACATGAATGCTGGCACAACACGCAGGAAGGGGCGGCCAACCTGGGTGAAACCTGCGCCACGGCCTACGCCATCCGCTGGTGGGACGACCTGTTGCGCCGCGAGGGTAGCGCCCTGTACGGCGATCTCATGGAACGTGCCCTATATAACGCTCTTTTCGGCGCCCAGTCGCCGGACGGACGCCGTATCCGTTATTACACGCCCTTTGAAGGCCCCCGCGTCTATCATAGAGGCGATACCTATTGCTGTCCCTGCAATTACCGGCGCATTGTCTCCGAACTGCCCCGGATGATTTACTACACGTCTGATGACGGCATTGCAGTCAACACCTACACCCCCTCAACGGCGACGCTTACGCTGCCAAGCGGCGCTGTAGTGAAAATCGCGCAGGAAACCGCCTACCCGCAAAACGGACATGTCGCCATTAAACTCACACCCGCCTCCGCACAGGAGTTTACCCTGCGCCTGCGCCTACCTCGCTGGGCGGCAAAACCGGAAATCACCGTCAATGGCGAGCTGTGGTCTTTCGAACACAGCCCGGGTAGTTTTCTTGCCATCAAGCGGAACTGGCAGTCAGGCGACACGGTTAATATTGATTTTGCGCCAACGCTTCGGCTGGTCAAAGGCCGGGCGGCACAGGCCGGCCGCGCCGCTGTCATGTACGGGCCATTGGTATTTACCTTGAATCGCGCCCATAACCCCGCCCTGCAGGAAGCGGATCTTCGTATGATCACCATTGACCCCGCCACATTGAGCGGACCGGTTCCCGATGATTCCGTGCATCCCGGCGGCCTGTCCTGTTCCGTAAAAGCCTGGCAGACCACCCATTGGTACCCCCAGGCGACGCACGACTGGGAAGTGAAACTAACCGAATTCACCGATCCCGGAGGCGAGATGACGTACTTTCACGTGCCCAATCCCAATGACCCGGCGCTTGTGGACGATGCGTGGTAGCCAAGAAATCGGGCCAGATCACTCATGCCCCCCCGGGGAGAACATTCATAAAGTGCATTTAAGAGGCTACGCATCATCCGGGACTTCGCCCGGAAGAAGCGGCGCCTTCGGCGCAAGCCAAAAGTCAACACTACATACGAAGAAAATAAAGGGAGCATAAAAAACGCCCGCATCAACGCATTTCGCTTTTCATTATAAACAACCCCAAGCACTGTCATTCCGGTTTTTTCGCGACTGCCGGCTCGGGTCGAAGAATGTTACTGGACAACGCGAAAAAGACCGGAATCCAGATTCAGCCCGCTGTAATGAATGCCCATTTCCCTTCTCGAATAATACAGATAACGCGGGCCGTTCCTCACTTGCGGTTTACGAAGATAGATTCCGGTCTTTTCGCGGCCTGGCACACTCTTCGATACATGTCTTTTTCCCACCGCGAAAAACCGGAATGACACGTTGTTTTTGGGTCTTTGAGACAAATCAAAACATGACACTCTTCTTGGTTACCTATACTTAAAACAAAACTCATAATTAATTGTCAACGGAATCGTCGTAAGCACCTTTATTCTCAATTCGGTATACATGGGTTTTGGTCCTGAGCAGGAGGGCGTTCCCGTCCACGGCCGGCGACGCCAGACACCCCGCATCCAGCGAATTTACGGCGATCTTTTCGAAGTTGCGTCCGGCCTTGAGAACCGTGGTACGCCCCTGCACACTGGGGAAAAATAGACTTGCGTCGGCGTAAACGGGGGAGGCCATGTAATTGCCGCCAATACGTTCGCTCCATACCTGGGCGCCCGTGGCTGCCTCCATACAGGTTACAGCGCCGTCATTGCTGATGATGTAAAACAGCCCGTCATGCAATATCGGAGAGGGTTCTTCCGGCACGAGCCTTCCCTCAAGTTCCCATGCGATGTGGCTGTCGGTAACATCGCCCTGTCCGTCCGGACGCATGGCCCACAACGCTTTCGTGGGGCCCCGTCCTGTGGCCAGGTAGACCAGCCCGTTTCCTGCGATCGGACTCATCGACGGGGAATAGGAGCCATTGCGCGCGCTCCACACTTCCTTGCCCGTCCGGGCTTCATAGGCGAAGGCCGTGTAGGAACCGGGGCTGACCAACAGGGGGGTATCGTTCACGGATAGCACGCAGGGGGTGGTAAAGGCCTTGCGAAAATCGCCTTCCCGGGCGGGCATGCCCTGGTCGTCCAGATCCAGCCATACCGTAGTTCGGTCCGTTTTCCAGACGGTTTCTCCGGTGTCCTTGTTCAGGGCAGCCAGATATTGCTGGTCCGCACCGTCAAAGGTTAGCACTAGCAGATTCTCGAAAATAACCGGAGAAGATCCCGGCCCGCGGTAATGACGACAGGGTAAATCGTTTCGTTTCCAAATTACCGTGCAATCCGTCGTGTTCAGGCAGGTGGTGCCGTAACTGCCGAAGTGCACGTAAACACGGCCCTGTTCAATCACTGGAGAAGGGGAGGCGTAGGAGTTGACTTCATTCCCCAGTTCTTCAGGGTTATCTGCGTGAAACAACTTTTCGTTAAAGCGGATTGCCCCCGTTGCAGCGTCCAGGCAGATTACATAGAAATCATGTCCGTCTTCCGTTGCGGTAGTCAGCCACACCTGCCCGTCAAGAGCGACCGGCGTGGACCAGCCCCGAAAGGGAATTTCCGTTTTCCAGGCGATATTCTCCGTTTCGCTCCATTGGCGGGGCAAGCCTCGCTCCACGCCGGGCTCGGCGATGATGCCATTCCCATGGGGCCCCCGGAACTGAGGCCACCCCGCGTGCTCTACGTTCTCCGCGGAAAATGACGGCGCGGACAAGGCCGAGCCTGCGAAAAGCAACGCTATAAGCATTTGAAGTCTGGTGGTCACATCCTTCTCCCTTCGGAATAGTTTCAGCTGTTTGCGCCGGTTCGACCTGCAACGGGCCGCTATATTTCAGAAAACGCCACCAACCACCGACTACGATACGGCACAGTGCTGTTACAGCGGCCAGAACAAGCGCTTAGAACGTCATCTGCTTCCCGTAACACCCCTCACACCCATCCCAGCAATAGGTGCACAGATTCTCCTTAGGCAGGCCGATGGCGGTCACGAGATCATCCAGGCGCTGGTATTTCAGAGTGGTCAGGCGCAGCAGTTGGCGTATGCGGTCCACCATGGCGGCATGCCTGTCGGAATGGGGATCCACATATTCTTCCAAGGCGTTGTCCTCGCCGCCCTCCAGTTCACGTAACGCCCGGCGCCCCGCGAGATCATGCTCGGATTTTGATCTTGAGAAGTTGAGGTACTTGCAACCGAAAATCAGGGGAGGGCAGGCCGGGCGCATGTGAATCTCACGGGCGCCCGCTTCATAAAGCCGCTTGATCGTGTCGGCAAGCTGTGTGCCCCGCACGATGGAATCATCACAGAAGAGCAAGCGCTGATTCTGGACAAGATCCGGAACAGGGATGAGTTTCATGCGCGCGACAAGATTTCTAGTCTCCTGTTCCTGGGGCATGAAACTGCGCGGCCATGTCGGCGTATATTTAGTAAAGGGACGTCCGTAGGGTATGCCCCTGTGGTTGGCGTAGCCTATGGCGTGTCCCGTTCCGGAATCGGGAATACCCGCCACCAGGTCTATTTCCTCGTCATCACGGGCGGCAATGGCCGCGCCGCAACGGTAGCGGGCCGCTTCCACATTGATGCCCTCATACCCGGAGGCGGGAAAGCCGTAATACACCCACAAAAAGGCGCATGTTTGCAGATAGTCGCCCGGCGCCTGCTTTTGTTCAACGCCCTCGGGTGTCAGCAGCACGATTTCACCAGGGCCCAGGTAGCGTTCCACGGTGTAGTCCAGGTTGGGAAAGGCGGCAGTTTCAAAGGTGGCGGCATAGGCGCCCGGTTTTTCTCCGATGATAACGGGTGTGCGACCGAATTTGTCCCTTGCGGCATAAACGCCGTCGCGGGTCAGCAGCAGCATGGAGCAGGAACCTTCAATCCTGTCCTGAGCATTGCAGATGCCGTCCTCGAAAGTGGCGCCCTCATTGATGAGTGTCGCCACCAGTTCCGTAGGGTTGATGCCCAGGCTGCTCATTTCCGAAAAGTGGGTGATGCGCCTGCGAAAAGCGTCTCTTTTGAGGCTTTCCAGGTTATTGATCATCCCCACGGTAACAAGGGCATACGTGCCCAGGTGGGAACATATGATGAGCGGTTGGGATTCATTGTCACTTATCACCCCGATACCGCTGTTTCCATGCATGGTCTTGATGTCTTGCTCAAACTTGGACCGAAACTGGGCATTGGAAATGTCATGAATGTGCCTGTGAAACTCTTTATCGTCAATCACCGCGAGGCCACCGCGGCAGGTACCGAGATGGGAATGGTAATCGGTCCCGTAAAACAGGTCTTGAACACAATCTTCGCTGGAGACGACTCCAAATAAACCGCCCATAAAGGACTCCTCTCAGGCTGTGGGATACAGCAAAAAAAGCATACCTGAAACCGGGGGTATACTACCCGAATAAAAGGGGCCGGCACAAGGGAAGGGGGCCGGCAAAAAGTAATCTTAGCACCCTGAAGGAATGGAGAGGACCAAATTTTCCCCACCCGTCCGCGTCAACAGGATCGATTGACAACAAGACCATCGCAAAACGGATCATGATGCGGACTGAAGGGCGACGCTCCCCGCTCCCGCGGCGGGCGCGGAAATATAGACCTCTCCCGTGATGCCGGTTTCCGAGGCATACCGTCTCAGTAATTCGTCACAAAATGAGGCCGTCCTATCCCGGCGTACCAGATTCACGGTACACCCGCCAAAGCCCGCACCGGTCATACGCGCGCCGAAACAACCGGGCAGTTCCCGCGCGATACCGGCAAGAACGTCCAACTCACGACTGGTCACTTCGTAGTCTATGCGCAGGCTTTCGTCGGAGGCGTTCATAAGCGCCCCCAGGCTTTCCGCGTCACCGGCGCGCATGGCTTCACGGGCTTCCAAGGTGCGGGCGTTCTCGGTAATGACATGACGGGCGCGTCGAAAGGGGACATCCTCCAGGTACTCCTGCACATCAAGCAGGTCGGCGAGCTCATAGTCGCGTAATTTCGCGCCGCCTTTGCCCAGCATGGATTTCAGCACATCCACGGCCTGCCCGCATTCCCTCACACGCTCGTTGTACTTGGATGCCGTCAATCCTCTTGGACAGGCGGTGTTGGCGATTACAAACAGGGCGTCATCGAAAGCGACCGGCACGCGTTCAAAGTCATAGCTGCGACAGTCAAGAAACAAAGCGTGATTCTCCCGGCCGCAACGGGAAATAAACTGGTCCATAATGCCGGTGCTGAGGCCCAGAAAATTATTTTCCACACGTTGTCCCAATCGGGCGGCCTCGGCATCTTCCAGTTTAAAAGCGCCTGCCTGTTCGAAGAATACCAACGCGGCCATTTCCAGTGCGGCGGAACTGCTAAGCCCGCAACCGACCGGCACATCCCCCATAACAAGCAGATCCGCCCCGGCAACCGGCTTGTCCAGTTTAAAAAGCTCATCCGCCACCCCGACAAGATAATCTGTCCAGGGCTGGTCCGCGTTTCTTACGCGCGCATCCAGCCTGGCCTCGGCGTTCAAGTCCAGGTTCTCCGCACGCATGCGGAGCAGCTTGTCCGTCCGGGGGCGTCCAACAATGACTGTATCATGCTCGATCGCCATGGGAAGGACAAAGCCGTCGTTATAATCGGTGTGTTCCCCGATGATGTTGACACGGCCCGGAGCCCGCGCCGCAAGAAGCGGTGTTATGCCGAAATAACTCTTGAAGGCTTTCGCCGCGTGGTTGACATCTGTGCTCATAAGACGATATCCAAATGTTGTTTTTCTGAATAGTGACTTGAGGCTATATGGAAGCGCCGCCATCGCAAGGGATCACGGCTCCCGTGGTATAACTGGCCGAATCAGAGGCCAGGTACAGCGCAAGACCAACGATTTCCTCAGGCTGCGCATGGCGTCCCATCGCCGTTTGTTCAACGCAGCGGCGGTGAATTTCCGGGGAATCAATAAGGGCTCCGGCGAAGCGCGTCTCCGTCAATCCGGGACAAATACAATTGCAGCGGATATTCGCGCCGCCCAACTCCCGCGCGATCACTTTGGTCATCATAATTACCGCCGCCTTGGTCATCGCGTACATGCCCATCATGGGCGAAGGGCTGACGCCCTCAGTAGAAGCGATATTAATGATAGCGCCACCGTCCTGTTTTACCATCAGGCGCGATGCCTCCTGCGCGACAAAGAAATACCCTTTTACATTGACTTCAAACGTTTTGTCAAAGAACGACTCGCCCGCCTCCAGGAAAGGGCCGAAATAAGGATTTGTGGCCGCGTTGTTCACCAAAACGTCCAGACGCCCGAAATCCCTTCGGATCGTGTCAAAAAGGCTTTCAATTTCCCGTATTTTACCCGTATGGCATGAAATACCGGAGGCCTTCCCGCCTGCGGCACGAATGGCTGCCACCGTTTCATCAATGGCTGCCTGCTTGCGCGACGCGATAATGACCGCGGCCCCGGACGCGGCAAATCCCCGGGCAATAGCGGCGCCAATTCCACGGCTTCCGCCGGTAATCAAAACAACTTTATTTTCAAAACTGTAGGGCATCCCTGCTTTTATTCCCCGCGTTGTTTTTCTTTTTCCCGCAGTTTTATACTGTTCCAGGAAGCGATGGCCTCCTCCGGCGTGGCCGCCCGATCCCCCCGGAATACATGATCATGACGCCGCACCATCTTTTCGTAGGCTCTTTCCAAGGCGGAGGACATGCTGAAACGCCCCTCCGCCTCGGCTGCCGCCATGCAGGCAAGCAGCGTGAAAAGGCAATCTCCGTACTCTTCTTCCGCGTGTGCATCATTCCCCGAGTCCAGGGCCTCGCACAGTTCTTCAGCCTCTTCGCAGGCAAAACCCGCAAACTGCCGGGCGGAATGTTCCCTGTCCCATGGACATCCCCCGGGAGAACGTAGAAAGCGGGACAAACTCAACAAGGCTTCAAACCAGCCGCCCTCTGTTGCGGGAGGCGGCGTCAGGACAGGTGAAAACGACATAAAAATAACCTTTATGAAACACTACATACGATTCACGGGAAATGGATAGCCGCGCAACCCGTGAAAACAGGAGAGATGCGTTAAGTTTATCAGATATTTAAGCCCGCCACAAGATTTTACGGGGCGATTACCAAGGATCGAATGGCGGCAAGGCGCTTTTCTCCTATGCCATGCACCCGGTCCAGATCATCGACGGAAACAAAGGGTTGCCGTTCGCGTTCGGCAATGATGGCGTCGGCCAGTACCGGTCCGATTCCCGGCAATTGCTGCAATTGTTCCGACGTAGCCTGATTCAGATTAATCACCCCTGAGGCAGTACTCTGTGCTACAAGACGAGAAGCTGTCTCCGGGATGGGCTGTGGGTTCCCCTGGTATGCAGCCATGGGCTGCGCAGGACTCCCGGGAACAGTGAAGGAACGCTTCAGATACTGGGCTGGATTTAAAGTGTGCTGTGACGCCATCCGCCGCGCGCTGACACTGCTTCCATCCAGAACCGGCACGGTCTGTTCAGGAATGGTAAGGGTGGTCTCATCAATCAGGGCGGCCGTCAGGGCGATTTCAGACAGGTCCGCCGCCTCGGTGGCGCCTCCGGCGAGCGCAATCAGGTCCGCCACACGGTACGTTGCGGGTGTCATGTACAAACCGGGTTTTCTTATAGCGCCCATCGCGGCGACGCCAATGGTGCGTGGCTCCGCCTCTGTTTCGGCGGCAAGGAGTTGAAACGGTGGAATCGTGGCGTCTGAGGACTGAGGGGTGGATGAAACAGGCTTCTCGGATATCCCTTGTTCCTCCGCAACCGGCGTCCCCGGCAATGAAGCGTTCCCAACCGGAAATTTGTCATGCTTGGGAGGTGTTGTCGCTATCCCCAGACCTGACCGCTCAGCTTCAAGTATCAGCTCGTCCGTGCTGTCCGCCGGACGGTACCCTCGATAATACACGGTTGCCGCACCCACAAGAACAGCGGCCATGATACCTGCCAGCAGCCATTGCTCCTTCACAGTCAACAAGCGGTTTGGGGCAAACACAGGACATCACCCTCCATGACACTTGGCTAAAGCACAAGTTTACTATAAATCACCCCGCTACGTGTAATCAATAGCGATTTTTTATTCTCTATGGTGATACAAAACCATACCCTCCCTCTTCATACTGTTCCCTGTCAATTTCCGGCATTATTTCGAAGAAGTTAACACTGCGGTGACTTTAAGTTGGCGAGTAGAGACACCCCGCGCAGGGTGTCACTACTCGCCAACATATACTATGTACTCGAATTATGCCGGCTATTATCACATGTTTTTTACTCATCTGCATCGTCTTTCACACCAAGATACTACGCTTCGTCCGGGACTTCGCCCGGAAGAAGTGGCGCCTTCGGCACAACCAATATACAGCATCTCAGTCAGGAAGAAACACATGATAAACGCCCATAACAAAGCATTTTGCATTTCATTATAAAC
>JAAYBJ010000179.1 GCA_012730105.1 Candidatus Hydrogenedentota bacterium
AAAAGCATGCCGGGAACGATACTGCATCGTCCCCCGGGAACTTTGTATAATCCCCTTGGAAACGTTCCCTCAACCACAAGGAAAGCACCCATGGGTAAGAACTCCAAGATCAGCCGTCGTAGTTTTATTAAAAGCGTATCCGCTGGCAGCGCGGGCTTGTTGATTTTGCCCAGCGGCACGCTGTTCGGGCAAACCGCCCCGAGTAACAAGTTGAACGTGGCGCTCATCGGCACGTGGGGCCGTGCCGAAGCCCATTACGAAGGATTGAAAAATGAGAACGTGGTCGCCCTGTGCGATGTGGATGAAGACCACCTCGCTTTCGCGGCAAAAGTGTTCCCCAACGCCAAATGCTATGCGGACTGGCGGCAGTGTCTTGAGCAGAAGGACATTGATGCGGTGGTATGCTGCACTCCCGACAGCACCCACGCCTTTATCGGCGTGTGGGCCATGAACCGGGGATATCATCTTTACCTGGAGAAACCGTGCGGTCTTAGCGTGGAAGAGGTGCGGCTGGTTCGGGAAACCTATCTAAAGAACAAGGGCAAACTGGCGGTACAGCACGGCACCCAGCGTCACGCGAAGCCGAACTTCAACCGCATTCGGGAACTGATTCACGACGGAGCCATCGGCGAACTGCAATCGGTGTGCGCGTGGGGCGACCGCCAGTTGCGCAAGCCCGGTTATCCGGCTGCGGCAGGCGATCCACCCGCCTCTTTGAACTATGACCTGTGGATCGGGCCGTCCCCCTATCATCCCTACAACCCGGAGTATTTTTCCGGCCAATCAGGCATGAACTGCCTGCAATGGAACATGTACTGGGATTTCGGCGCGGGCCAGGTCGGGGATATGGGCAGCCACACCATGGACATCGCCTGGAACGCCATAGACGCCCAACTGCCGGTTTCCGCTTCGGCAACAGGTGAAGCCTACAATCCGGAAGTCACGCCCGTGGAACTGACCATGACCTTCAATCTTCCCGCCAATGACTGGCGTCCCGCCATCGAAGCCAACTGGTACCAGGGAGGCGCCATGCCGGCTTCGCCCAGGGAGTGCGTTGACCTGAGCAAGATAGATCACGGCGCGATGTTCAAGGGCAGCAAGGGACACCTGATATGCTCTTTCGACGACCGGCTTATCCTTCCCTCCGATGACAACGCGGACATGACCTACTACAAGCCGCGTTCACAGGAGGAACTGATAGAACCCATGGGCAATTTTCAGCAGGAGTGGATTGACGCCTGCAAGGGTAACCTGAAAACCACCTGTGACCTGGAATACGGCGGCAACAAAATGGAAATGATGCTGCTCGGGCTGGTGGCCTATCGGGTTGGCAAGGAACTCGAATACGACGGCGCGGCAGGCCGCGTCACCAACAGTGATGAAGCGAATGAACTGCTGAAACGCAGCTATCGCCCCGGTTGGGCGCTGAACGGGTAACAAAGCCCCCCCACGATGTCCATTGAAAATAGGTGGACGAGGCGTCACTGTTCATCAAGGTGTGCGACGGACTGATTCGTGCACTGTGGAAATTAGTTCTCTTTCCCGGTAGTTTCCAGCGACGGCTTACAGTTCCTGAACATCCCTGTTGCCCACTTTTGTCAGGCTCCAGGCCACGCTCAAGACATAACCGAGCACGGCGCTCACGGTGAGTCCGAACAGGCCCCACCACAGCCAGAACACGGTGGAACTCAAATAGGCGACAACGCCCAGCCCGCAGAGGGCCCCAACAAAGACCCCCGGTGTGTTGGCGCGTTTGGTAAGGATTCCCAGCAGGAACATGGCGACAACCGGCCCCACAAGAAAACTCGATATTTTGCCGGTTATTTCCAGTATCGTGCCGAGTCGGCCAACGTAAAACGCGCCACCTGTGGCCGCAAGCCCCAAAAGAATGGTGCAGATGCGGCCCGCGCGCAGGTAGTGCCCATCTTCCCTGTCTTCACGGTGGAAGAAACGTTTATAAAAATCCATGACCACCACCGTACTCATGGAATTCAGCCCGGCACTCAAGCTGCTCATGGTGGCAGCAATAATACCGGCGATGACGAGTCCGGAAATCCCCACCGGCAGCCCGAAGGTAATAAAGTGGGGAAACACCCGGTTGACAGCCTGTACCGGATTCTTTGAATCCAGGCCCATCAAGGATTCCATCATGTCCGGGTGCTGCTGGTAATAGGCGAACAGACCTGTACCCACGAGATACAGGGAGAGAATGACCGGCACCACCAGGAACGATTGTGTAAAGGCGCTTTTCAGCAGGTCTTTCATGGATTTCGCCGTGAAATAACGCTGCACGACCAGTTGGTCTGTACCATAAGAAGACAGATTATTGACCAGGCTCATGGCGATGATGCCCCAGACCGTAAACTCGGCGCTCAACCGCCAGTCAAAATTCGCCATGCGGGTCCTACCGTGTTCCGAGGCGATCGCCCAAATCGCCGGCACGCTGCCGTCAAAATCAGCGAGAATAAAGACAATCGTTATCACGATACCAAAGCTGAGCACGCAGAAATGGATCACGTCACACCAGATTACCCCTTCTATGCCGCCCAGGGCGGTGTAAAAAGCGGTGAGCAGCCCGATAACCAGAATGCAAACGGCAAGGTTCACGCCGGTGACCACGGACAACGCCAGCGCAGGCACGTAGATGACAGACGCCAACCAGCCGCCGCGCGTCAGCAGGAAAAGAAATGCCGCCAACATTCGGATGGACACATGGAAACGCTGTTCCAGGTACTCATATACAGTAAACACCTGCAGGCGGTAAAAGACCCGAACCACAACAAAGACCGCGGTCAACACCGCAATCGGGAAAATGAGGATGGTCAAAGCATAGCGCAGATCATTCTGAAACGCCATGGCCGGTGCACCCATATAACTAACGGCGCTCAAATCCGCTGCGATCACGGACAAGGCGATGGGTAGCCATCGTATACGCCGGTTCGCGAGGAAGAAATCAGTGGCGGTCTTCTGGCGGCGCGCGAACAGGCTGCCGAAGATAACGATACCCACGATATAAGCGATCATGACACTGAAGTCTATAAAGGACCAACTGCGCATTATTCTTTACCTCCGGTATTGGCCGCCTACTTGGCCGTGTAGCCCCCGTCCACGGGAAGATTGACGCCGGTGATATACGCCGATGCCTCGCTTGCGAGAAAAACCACGGCGCCCATAAGGTCCGTTTCGTTGGCCAAACGGCCTAAAAACGTCCGTTCGCCGTATTGGCGCACAAAGGACTCCGGCATGGAAGTGGTCCAAAAACCGCCGGGGGACACGCAATTGCAGCGCACTCCGTTGGCGCCGTAATAGCTGGCGATAAAACGGGTGAAATTAATCATGCCGCCCTTGTGAAAGAAATAGTCAGGATACCAGCCGTTCATCTCCGTGCCGCGGTAGATGAACTGGTCTGGTCCAATCATACCCTGGATGGAACCGATATTGACAATCGAGCCGCTGCCCTTTGTTACCATAACATCGCCAATGGCACGGGTAACGGCGAATAGACCGGTCGCGTTGATACGCATGCTTTCGGCAAAAGCGCCAAGGTCGTCTTGATATCCTTTTTTCATGGGACGGGCCACCGCGTTGTTTACCAGCACATCGATATGCCCGGACTGTTCCAGGATATGATCGCGCAGCGCGAGCGCCGAGGCTTCCTCCCCCTGGTCGAACTGCACAGGATGAATGTTGAGGCCGTCTCCGGCCAGCGTATCGGCCAGGCCCGTGAGTGTTTCCAAATTGCGCGACGCCACAAAAGTCTCCGCACCGGCTTCCGCGAGGGCGCGCACCAACTGACGGCCATACAGGCCCGCACCGCCTGTAATCAATGCTACTTTTCCCGTAAGGGAAAACGTATCCATAAACGACATCTTTTACTCCTTTTCGAATTCCAGAGGCAACAGGCTTAATATCCTACGCTTCGTCCGGGACTTCGCCCGGAAGAAGTGGCGCCTTCGGCGCAATCAAAATGCAGTATCTCAGTCAGAAAGAAACACATGAAATACGCCCGTATCAAAGTATTCTTCGTTTCATTATAAAC
>JAAYBJ010000016.1 GCA_012730105.1 Candidatus Hydrogenedentota bacterium
GCGAACTGGTGGGCGGCACAGCCGCGTTATAACGATACCGAAATTGGCACCTACGGGTATTACGCCAACCATATCTGTGACGATGATACCATGCTGACCGCCTGGGTGGATGTGCGCGGCCTGGGCGTGATTACCGCCGCCATGGTGAATATTTATGAAACAGGCAATCTCTATGCCCTGGGCAAATATCCCATCAACTACACCCTGAACTATCCACCTCACGACCTGGCGGCCGCGCGTCGGTCCGTGCTGCTGACCGAGGACATCAGTCTTGACCTGGTCTTCAGCCCTGCCGGCACCGTGGTGGAGGAAACGGGCGACCGCACCATAGTCCGCATGGAATGCGGCGCGGGCTATCCTTTCGTCCTGCCGCAAATCGGCCGGGTATGGGACAACTGCACCGGTATGGCCATCGACCGCAATATCATTATCGACGCCTACGAGGTGGTGAACGAGGAACTGGTGGAGGTGCCGGATCCTGCATTGATCAGCACGGCACGCACGGGCGTTTACCTGCTCTATTATGGCGCCGTCTATGCCGGGTCGCCCATCGCCGCCCCGGTGCGTACGGTGGAACTGCGCGTGGAAGACACGGCGCCGCCGGTGCTTACCCTGCTCGGTGACGAGGAAATGATGCTGGAATGCAATCAACCCTTCGTGGATCCGGGTGCTACCGCGGTGGACGCTTGCGACGGCAACCTGACGGCTGCCATTGTGATCAGCGGCTATCCCAATACCGCCACAACGGATTCGGTGGGCTACCGTACGTATACCGTGACTGATAGCGCCGGCAATATCGCGACGGTCGTGCGCACGATTATTATTCCCGGCCTGGACATCGTATTGAACGATGTGGACGGCACGGAGATCCATCCCACCTATGGCCCGGTCCAGGTAACCGAGTGGGAATGCAACCTGGACTATGTCGATCCGGGTGTGGCGTCCGCCACCGATGAATGCACCGGCCAGAGTATCCCCCTGAACCTGATCCAGGTTTCCGGTATTCCCTCAGCCACCCCGCCCCTGGGCGAGGAATTCCTGGTGACCTATACCTTGTCATACGGCGGCAACACCGTCACCGTCTACCGGCTGGTGCGTGTACTGAACGCGGACGGTCCGGTGATTACCCTGCAGGACGGCGGCGACCCGCCGGTAAGCGGCGAGACCCCGGTGATCGACCTCGAGGAAGGCGACCCGAATCCCGCATGGTGGGCGGACGCCCTGGCTTGGGTTGCGGACAAATATCCCTCCGGGCGCCCGCAATTGCCGGTGGAATGGCGCGTGACGGAGGCCTGGGACGACTCGCTCTCCGAGCCGCTGCCCTGGATCTGCGACGTCGAGCCCTATGTGGATCCCGGCGCGGACGCCATGGATATCTGTGACGATGCCGTTGTGGTTCCGGCGCGTATCCTGCTGATACTCACCGAGTACAACGTCGAAGAAGGCGCCGAGTACTTCCGATACGCGGGCTTCTTTGACGACTTTGCGGCCAACCCGCCCGGACACGCTTTTGACGAAGACGACACGGAGCCCCTGCCGCTCAATCTGCGCGATGATCCGTCCGGTGCCGTGTGGAAGGGCTACCGGGCCTATTACCTGGCCTGGGATCTTGCCGACAATTATTCCGTGGCCTCACGTCTGATCGATCCGAGTTACCTGCTGCTCGCCGTGACGCCGGAAGATGCGACCGCTGAATGTGGCGGCGCGTTTCCTGTGAACACGGTGGTGGCGGAGGATCAGTGTACCGGCGAGGTCCTGACCCCCGCACGCTGGATATGGCATGTGCTTCCGGGAGGCGGACTGGAAATGGACGGCGCCGTCCCGATGAACTATGACGAGACGGCGGCGATGGGGCTGCCGGGCGAATACTACGTACTCTACGCGGCCACGGATTCTTTCGGGAACTCCGTGCCGGAACTGGATACGGATGGCCAGCCGGTCGATCCGGAAGGCCTGGTGGAGGCGGGTGGCCCCTACCTGCAGCATCTCTTGGTGCAGGATATGACGGCCCCGGTCATCACCCTGGTCGGCGGCACTCCCATAGAAATACCGTACGGCCAGCCCTTCGTCGATCCCGGCTATTCCGCCGTTGACGCGTGCGACGGCGACCTGACCGGGTCCGTGCAAATTTCGAAAGGTGTCGATCCCTTCCGGCTTGGCCTGCATACCATCACCTACACCGTCACCGATGCTGCGGGCAACCGCGCCGAGCAAGTGCGCGAGGTCTATGTCGTCGATGTGTCCGAACCCCAGATTATCGTCTCACCGGCGATTATCACGCTGGAATGTAGTACGATCTACACCGACACGGGCGTGACGGCCGTTGACAACGCCGATGGTACGGATCTGACCAGCAGCATCCAGGTGTCCGGCCTGGTGTCCAGCCTGATCGGCACGTCCGGCGCACGGCCCGGTACCTATGTCATCACCTACCGGGTGTCCCGTTTCCCCGGCGGCAATGAAGCCACCGCGACGCGCACGGTCATTGTCACCGATTCCGAGCCTCCGGTGCTTACCCTGCGTGGTGAGGCCAGCGTGACGGTGGAATGCGGCGCGTCTTACCGCGACGCGGGGGTCATGTCCGCCCTAGATGAATGCGATGGCGACGTGTTCCGCCGGGTGGTGCAGCTCGGCAACGTGGATACCAACGTGTCCGGCCTGCAGGTGATTACCTACTCCGCCAGGGATCAGGCGGGCAATGAAGGCACGGTCACCCGTTCCGTTACCGTAACCGAGTGTGAAGGCGAAGGCGAGGCGGAAGGCGAAATGGAAGGTGAACCCGAGGGCGAGGCCCCGGCCCAGGTATCGGTGCCCGACGTGGCGCTCGAGGCCGCCGAGGAAGCCCAGGCCCTGCTTGCCGCGGTCGGCCTGCCTGTGGGTGAAACGGAATGCGTGTGCAACGACGACGTACCCCAGGGCAGTGTGATCAGCCAAAGCCCGGCGGCCGGGGCCCTCGTGGACCCGGGAACGCCGATCAACCTGCAGATCTCCGACGGTCCCTGCACCAGCGGCTGCGACGGCATGAAAGACATTAACTGGGCGGGGCTGTTCCTCGGCATCCTGGCCACCATTGTGCTGCTGGTATTGACCTTCTGCTTCGGCGGCGAAATCGTAAAGATGTAATCGGATAACATACTGAAACCAGCCCGTCTTCCCGAAAGGGAGGGCGGGCTTTCTTGATTATGCATTTCCGCTGTATAGGTCCCATAGGCCCCATAGGTCCTATAAATCCTATAGGCCCGTCCCTTCCCATTCCGCATTCGTCATTCCCCCGGTGTATAATCCGCCCGAGGTATTTTTCCCAAACCCTGATGGAGCGTTTCCCGTGAGCCTGATCAAAGTACTTCTTTTCGGCATTGTGGAAGGTTTGACCGAGTTTCTTCCCGTGAGCAGCACGGGGCACATGATTGTGATCGAGCGCTGGCTCACGCTGGGCGGCAGTCTGGGCTTTGCGGAAACCTTCATGATTGTCATCCAGTTGCCGGCAATCCTCGCGGTGGTCCTGTATTTCCGGGCACGGTTATTTCCCTTTTACCCCGGCGCCGACACGCCTGCGGTGCTGCGGCTATGGTTCAAAATCGCTGTGGCTTTTTTACCGGCAGCCGTGCTCGGCCTGCTCTTCGACGATATCATCGAGGAATGGTTTTTTAATCCCCTAAGCGTCTCCGTTGCCCTGATTATTGGCGGCGCCGTTCTGCTGCTTCTCGAGCGCCCTGGACGCGCGCCCCGCTATGAGCGCGTGGCGGATATCGGTTTTGGCATCGCTCTGGTGATCGGCCTGTTCCAATGCCTTGCCATGATGCCCGGCACCTCGCGTTCGGCCGCGACGATCATCGGCGCCATGGTACTGGGCGCGAGCCGCCCTGCTGCTGCCGAGTTTTCCTTTTTCCTCGCCGTGCCAACCATGCTGGGCGCCACCGTATTCAAAACCTTGAAAAGCGGGCTAGACCTCAGCGGCGGCGAATGGCTGCTGATTGGCGCTGGTGGACTTGCATCCTTCATCACCGCCTACCTGGTGGTCGCCGCCTTTATGCATTATATCCAGCGCCGCGATTTTAAGCCCTTCGGGTATTATCGTATTGCTTTGGGTGCCCTGATCCTGTTTCTGCTATGGATGGGATGGTAGGAATGAAACGAATGCGGAATGCGGAATTCGGAATGCGGAACGAAGAGGACCGGGGCGCGAAGGTGGAAACCCTTTTATAGGACCTATAGGACTTATAGGACCCATAAGACACACAAGAAAAGCGCCTTGACCGCGCCCGATTTCATTCCGCATTCCGCATTTTCTTAACGGGGTTCATTGACCAAGACGCGAAGCCGCGTCTCGTCGGAAAGAACTTTCCCTGCGCGCAGGTCGTCTTCGGTGAAGACCGCCATCAGGATTTGCCGGGCGCCTGTCCGGTCGAAGTCGTAAATGATGTACATCCTGCCGTCGGGCGCCTGCACGCCGTCCGGGTAGGACACGCCCTCGCGTTCGTCGAGTAACAGGCTATACGGCCAGGTAGCGCCGTCATCCTCCGACAGGAACGCGGTGAGGTGGGAACGCCCGGTCTTTTGGTCTATGGGGCCGTGCTTAACCAGCAGCAGGCTGCCGGACGCGAGCCGACGGATGAAAAAGCGCGCGCTGGTGTGGGCGATGGGGGAAGACTTCAGCTCGGGCCAGGTCGCGCCGCCGTCTTCGGAAAAACTCTCGCCTATGCCATACTTAGTGCGCGCTAACAGCCACAGGCGGCCGTCCTTTTTTTCGATGAACATATGCTCGTCAAAAGCGCGTTCTTCCCTGGGCACGTTACACCCGCCGCGAAGCGTCCAGGTTTCGCCCTTGTCGGTGGAGACGATCATCCGGGCGCTGTTGTCCGTATCCCGCCAGGTGGACGCGGGCAGTGCCCACGTACCGTCGCCAAGCACAAGGGGCTTGCACATCATGACGCCGTCAGTGAGTCTGCGCGGCACGGACCATGCGGCATCCGGCTGGTCCGGCGTGTCCGTGGTCACCGCCCAAACGCCACCTACGGACGCATCATGGCCTTCTGCCTGCGCCCAGAATAGCCACAGCCGCCCGGCGGGGTCCAGCCAAATATTCGGATCAAAGGCGCGCACCGGGCCGTCGCCGTCCGGATCCACGACCAGCACTTCCTCCGACCAGGAGGCGCCGTCATCGCCGCTGGTCACCAGCACAATATAATTCTTTTCGTCTTCGCCGTCGCCGCGCCCGCCGTACCAAGTCGCCCA
>JAAYBJ010000180.1 GCA_012730105.1 Candidatus Hydrogenedentota bacterium
TTGACAATAACCACCCTGAGGGTGGAAACTATGGCGGTGCTCTCGCCGGGTTTTCCGCTTTTCAGGCGGATTCGCGGCAAGCGCGCGCGGTTCCTGTAACCCGTCCGGAAGCGGCGCTTCCGGTTTTATTTCAACCCAAGAGCAACTCATGGAGATACTCAGCATGAAGGAAATCAGACTGACCCGTCGCGCGTTCCTGGCGTCGACCACGACCACCGCGTTGGTGGCGGGGCGCGTCTATTCGCAGAACACCGCCCAGGTGGTGCCGCGCAAACTGTCGCCCAATGAAAAACTCAACATTGCTTCGATCGGCGTTGGAGGCATGGGCCAGGGCGACGTGAACGGCTGCAGTTCGGAAAACATCATCGCCCTGTGCGACGTGGACTGGAAGCGCGCCGAGGAAACCTTTTATCGCTTTCCCAAGGCCAAGCAGTACAAGGATTTCCGGGTCATGCTTGAAGAAATCGACAAAGAGATCGACGCGGTAACCGTATCCACCCCGGACCACATGCACGCCCCGGCCGCGTATATGGCCATGACTCTCGGCAAGCATGTGCGCGTGCAAAAACCGTTGACCCAGACCATCGCCGAAGCGCGCCTGCTGGCGAAGACCGCCCAGGAAAAGGGTATTGTCCATGCCATGGGCAACCAGGGCCATTCGGGGAACGGCATCCGTGAACTGTGCGAGATGGTATGGGCGGGCGCCATCGGCCAGATCAAGGAAAGCCATACCTGGACCGACCGTCCCATCTGGCCCCAGGGCATCGCCGATCCGCTTCCCGCGGCGCCGGTGCCGGAAGCCATGGACTGGGACTTGTGGCTGGGCCCGGCGCCCTGGCGTGAATACGGCGAAGGCTACGCGCCCTTCAAATGGCGCGGCTGGTGGGATTTCGGCTGTGGCGCCATCGGCGACATGGCCTGCCACATCGTGGACCCCGTGTTCTGGGCGCTGAAATTGTACGAGGCCCCGTATTTTACGGCTGAAGTGATTCAGCAGGAGGGCATGACCAAACAGACCTTCCCGAACAAGTCCATCATCAAGTACGAATTCCCGGCTCGCGGCGACATGGAAGCCGTCACCGTGTACTGGTACGACGGCGGCCTGCTGCCGCAGCGCCCCGAAGGCATTCCCGAAGGTGAAAAACTCGGCGACGGCGACAATGGTTCGCTGTTTATCGGCACGGACGGCATTCTGACCACCGGCACTTATGGCGGTGACTCGCGCCTGTTGCCCGCCGCACGCATGAAAGACTATAAGAAACCCGATCCGACCATCGAACGCATCCCGAAAGAGAACCCCTATCTGCATTGGATCAACGCGTGCAAAACCGGCACGACCGCTTCTTCCGATTTCAGTTATGCCGGACCGCTCACCGAAATGGCCAACATGGGCAACGTGGCCCTGCTGGCCGGGGAAAAGATTCACTTTGACGTGGTGGCCATGAAAATCACCAACAATGAGGCCGCCAATCAATTCCTGACCAAAACGTACCGCAAGGGGTTCGATTTCATGCCGCTGTAAGAGACTTTTATCCAGAAGCCGGAACAGGAACCGATGCCTGTTCCGGCTTCCTTGTTTTACCACATGGAAAACCTGTATGAGCGTCAGCGAGTCATACCTTTGTGTTCTCCGTGCCTCCGTGTGAGAATATGAAAACTCACACAGAGGCACAGAGGCGCAGAAAGTTATGCATTAAAAGATTCTTTGTGTCCTTCGTGCCTCCGTGTGAGAATAATAAGACTCACACAGAGGCACAGAGGCGCAGAAAGTTATGCATTAAAA
>JAAYBJ010000181.1 GCA_012730105.1 Candidatus Hydrogenedentota bacterium
GTTTATAATGAAACGAAAAATACGTTGATACGGGTGTGTTTCATGTGTTTCTTTCTGACTGAGATACTGCGTTTTGGTTGCGCCGAAAGCGCCACTTCTTCCGGGCGAAGTCCCGGACGAAGCGTAGGCGCTTAAGGCCATTTCGCTGACAATCAACTATGAGCACAACTATGAGTAATGTTTTAAGTATAGTAACCAAGTGGTGTGTCATGTCTTGATTTAGCTCAAAAACCCAGAAACAAGACGCCATTCCGGTTTTTTGCGGTGGAAAAAGGAAGTGCATCGAAGAGCGCGCGAAGCCGCGAAAACACCGGAATCTATCTTCTGATGCCGTGTGGGAGGGACAGCCTACGTTGGCTATATTTTTGGGAAGGGAAATGGGCATTCATTGCAGCGGGACGAATCTGGATTCCGGTCTTTTTCGCGTTGTCCAGTGCCGTTCTTCGATGCTGGCCAAAGACCGCGAAAAAACCGGAATGACGTTGCTTAAGGTTGTTTATAATGAAACGAAAAATACGTTGATACAGGCGTATTTCATGTGTTTCTTTCTGACTGAGATACTGCATTTTGATTATGCTGAAGGCGTCACTTCTTCCAGGCGAAGTCCTGGGAGAAGGGTAGAGGCTTTTGCCGGTGTCACTTGTAATATTGACATGACTGCGGAAATGCGTTATTTCTTTATCGTGCCAGGGACAGTACTTCTGATTGTCAGGACAAGTAACGCCTACGGTACTATGCGCCTGTATGGCTCTTATGGTGCGGGCTTCCAGCCTGCAAAAGCCAAATTCGGGAGCACGCTGGAAGCCCGCACCACAAAAGTGAAACATATCCAATGCGCCTGCCTCGGGTGGAAGTCACCCCATCTTTTCGATGCGCCGGCAATGGCGCTCGCCGCCGCTGAAGGACGCCGCTAACCAAACATCAATTAATTCAATGGCCTGATCCAGGGGCAGAATGCGTTTGCCCAGGCAGAGGATGTTGGCGTCGTTGTGCTCCCGGGACAGGCGGGCCATGTCCGGTGTGGCGCAGGCGGCCGCGCGGATGCTCGGGTGTCGGTTGGCCGTGATGCTGACGCCGATACCGGTGCCGCAAATGAGAATGCCTTTTTCAGCCCGCCCCGCCAGGATTTCGGCGCAGACGGCATTGGCGAAATCGGGATAGTCCACGGATTCCGGGCCGTTGGTGCCGCAATCAACCACCTCGTGTCCCAGGGACTGCAGATGCTGCATAATGGCGGGTTTGAACTGCGGGGGATCTCCCTCATACCCGGCATGATCCGAACCGACTGCAATAATCATGTCTGGACTCCTTATGACCGCCCTGTTTTGGGCGGAACCCTTATCGGCACGCTTCTTCGATCATTTCCATTGTAACTGGACCCGACCGGAGAATGCTATTCGTTTCAGGGTCGTACACAGTGGACGGGGGGGAGGCCTCCAGTATGCCGCCGTCAAGAACCAGGGCTACGCCGGGCAGGCACGCTTCTTCCGCCGAGTACGCGGGCGGCATGCCGGAAAGGTTCGCCGACGTGGAAGTGAGGGGGCTGCCAAATCGCTTGCACAACGCGCGGGCGGTTTCGTGGCCCGGACAGCGCACGCACACGTGGCCGGAAGTATCAAGAAGCCGGGCTGGAAGGCCGGGTACTGCCGGCAGCAGAATGGACAGAGGCCCCGGCCAGAAGGCTTTCATGCAGGCCGATGCTCGCCGGGAGACTGCGGAGGCCAGGGAAAAGGCCTGGCGCGCATCGGCCACGATCAGCAATACAGGATGATTCGCGTCCCGCGCCTTGACGCGAAACAGATTATCCAGCGCCGGTTCTGAAAAGGGGTCGGCCCCGAGTCCGTACACGGTTTCCGTGGGGTAGGCAACCACGCCGCCCGAAATGAGTATCTCCGCCGCCTCCTCAATGCCCGCCGTGTCAGGCATGACCCGTTTCATGCGCAGGTTTCCAGCCACGCGCGCATTTTCGCGAAGGCGCGGCCCCGGTGGCTGATGATGTGCTTTTCGGAAGCGGACATTTCCGCGAAGGTGATCTCATGGCCGTCAGGAACGAAAAGGCTGTCGTAACCGAAGCCATTGCTGCCGAAGGGGGCGACGGAAATGTGACCACGCACTTCCCCCGTTTCGAGGTGGACCTCGCCGCCGGGCTGATAAAACGCGGCGCAGCAGACGAAGCGGGCGGTGCGTTCATGCCACAGGGACTCTTCGAGCGCCTCAAGCAACTTTTGGTTGTTGGCGCTGTCGTCCGCGTCCTCACCCGCGTACCTGGCGGACAGCACGCCCGGCGCCCCGTTGAGAAAGTCCACCAACAGGCCGGAATCATCCGCGATGCAGGCCATGTCGAATTTGTCACCGTAATAGCGCGCTTTAAGTTCCGCGTTTTCCGCGAAAGTGGCGCCCGTTTCTTCCGGGGCATCCACTTCCGGCAGATCCCGCAGCGACAACACCGTCCAAGGCAGGTCAGCAACCAATTCAGCCAGTTCACGGGCCTTGTTGCCGTTGGCGGAGCCGATGAGCAGTTTACGTTTCATGGTCTATGGCGTCCTTCTGGATCGCGATAAGTTCCCTGGCGCCCTTGCATCCCAGCGCGAGCAGCCTGCCGAGATCCTCCTGGGAGAAGGGGACGCCTTCCGCGGTACCCTGGATTTCTATCAGCCGGCCCGCGTCATCCATGACAAAGTTCATGTCCACCCCGGCCTTCGAGTCTTCCCCGTAGCATAAGTCGAGCATCGGCACGCGTTCCACCATGCCCGCGCTTACCGCCGCGCACTGGCCCGTAAGCGGTATCTCTTCAAGATAGCCCGACCGCACGCTGCGCTGAAAAGCGTCATGCAAAGCGACCCAGGCGCCCGTGACAGCCGCGCTGCGCGTGCCGCCGTCCGCCTGCAGCACATCGCAATCCACGATCACCATGCATTCCCCCATGGCGTTGAGATTGGTGACGGCGCGTAACGAGCGCCCGATGAGCCGGCTGATTTCCTGGGCTCGGCCTTGTTTCGCGCTGTCTCGGCTGACCCGCCCCTGCGCGGAGCCGGGCAGCATGGCATATTCCGCAGTGACCCAGCCCCGGTTTTGCCCGCGCATCCAGGGCGGCGGCTTTTCTTCGAAGGAGGCCGTGCACACGACCTTAGTGTCGCCAAAAGACACCAGCACGGATCCTGCGGCGTTTTTAATGAAGTTTCGGGTAATTGTTACCGGCCGCAACGCGTCGGGGGCGCGGCCGTTGCATCGTTTCGGCATAACAGGAGATGCCTCCGCGGTTATTGGACCGGCGTTTCTTCCGTATCTTTGGATTCGGCCGCTTCCCTGGTCCCGTTCTTACGTTTGGGATCGTTTAAGGTATTGGATTCCGCGGCTACCTGGGTTTCATGAATGTCCCGATGATATTTCTTGATCAATTCGTCCCAGGTCACCTGTTCCGTCAGGATTTCAATGGCCCGCGCCAGTGGCAGGTCTTCAACGGTTTCTTCGGTCACCTCATAACCCGGCGTCATGCTGCCGTGATTCTGATGGAACTGGTTTTCAATGTTGCGCTCGAAAGACTCATACATCTGCTTGGCAAGGTCCAGTTCCTGGTCCCGATTCATTTCCACCTCGACATCAGGCAGGATACCCTGGTGGTCGATGGTCACGTTGGCGGGCGTGTAGTACAGCGCCGTGGTCAGGCGCAGGCCGGAATTGGCCGGACGCTGCAGGGGGATGATGGTCTGGACGCTGCCCTTGCCGAAGGTTTTCTGGCCGACGACAATGGCGCGCTGGTAGAACTGGAGCGCCCCGGTGACAATCTCCGCAGCGCTTGCCGTTTCAGAATTCGCCAGCACGATTACGGGCAGATCCAAGGGCAGAACGGGCTGCTTCGAAGTGGACAGCCGCATGTCATCCTTGCTGGCTGATCCGTCTTCACGGGTCCTGCCGCGCGTATAGGTGACCAGGGAATCCGGGGGCAAAAACAGTTCGCAAACCTCCTTGGACGCCGTCAGCAACCCGCCGTAATTCCAGCGCAGGTCAAGCACAAGGGCCTTCATGTTTTGGGCGCTCAGTTCATTCAGGTATTTTTCGAGGTCTTTGGCGGTGGTATCGCTGAAGGTATTCAGACGGATATACCCCACCTCATTTTTGAGCATCTGGGATTCCTTGATGCTCTCCAGAGGAATGCGGGCGCGCTGTACCTTTACGTCAAAGGGCTCCGCCTTTTCACCTTCCGCGGCGTCCGGGTCGGGTTCGCGCAACAGGGTGAGCGTCACATAGGAGCCGCGCCTACCCCGTATCAGGTCGGCCGCGTCCATGGTGTTCATGCCTTCCGTGCTCTTCCCGTCAATCGCCACGATAAGATCGTAAGGCTTGATGCCGGCAAGCGCGGCCGGAGAACCCACGATCGGCATAAACACCATGATGTTGCCGTTATCATCTTGCTTGATGGATACGCCGATGCCCTCAAATTCGCCCTTGGTTTCCTCGCGCAGCG
This sequence comes from Candidatus Hydrogenedentota bacterium, assembly GCA_012730105.1. Classification (GTDB taxonomy): domain Bacteria; phylum Hydrogenedentota; class Hydrogenedentia; order Hydrogenedentales; family CAITNO01; genus JAAYBJ01. Next base: position 4,466 of record JAAYBJ010000181.1, read on the forward strand.
CTTCAAGTTCCTCGGCCGACACGTAAGCGCTGTTCCGGTCCAGGGATCCCACCATGCCGCTGAGCGCGCCTTCGACGATTTCGCCCATGTCGACATCACGGACATACTCGCGCAGTATGATGTCAATCACATCCCCGATGGGTTCAATTTCGCGGTAGATCTCAACCTGCTGTTCCTGGGCGTAGATGCGCATCAGAAACCCGTTACTGAGTGCCAGTACCATCACGAGACAAAAGCCCAGCACGGTGAAAAAATCACGCTTGGTATTCCGTTTCTGCATCAACATATCTCCGAATTGCCTGAAAATGGTTCCTAATGCCCTGCATACAGGCGTATTTCGCGGGGGCGGCCGGTTTGATGGACTGGTTACGCGCTTCCCATGGGTGTATCCGGCAAGGGTTTTGGGGAACATACGGAAACCGCTTCCTTATGCGCCCGTGTCCAGTCTAACAGAAAACGGCGAAAATATCCAAGTGGACGGCGCGAAATCCTTCTAAATAGGGGTAACGGCACAGGCCGGGAGGTCACGCCCCAATTCACGCACCTGTTCCAGACTAATGCCGGTGTCCTGGAGATGAAGCCGTCTCAGGGCTCTCAATTTTCGGAACAAGTGCAGACTCTTATAGGTAATATTGGGCGCGTTGCTAATCTCGATGGTGGAGAGTTGGGGCAGATCAAGGAATACCTCAATGGCGCTGTCATCCATTTTGCTGTTCTGAATTTTAATCTGCTGCAGGCCGCTGACGGCGCTGAGCGCCTCCATGCCGGCTTTGCCCACGGCGGTGTCAATAAGTTCCAGGGCGATTAGCCCGCGCAGTTCAACCGCGCTCTCCAGAACGGCATTGGTGCTGTTCTGGCCTTCAAGGACCAGCGTGTGAATGGTGGTTTCTTCAAATTCCCTTAGGAAGGATAAATCGGGCGCGTTTGAAGACAGTTTCAGTTGGATTTCCATGCCTGCCGGAACTTCTACCGCGCCCCGCGCCACATCCAGGTATTGCCAGGGGGACTTGGGATCGTTCCAGGTGCGAATCGCAAGAAGGCCGACCGCGTCACCCTCGGGGAAGGTGAGTACTCGTTTGTCTGGCGGGGTCATCTCCCGGATAATTGCACCGGGCATTTTGGAGGTGATCGTGGTGTCCCCTTTAAAGCCGGCGGCAATCAGTTGTTTTTCGCGGTCCGTCATTTCTTGGTCGATATAAATGACGCTTACCCGTTCCAGGCTCTGCAGATAGCGAATGTTCTGCTCCGACATGTCAAACTCCGGGAGCCAGAGCGAGGTCAGGGACCGGGGCGGCAGCTTGGCCAGGGGGGAAAGGTCATCGGCATGTTCACGGCGGACCACCAGATGGAATTTCACCGTTTCGGGGTATTCCACGATGCCTTTCGCCTCCGCGTAGGGAGGCCATTCCGCGTCGCTTGCCGGCTGCATGCTATGATCGTACAGGGTTCCAAAGGGCCGGTCGGTGGGGAATTCCATGCGAAGCATTTTGACTTCATCATCCTTGGCCGTCTCGCCCGTCGCGGCGCTGTCGTCCGCGGGTTTTGACAGCATTCCCTGCACAACAAAAGCGGCGATGCCTGTAACGGCGATTAGAAGCAGAAACCCGGCGGCAATGTAGATGCGATAGGAACTGCGGCTTCGTTTTACCGCAATGGAGCAGGATTGATCCGGAAAAACAAAAGAGACATCCCTGGGCTTCGGATAGGTTTCCGGAACGTCGCTGTCAAAGTCATCGTCTTCAACCATGACGGACGTGTCTGCCGCAGGCAGAGGAGGTTGCTGCGGATCGGTGGGTGTTGAGGCTGCAAGGGCCTCCTCAATGACGGACAGCGGGGAGGGGACGGACGGCGAGAGCTGCTGCTGTCCGGCGATTTGGGCGGCTTGGGTCTGCGTCTGCCGTTGCGACTGCTGTTGAGCGATGCGGGCGGCCTGCGCCTGCGTCTGCCGCTGCGATTGCTGTTGAGCGATGTGGGCGGCCTGCGCCTGCGTCTGCCGTTGCGACTGTTGTTGGGCCAGTTTAAGCGCCTGGATCTGCGTCTTCGTCTGGGGCGCGCCGGGCATCACGCTGTTCAGCGCGAAGAGCTGACTGTCTGAAGACAGATCGGGTTGACCGGCCAACAGAGCCGCGTCGCGAGGGGTTTGTCTTTGTGACGACTGTTGCAGGGCGAGTTTCGCGGCCTGCGCTCTCAACGCCTGCTGGTTGTCGAGACGGCTTTCCTCCAGCGTTTGCAGTTGCTCCTGGATTTCCTTGAGCTTGCGCGCCTGCGGGCTGTCTTCAAGGGTGCCCTGGCGCTGCACCGCGTCTTTAATCTGGGTAACCTCTTCTTGGAACGCCTGTTGCGAGGATTGCCGCTCCATGTCCTTGTGGCGCAGCAGGGCCAGCTCGTTTTCCAACTGCTGAATGATTTCGCGGCTGGATTCCTGTTCCTGCGCGGCTTTTGAGGCCGCTTCCTCGCGTTCCGTGAGTACCTGCTTTAATGACTCCAACTCTTTTCGGGACTGTTCAAGTTCCCGGTTCTTTTCCATTTCGCTTTGGCGCAGCTTGCCGATTTCCTGGGTGAGCGTGCTTTCCGTGTCCCTGGTTTCGTCCGTGCGCGCGCGCAGAAGCTCCAGTTCCAGGTGCAGCTGTTCCAATTCGCGCTGCTTCTGCGCGTTGACCACTTCGGCCTCGCGCGCCTCGGTTTCTCTCTGTACCAGTCGGCTTCGCAGGTCTTCCATTTCCGCCTGCGCCTCGGCCAGCGCCTGCGTTTTGGAACTTTCATTTTCGCGCAGCAGGGACAACTCTTGGGCAAGTTCCTGCTCCGAGGAAGAGGCGTGCTGCACCTGCTCCTGCAGCGAGTGCAGTTCCTGCTGGAGCGTGGAGACGATCGCATCGTAACGCAAACTGGCCTCTTCGGCCGTGGCTACCGCTTCCTGCTGTTTCGACAGTTGCAGGCGCAGGGTTTCCATTTCGGTCCGCGCGTTTTCGAGCGTCTTGGATTTCTTTGATTCGCTTTGGCGCAGGTGCTCCAGCTCCTCGGCCAGGTGCTTCTCGGATTCGGCGAATTCGCGGGAGCGTCCCCGGATCGCCTCCAGTTCCTCCCGCAGGTTCTTTTCCGCCTCGGAGCTCAGTTCACTCTTTTGTATGTGCTGTTGGAGGGCCTTTTCCCTGCCTTCCAAGGCGGCGCGCATGCGCTCCATTTCATCCCGGGTACGTTCCAGTTCGGCGGCTTTCTCCGCTTCGTTGGAGCGTAGCAACGCCACCTCGTCCGCAAGCGCGTATTCGGAGGCGGCGGCGGTTTCGGCCCGTTTGACGATTTCATTCAGCTGCTCGCGCAGGGCGGCCTTTTCCTGTTCGGTCGCCCTTGCCCGATTTTCGGCTTCCGCCACGTTCTTTTCGCGGTCCTGCAGCATGTCCTGCATTGAGGAGAGCTGGATACGCGCCGACTCCAGCGCGTCGCTTTTCTCCAGTTCGGTTTTGCGAAGCTGGTCCAGTTCGGACTGCAGGGTCTCTTTCGCGTGTTCCGCGATTTGCGCTTCATCGTGGATACGGTCCATTTCCTCGCGCATGGCCTTCAGGGCGCTCTCATTCGCAAGGTTTTGGGCCTTGGCTTCCTCCACGGACTTTTCCCGTTCTTTCAGCGACTGGTGCAGTTCCTCCAGTTCGCGCCGGGCCTGTTCCAGCGCTTCTGATTTCTGGTCCCCCTGCTGTTTCAGGCGCTTCAACTCTTCATTCAACAATTCTTCTGCATGAACGGCGCTTTCCGAACGCTCCTGCAGTGATTGAACTTCTTTTTCAAGCCGGACAACCAGTTGTTCCCGCTGGGCCAGCTCATTTTCCGCCTCGGATATTTCCGCCTCCCGTTTGACCAGGGTGTGCTTTAGAGTATCCAGTTCCGTATAGGCTTTTTCCAGGGCCTCCGTTGTGGTGCGTTCCTTTTCACGCAGGCTGTCCAGTTCCTCAAGCAGATTTTTCTGGTCCTGGGAGGCTTGTTCGCGCTGGTTTAGAAAAGCGTTCAGTTTCGCTTCAAGATCGGCAACCGTACTCTGGAGGGTTTCCTTGTCCAGGGCGTCCGCCTGGCGCCGGTCCAGGGTTCGTTTCAAGGTGCTGGCCTGGTCGGTTTGTTCCGTCACAAATTCAGCGAGGCGTTCGGCCTGCTCGATATCAAGAAGGTCGTCCAGGCTGTTGCCCGCGTCGCGAATCTGATTCAGTCTTTGCAGCAGGCGTCCGCAGTCATGCAACGCCTCGTTGGTGCGCCCAAGGGCCGCCAGGTTCTCGACGCGTATGGAAAAAAGCACCGGGCTGTTGGGAAGGAAGGTTTTAATGTCCTCTAGAATCGCCAGAGATTCAGGATGATGCTCCTGAACGTTCAGGGCGGCGGCTTGTTCGATCTTCTTTTCGATCTCTTTGGGATGCATTTCAAACTCCTGGCGGAAAGCTTCACGGGCCGGAATTCACACATGCCCGGGGTTATTAAAGAATATCTTACTTGAATCGGACACAAAACACAATTTGGCATCGCTCGGTTCTTCGCGATCTCCTCGCGAAAAATCAGGGCCGTAATATCGCCCGGTTTACCTTGATGTTCAGGTCGTGTTTGCCTTATAGTACTATCAGTGCTTTTCCCACGGCGAAATGACGCGGTTGCCGGATCCTTTAAACAGCGTGGTTTTGCCTGTAATTGCGGCGGCATTTCGTGGGGAAGAAAGGCGCATTGAAAAGTGTGCCGGGAAAACGGAGCGTGGGCGGTCAGCATATCAAGGAGTGCCATTTTGCCTGTAGACAGTCCTGACATTATTCAGTGTAATTGCGGACAGAAAATGCGTGTGCCCGCGGATTCGCAAAGTGTGGTGTTCAAGTGTGTGCGGTGCGGGGCGCTGGTCGAACGTAACGCGGCGGGCCTGTCGGCGCCCGATGGCGCGGGAGAACCCGCGGATGCATCCGCGGAGTCCAGCGACATGTTGCTGGATGTCCTTCACGAAGGGGGGCTCGTCAGCGCGGAGCAGGCGCGTACGGCCCGTGCCGAGCAGGTGCGCGACACGGAAAAGATTTTCGAGACCCTGTTGCGGCTCGAATTTATTACACAGGAGCAGTTTCATGATTTCCTGGCGAGGGAATCGGGCACGGCGGTTATCAGCCTTGCCCATTTTTCCATCGACCGGCACCTGACGGAGCTGATACCGGCCGATCTTGCCGCAAAGCATTGGGTGCTGCCCATTGACAAACTGGGGCGGTCCATGACCGTTGCCATGGTGTGTCCCATGGACACGGAGGCGATCAAGGCCGTGGAACAGTATTCCGGGCTGCGCTTGCGTCCCATGCTCTGCAAAATTGATGAATTTCAGAATTCCCTCCGCAAGCATTATCATAAAGCGGATGAGGAACTGGGCAGCCTGCAGCCCCGTCTTGTGCCGAAAACCCCTGTCGAAGTGGAGCAGGCAAAGCCCCCTGCGCCGGTAAAAACAATACCCGGCCGGGATATCCGCGATGCGTTAAATGGCGTTGCGGCCCTTTCGGTGCAAACGCGAATTATGAATCTGGTGGATGCCTCGGTCGGCATGGGGGCCCAGGGATTGAGGCAAATCATAAGCGCGGCGCAGAAGTCGCCGCCCTTTGCAGCGAAATTATTGTGTACGGCCAATAGCCAGGCCTATGGCATCCCGGGCAATGTGGGCAGTCTCCCCATGGCGGTGGCCCTGCTCGGGGATGAAGCCATTTCCATTATCGCACTGGCGCTGCCCAAGTATGCCACCGCGGATGAGGCGCAGTGGTTCCCGTTGAACCGGTTCTCAAGAAACGCCGCGGGAATCGCGTCCGTGTTCGCCGCCGCCAGTGGAAAGGTCGTTCCCAGCGAAGCCTTTTGCGCCGCCCTGTTGCACGGCATCGGCATCTATGCGTTCGGCGAGGTGGCCCTGCAGGAAAACCGCAAAATTGATCCGCGGCTCGTCGGGCCCGCGCGCCTGCCGGTCGAAGAGCAGCTTTTCGGTATCTGCCATAACGAGGCGGGCGCGCTGTTATGCCGTAATTGGAATATGCCTGAAAGCATTTGCGCTGCCGTGGGCGCCTATCCCGACCCGGGCAGGGCCGGGGCGTTTCGGGACATGGCCGAGCTGTTGTTTATCGCGACCCAACTGGCGACCCCTGAGGGTGATATAAACAAGGGCGCCCTGGGAAGATGCGAGGAGTCTTTCAACTACCTGCAAATCAAAGCGGATGATGTCCCCGGCCTGCTCGAAGCGCATTTGTCCAAAAGCGTGAGCGCATAACGGGGGGGGGCGGTGTGTGGGGCCGTGCGCTTCATGCAATAATGGTTTTTTTTATGACGTTTTCGGAATATCTGCACATAGAGGAAGAGCAACAAGATCCCTGCGGGGATGTTGAGGAGGCGGCTCTTCTGCCACGCGGCATTGCCGGGTTTGCGGAAACCCTGGAGGCCCTTGACCGCTCGCTGGCCGCCTATCCCGAGGTGTACAGGGAGGTGTTTGAGGGCAGCGAGGAGTGGCGGAGTCTGTTCCAACGCAAAATCGTGCCCCAACTCACGGTGAATGGATGCCTGGTGGTTGCGGTGGCGGGGGGGACCAACACGGGCAAATCCACCCTGTTCAACCTCTTGCTTCACGATTCAAAAAGTGCTGTCCGCAGTACCGCCGCCGCCACCTGTTCCCCTGTCCTGGTAACAGGAGACACCCGTTATCGGGACGGTCTGGAAGGCAGAATCCTTCCCGGTTTTGATGCCTATCCGCTGATGCGCCCCGAAGATTCCACGCGTTACGAAATGCCCGAGGATACCTTATGGGTGAGCGCTTCACCGGTCTTGCCGGGCAGCCTGGTGCTGCTGGATACACCGGATGTGGATTCCATTGAACGCCGGAACTGGAAAGTCGCCGAGCAAATACGTGCGGCGGGCGATGTGGTTGTGGCCGTGCTTACCCCGGAAAAATACAAGGATGCGCGCGTGGTGGAGTTCTTCCGCCAGGCACACGCCTCGGGCAGGCTGGTGGTGCCGGTAATGAACAAGGCCAATCCGAACAACGGTTTTGCCGCTGCCCGGGCGCAGTTGGCGGAATTTGTACGGGATGCCTGCCTGGAAGAACCGGTATGTTTTGTGCTGCCCTTTGATTACGGGCTGGAAACGGACATGTCCCGGGAGGTTCCGGCCCTGGAGGGGGATATGTCGCTGATGAGTTATCTGTCCGGCCTGGATGTGGCGGAGATAAAGCGTCGTGTATACCGCGATACCCTCGAATACTTTCTCGACGCGTCCGGCCGTTTCCTGGAAGGGGCGGAAGCGCTTTCCACCCGGATGCGTGACGTGCCGCTTACTTTTGACCGGCGTGCCCGTGGCTTGGTCGCCGCGTACCTGCCCCAACCCGGACAGAAAATGGGTGCGCTCCTTCACGAACAAATCCGCGCGCAGCGATCCGTCGTCGTGAGGGGTATCGCCCGCTTTAATGATGCCGCGCTGCGCGGCATGAAACCGGTCGGCGCTTTTCTGCGCCGCCATATGCTGCGCGGCGGGTACACTGTTGCCTCGGAAGAGGAGCGGGTCAAAGCGTTGCGGGACTATCAACGGAACCACCTAAAACAAATTGTACTGGATTTCGTCGCCCAGTTGACGGAATATGCCCGCGATATGGAGCCCATGACAGGGGGGCTGGTTCGTGAAGGGCTTGCGGACATACGGGAAGATGAGGTCGTCGAGGCCATTGTTCATGAAATGCTGGGGGACGAGGACCAGATTTCCGAGATCTTCCGTGAGCACATGGCCCGAACTGTTGCGCAGTGGTGGCACAGCAATCCCGAGCAACGGCAGCTGCTCCTGGAACTGGACGCGCTGATCGTGTTCGCGCCCTCGGTGCTGCTAGCGCTGGTGGGCGTGTTGACGGCCGGTGTGGGCGCCCCTGAATTCCTGGCGCTCGCAAGTCCGGCCGCAGGAGAGGTGCTGGCGCGCATCATGGAGAGCCGCTATTCCGAGCAATGGGTGACGCTGTTGCAGCCGTGGCAGGAGGAACAACGGGGAAAACTGGTGAAATGCCTGGTGGACCGGCTCGCGGAGCCCGCGCTGGGATCGCTGCGGCAGGTCTTGCGGGTGTTTAACGACGGACCGCTTGATAAACTTAAGAAGGATTGGAAATCGTGTCAACAGGGCTTCCTGGGATCATAAGAACACTGGAGACGCTGGCCGAATACGACGGGCCATGGCGCGTGTTCCGAGGAGAAACCGCATTGTTGCGCGCGCGCCTCGATGAACTCCGGGAACGGGAACACCGTCTGGATGATGTGCTGCTTGTCGCGCTGGTCGGCGGTTCCGGCGTGGGCAAGTCCACCCTGCTCAACGCCCTCGCGGGGGACCAGATCGCCGAGACCTCGGAAATGCGGCCCTGCACCTCGCTGCCGACCGTATACCATCCGCCGGGCATGCAATGCAGCCTTGCCCATCTTGCCGGCGTGCGTCACATAGCCCGATCCGCCCTGGAGCGTATCGCGCTTATCGACACGCCGGACTCCGATACCATCGTAAAAGAGCACCGGCGCATTGTCGAGCAGGTGTTGCAGGAATGCGACCTGATCCTGCTCTGCGCCGATGGGGAGAAATATCTGGACGAGGCCACCTGGTCCCTGCTGTATCCCCTGCGCGGGCTGCGCGCCATGGTCTGTGTGGAAACCCGGGTAAACCGTGAGGACACCACCATCCGCGAACACTGGCTGGCCCGTCTGCACGAAGAGGGATTCCAGGTGGGACGATACTTCCGGGTGAACGCCCTGCGCGCCCTGGACCGGAAACTGACCTTGTCAACCGCGCGGGAAAATGAATTTGAGTTTAACGATTTGGAACTCTTTCTACATCATGAATTGGACCGGGAACGGGTGGCGCGCATCAAATCCTCCAATGCCGCGGGACTGCTGGCCAAAACCGTGGAACGCCTTCATGAGTGCGTCGGGGAGGAATCGCCCCGCCTGAAAGACCTTAAGGAAGCGCTGGACGAAGGGGACCGGGCGCTGACGCAGGCGACCTTGCGCCATTTTACCGCCGGACCCCTTTCCGAAGCCCATTTATGGGTGCAGGCCCTCGGCAGGGAGGTCGGCATACGCGCCAAGGGCGGCATCGGCACCTTGTACAGAATCATCGAAGTGGTCCGTTCGCTGCCCTACCGGATACCGGCATTATTCGGCATCAGTAACCGGCCTGAAGCCGGGGAAATCGCAGCGGTCGCCTTTTTCGGCGGGCAGGGACAGGAAGGCGGCAAAACGGTCCTGCCCGACGGACTCTCGATTGAATATGCCGCGTTGCGCAGCAAAGTCAGGCTGCGTTTTATACAGGCCGGTTTTGAAATGCCTGAAGCCCCCGATGCGCAGGATTTTCAGGAGGAACTGGAAAAACGGGTGCGGGCGGTATTTCAGGGGCCGGTCCGCGAAGGATTCACCGCACGTGCCCGATGGTTGTGCGCTTGGCCGGTCGCGGTGCTTCTCGACAGTCTTCCCCTGGCCCTGCTCGTGTATACGGCATACCTGGTCCTGAATGCCTATTACCGGGGGGAACTGCTGCCTTCGGCATTGTTCACCAATACCGGCATTGTGCTCATCGTGCTGCTGGTCCTCGAAGTTATGGCCTTGTCCACCGGGGTGCGCCTGCTGGCGTGGTCGATGCGCCACAGGGGATTACGCATGCTGCGGAAAGCGCTGGCCCGGGACGACCTGGCGTTCAAACACGAAAAGCAACTTCTGAAGGACATAGAAAAATTGAGGCAGACCGTTCAAACGCTGCGGGAAGAGGTGGCTGACTAGATCACAGCGGCGGGCTTTGTGGCCATCTCAGGGCCTGTGTGGTGCCTTGTGCGAGGCATTTTTCCCTGCCTCGCCCCGTTTCGCCGCAATAAGCTTGAAATACGGGACGATATTAACGTTTAATATGCCCGTCGTTGTCGGGAAATTTCACATATAAACTCATGTAAGGGCGCACTGTATCCGCCTTTTTCACAAACCGTGTTCGGAAGGATTCTTTATTATGCCGCGTCGGGATGACATCCACAAAGTAATGATTATCGGTTCCGGTCCCATCATTATCGGCCAGGCCTGCGAGTTTGACTATTCCGGCACACAGGCCTGCAAGGCCTTGCGCAGCCTGGGTTATGAAACGCTTCTGGTAAATTCCAACCCGGCGACCATCATGACCGATCCGGTGATGGCGGATTCCACCTATGTGGAGCCGCTTAACGTTGAGACCCTGCGGAAGATTATTGAAAAAGAACGGCCTGATGCGCTGCTGCCGAACCTGGGCGGGCAAAGCGGGCTGAACCTCTCGTCCCAGCTGGCCAAGGCGGGCATTCTGGATGAATTTAACGTCAAGGTTATCGGCGTAAAACTCGATGCTATTGAACGGGGGGAAGACCGGAAGGCCTTCAAGGAAACCATGAACAAAATCGGCATCGAAATGCCGCAAAGCGAACTCGCCTACAGTGTGGAAGAGGCCGAGGCCATCGCCGCGAAACTGGGGTATCCGGTGGTGTTGCGCCCGGCCTATACCATGGGTGGCACCGGCGGCGGCCTGGTATTCAACCAGGAGGAACTGCGCACCATTACCGCCCGCGGCCTGGCCGCCAGTCTTGTGGGGCAGGTGCTCGTTGAAGAGTCCGTGCTGGGGTGGGAGGAACTGGAACTCGAGGTGGTGCGCGATGCCAAGAACCAGATCATTACCGTGTGTTTCATCGAAAACGTGGATCCCATGGGGGTGCATACGGGCGACTCCTACTGCACCGCCCCCATGTTGACTGTCCCGGTGGAACTGCAGCAGCGGCTTGAACGCTACGCACACTCCATCGTCGAGGCCATCGAGGTGATCGGCGGCACGAATGTCCAGTTTGCCCATGACCCGGTGACGGACCGCGTTGTGGTGATCGAAATTAATCCGCGCACCTCCCGCTCAAGCGCCCTCGCGTCCAAGGCGACCGGGTTCCCCATCGCCATGGTGTCCACCTTGCTGGCCGCCGGACTTACCCTGGATGAAATCCCCTACTGGCGCGACGGGACGCTGGAGAAGTACACCCCTTCCGGGGACTATGTCGTGGTGAAATTCTGCCGCTGGGCCTTTGAAAAGTTTAAAGGCATCGAGGACAAGCTGGGCACCCAGATGCGCGCCGTCGGTGAAGTCATGAGCATCGGGAAAACCTATAAGGAAGCCTTCCTCAAGGCCATCCGTTCCCTGGAAAACGGGCGGCATGGTCTCGGTTTTGCCAAAAACTTCAATCAGATATCCAAAGACGAACTTCTGAAACTTGTCAGCACCCCCACCAGCGAGCGGCAGTTCCAGATGTACGAGGCGCTGCGCAAGGGCGCCACAGTGGAGGAATTGTTTGAACGCACCAAGATCAACCGGTACTTCATTCAGCAGATGAAGGAATTGGTGGAACTCGAGGAACAACTGCTCGCCTGCAAGGGCGGCCTGCCGCCGGACGCGTTGCTGGTCCAGGCGAAGAAAGACGGATTCGGTGACAGATACCTCTCAAAACTCCTGGAAGTCCCGGAAGCCGATATCCGAGGGGCCCGGCTGCGCCTTGGGCTGGCCGAAGCGTGGGAGGCCGTTCCCGTAAGCGGCGTGCTGGATGCCGCCTATTACTTCTCCACCTATAACGCCCCCGACAGGGTGCCCGCCAAAACGGGGAAAAAGGTGTTGGTCCTGGGCGGCGGTCCCAACCGCATCGGTCAGGGCATCGAGTTCGACTACTGCTGCGTGCACGCCGCCTTTTCCCTGCGCGAACAGGGCTACGAGGCCATCATGGTCAACTGTAACCCGGAAACGGTTTCCACCGACTATGACACTTCGGGCAGGCTCTATTTCGAGCCCCTGACGGTGGAAGACGTGCTCAGCATTTACGAAAAAGAGAAACCCATCGGGGCCATCGTGCAGTTCGGCGGCCAGACCCCGCTCAATATCGCCGGGGAACTCGAGGCCGCCGGGGTGCCTGTCCTGGGCACCACGGTGGAAACCATCGACCTTGCCGAGGACCGGGACCGGTTCCGCAAGGTCATGGAACGCCTGGGTGTTCCGCAGCCCCCCTCGGGCATGGCCAGCACCCTCGAACAGGCCCTGTCCATCGCGGGCGACATCGGTTATCCCCTGATGGTGCGCCCGTCCTACGTTCTTGGGGGGCGCGGCATGGAAGTTGTCTATGACGAAGAATCCTTGCGGCGCTATGTGGCCGCCGCGGTCGAAGTCACGCCGGAAAGGCCCATACTGATCGACAAGTTCCTCGAAAACGCCATCGAAGTGGAGGCAGACGCCATTTCCGACGGCACCGACGCCTTTATCCCGGCGATCATGGAGCACATCGAACTGGCCGGCATTCACTCCGGGGATTCCGCCTGCGTGATTCCCCCCATCAGCGTGGCGCCGAAGCATGTCGACATTATCAGCGAATATACGCGGCGCATCGCCGTGGAACTGGGTGTGGTCGGCCTGATGAATATCCAGTACGCCATCGCGGGCGACATCGTCTATATTCTGGAAGCCAACCCGCGCGCGTCCCGCACCGTCCCGCTCGTGTCCAAGGTGTGCAACATTCCCATGGCCGCCATCGCCACCCGGCTGATGATGGGCGCAAAGCTGGATGAACTGGGGCTGGACCACAAGCATATTCCCCACTACGGGGTGAAGGAAGCCGTATTCCCCTTCAACATGTTCCCGGAAGTGGACCCCGTGCTCGGGCCTGAAATGCGTTCCACCGGCGAGGTGCTGGGCATGGCGCCCACCTTCGGCATGGCCTATTACAAGGCCCAGGAAGCCACCCAAATGCCCCTGCCGACCCAGGGAACCGTGTTGATTACGGTGGACGACGAGGACAAGGCCGCCATCGTGGAGCCGGCCCGCCTCCTGGCCGCCGAGGGCTTCCGCATCCTCGCCACCAGGGGCACGGCGGAGTTCCTCCAGGAAAACAATATCACCTGCGAGCGCGTGTTGAAAATGAGCGAAGGCAGGCCGCACCTGGTGGATGTCATCAAGAACGGCGAAATTCACCTGGTCATCAATACGCCCGGCGGCAGGCGCAGCAAGCATGACGACGCCTATATTCGCAAGGCCGCCATCAACTACAAGATTCCCTATATCACCACCGCGTCCGCGGCGCTCGCCGCCGCCCGCGGCATCGCCGACAAGCGCTCCGGCGCCTCGGAAGTGAAATCGCTGCAGTCCTACCATAAGGATATTCGCTGAAAGCCTGGGCAGAAAACATCTTTATAGGCACCGTTCCATCCAGTTGCGGGAACCTGCACCCCGTTTCAAAGGGAGTAAGGAAAATCTGATATACTAGGTTCAGGCAATGAAACAATACGTTTTCCGGCGCCACCTTAAAAGGTTTCAGCGGCAACAGCGTGAGGACACTTCCATGGACCCTGCAACTTTTCAGATAGAATACACGTGTCAGTTATGGCGAGAGGGGGATTTTATTATTGCCCATGCCATGCCGCTGGATGTCATGAGCGCCGGGAAAACTGAAGAAGAGGCCCGTAATGCTTTGGAAGAGGCGGTTACCTTGTTTCTTAGGACTGCCGAAACCATGGGAACCCTTGAACAGGTCTTGGAAGATGCAGGGTATGCCCGGGTCGGGGATACTTGGACAGGCCCGGATTGGGTAAGTGTTGAAAAACATACCTTGTCCCTGGTTGCGTGAGTTATGCCCCGCATCATCCCAATACATTGGCGGGAACTGGAAAAAATCTTTCTTAAAACCGGGTGGGTTTTCTCGCGGCAGGAAGGCAGCCATCGATCTTATATCAAAAGCGATGCCCTGCGGCCGGTTGTTATTCCGGCATACGATGAGGTGCCTGTCGCTGTCATCCGCAATAATCTGAAAACGGCCGGTATCTCCCGGGAAGACTACTTTCGTTTACTGCAATCGTGACCTTCCGGGATGGAGTTTCCAGGTGCCTGCGATGCTTATCTCGTCAGAGGATCTCATCTTCTTCTCATACCGGCAAGGATGGCGGAAAGGATTACGCTATAGTCGTGCGTTGCCGCCACTTTGGAGTGCGCAAGCCGTGCTTGCGCTTTCCCTTTCTGGTGAGAGTTGGCAGTGAGGCGGTGCATCAATCCCGGGGACTGCCGCGAACAAGAGCGCCAAAGCGGCAGCACGGCTGCCGCAGTCCAAAATAACGACCCTGTCTAAGACTTGATTCAACCTAAAAACGGCAGTTAACGCCGGGAAAACCTCTCAAAAGAAAGGACCGAAAGGACGTAAAAGACGCACCAACCGGGAGAACGTTTTACTGTCCTTTTGGTCGTTTATGTCCTTTAAGTCCTTTGGTTCGAAAACCGCTTCTGAATTCAACTGTCGTTTTTAGGTTCAACGGCTTTCTAACTGGTGGCATCACGGCGGTGTCCAGGATCCGTCTGCACAAGCCAACCCCTCGTCAAACCGTAAGTGTTGACATTTTAGTCTGGTATGCAGGTATACTTTACTTAAGCAAAGGTGAAGTCTACCTTGGAAGTTATACCAGTGTATGTTGTACGGCTTGGAAGGGTGATGGTATGCAGCGCAGTTCTATAGGCTTCTCTGCGGTTCTGTTGGTTGCCTCATTCTTGTCAGGGTGGGTAATTACAGATACGGCAACATCAGAGGAAACGGCGGGTATCACGGGGCCAGGCTCCACGGTCTATCCTAATGGCGGTATGCGGAGAATGGATGCTGCGGTGTTGCTCCCTGAGGATGACAGCCCATACAGTGCTGTAATTGATCCAGCGGGGGGCCACGCCTATTTTGGCACCAGTGCCGACCCCCTCGGACGCGTATTGAAAACAACTCTTGGCTCGGTAAGTACGCCGCCTTTACGGATCGACATGCACGAACTAAGCCCCAATTGGCAAGACTTATACGGGGGCGTGATTGATCCTGTTAACGGGTTTTCTTATTTCAGCGTTTCTACGGAACCCGGCCGTATTGTAAAAGTACGGCTGGATTTTACTCATTACCCCGTCAGAGAGGAACTTATTCTGCAGGACGCTTATTATCCCCGTCCGGCAGTGATTGATACTGTTAATCAGTATGCTTATTTCGGAATGAACGATACAGCTCATTTAGCTGGCGGGCGCGTGGTAAAGGTTGATATTTCCCCATTAAGGACTTTTGAAGAAACAGGCAGGACGAGTCTTGTATCTGGAGAAAACCGCCTGTTGAGCGGGGTAATTGATGCGCCGAATGGTTTTGCCTATTTTGGTTCCTACGAAGGTAAGGTGATTAAGATAGCCTTGGGCGCTGGTGCTTCCGCTCCGACACGCATCGGTGCAACGGGAACGTCTGCAGACGTCCTGCGAAGCGCTGTCATTGATCCGGGCAGGGGCTATGCTTATTTTGGTACCCACACCACACCGGGCAAAATTCGTAAATTCTCCCTCGGTGCGGGGGTGGCGCTTCCCGAACAGGTGGGAGTGTTAACGCTGAATGCTAATGAAAACTACCTGTGGTGTGCCGTGATAGACACAACTGCCAACCTTGCCTGGTTTGGTGCTTATACGAGTCCCGGGCGGGTGATAAAGGTGAACTTGGGTGAAAACGATGGTGCCCCCGTGCGTCTTGGGAGCCTGTCTCTGGAAAGCAATGAAGTCCAGCTTTTGAGTGCGGTGGCCGACCTTGAAAAAGGATATGGGTACTTCGGAACCCAGAAGCAATCCACCTATCCGGCCAGGGTTGTCCGTGTCGCCCTGTCCCAGAAGTCTTTTATCAAGGGTACACGTGTTACCATGCCGGTGTCTTCCGCGATCAACAGCGTTTCCTTTTACTCCCATGGCGCGTTCGGGAATGTGCGCCTGGCCATTTATGACAGCGCCGCAACGCCGGCCCTGTTATGGCAGAGTAACCCTATTCCCAACACGGTTGACGGGGGATGGCTCACGGTGCCCATAGCGGAAGGTAGCTCGCCGGCCTTGACTCTGGCCGAGGGGGACTATTTTCTGGCTTGGCAGGTGGACACGAATGCCGATGTGCCGGGGTACATCGCAGGTAATTCAGGAGACGGTTTCCTGGTGCCCTATCTTTGGGGCCTATTTCCGGAAGCACTTACTGTGGGCGCTGGGCTCGAATCAACAACGGAAACTTGGAGCATGCATTTGAGTTATGGCGACGTCGCTGAAGGTGAAGGTGAAGGTGAAGGTGAAGGTGAAGGCGAAGGTGAGGGCGAAGGCGAGGACGAAGGCGAGGGCGAAGGTGAGGGTGAAGGTGAGGGTGAAGGTGAGGGTGAAGGTGAGGGTGAAGGTGAGGGTGAAATAGAAGGAGAGGGCGAAGGTGAAGGTGAGGGCGAAGGAGAGGGCGAAGGAGAGGGCGAAGGTGAGGGCGAAGGAGAGGGCGAAGGTGAGGGTGAAGGTGAGGGTGAAGGTGAGGGTGAAGGTGAAGGTGAAGGTGAAGGTGAAGGTGAAGGTGAAGGTGAAGGTGAAGGTGAAGGTGAAGGTGAGGGCGAAGTTGAGGGCGAAGGAGAGGGCGAGGGCGAAATAGAAGGCGAGGGCGAAGGCGCAGGCGAGGGCGAGGGTGAAGGTGAAGGTGAAGGTGAAGGTGAAGGTGAAGGTGAAGGTGAAGGCGAAGGCGCAGGCGAGGGCGAGGGCGAAGGCGAGGGTGAAGGTGAAGGTGAAGGTGAAGGTGAAGGTGAGGGTGAGGGCGAGGGCGAGGGCGAAATAGAAGGTGAGGGCGAAGGTGAAGGTGAAGGTGAAGGTGAAGGTGAAGGTGAAGGTGAAGGTGAAGGTGAAGGCGAAGGCGCAGGCGAGGGCGAGGGCGA
>JAAYBJ010000182.1 GCA_012730105.1 Candidatus Hydrogenedentota bacterium
CCACCGCCAATTTCCGCGCCACCTGGTTCCCGCCCGCGCACACCCTGAACGCGCCCGCCTATAAAAAGCGCTACGGCGACAGGCACACCGGCTGCCAGGGCTGCCACATCCGCTGCAAGCGCGTCGCATACGACGGCCGGCATCTGCCGGAGTTCGAAACCATGTCCCATTTCACCGCGCTCATCGAAAATGAGGACATCGAGATCGTCACGGAGGCGAACCATCGCTGCGGCCTGTTGGGCATGGACACCATCAGCGCGGGCGCCACCCTGGCCTGCCACGCCGAACTCGAGGGCAAAACACTTGCCGGGGAAGAAATCCTTTCGCTACTGGAGGACATCGGTCTGGGACGCGGCATCGGCCGGGAACTGGGACAGGGATCCTACCGTTATGCGGCCGCGAAGGGCTGCCCGGAAGTGTCCATGTCGGTCAAGAAACAGGAACTCGCCGCTTACGATCCGCGCGGCGCCTACGGCATGGCGCTGGCCTATGCCACCTCAACCCGGGGCGGCTGTCATCTCCGGGCCTATCCGATCAGCCACGAGATCCTCCGCAAACCCGTGGCGACGGACCGCTTCTCCTTCGCGGGCAAGGCGCGCATCATCAAGATCGCCGAAGACGCCAACGCCATGGTAGATTCTATCACGGCCTGCAAATTTGTGTTCTTCGCGGGCTCCCTGGAGGAATACGCCAAAGCCTACACGGCGGTCACGGGCGTCGAAACCACCGCCCAAGACCTGCTCCGCGCCGGGGAGCGCATTTATTACCATGAGCGGATCATGAACGCCCTGAACGGCTTCACCGCCGCGGACGACGACCTGCCCCCGCGCTTTTTCAATGAACCCGGCAGCAGCGGCAACGCCATTGACATCCCGCCCATCGACCGCGCGGCATTCCTGCAGGCGCGGAACGATTACTACCGCGTGCGCGGCCTGGATGCGAACGGCCTGCCCCTGCCGGGAAAGGCGCTGGAACTGGGGCTGGATATGAAACAGGACAGTCTGATGTAATTGCTTTCCTTTGCGGGGCCAACCCTGTAAATGCCACCCGATTCTGGAATTCACCTTGCGGCCTTATTATAATGCGTTCATGAAGATGATAAAGTATTTGCTTGAAGACGGAGAGACCGTTCATAACGCCTTTTTTGACAGAAGGTTCAAAGGATAAGCGCCATGCAGGCAAAATACTTTTCAGACACGGACACGTTACTGTTGACTTTCAGTGATAATGACGTCGAGGATAGCTTCGATATTAACGAGGATGTCCTTGTTGAAGTGGATGACCAGGGACGTGTTGTCAGCATGACCATAGAACATGCGCAACGCCAGACGAATGTTAATGCATTTACGTTTGAGCGTGTTGCCGTATAATCCGGAAAAGAAACGAAAACGCAACTGTCGGTATCTTATCGAAAATTTTCAGTCACAAGAACAAGAAGTAATGTTGACTAAAAAAGTAATTATTGCGCTTGAATATTAATTACTTATATTTTTTACTCTTGTTTAACAGGCTTTAGACTTAGTAAAGGCAACGCTTTACTAAAAAATAATACAAATATGATGAATATCAATCTTAGCGATAGCAGATTAAGGTTATTTCAATTCTTCAGCACTGGGACTTATCGCTGTGCTCGATATACTTTTTTGACTCTGCTAGAATATTATGAGGTTACCTTAAATTAACTTACGATGTGCCTTATGGGAGGTTTATTGAATGCCTAGTAAAGAAGAACTTTTCAGGGAAGCAAAAGATATACACACGGAATACGCTAAATGCTCCTCAACCTCAAGGCGGGCGGAACTAAAGCGCCGCTATGAAGAAATCAATTGTCAACTGAACAAATTTACTAGTAATGAATCTGCTCCGAACTCATCTTTGATGCTTAACAAGAACAGTGTCCGTGAACCAAATATAGTGTCTCAACAACAGAATGGTACAGAAGTTTTAGAAGGATTTCCGAAGAGGGAGAATGTCCCCGACTCAAAGCATTATAATGCAGAGTGGAAACGCTACTTGCTACCATTAATTTTAGTAGTTGCATCTGCTCTGACGGTCGGTATGTGGTTGTGGAGTCAGCACAAACCGATTATTGACAATTTACCAACTGAAGAAAACAGATCGGACAAGGAGCGTGCGAAAACAGCAAATGAACTTGTTTCTGAAGGAGATAGTTTATGGGAAGAAGGTTTTAAAGGATTAAATGACAAAACTCTACTTAATGATGCATACGTTTACTATAAAAATGCTTGGAAAGAATTGACCGGTGAAGATTGGCAATATAAAAATATAAAAGGGAATAAAGACGTAAAAGTATTGGTGGAGGCAGTCCAGTCTGCGGTATTAAAAGATAAACTGATTTACAGAATAGATGTGTTGGAGAAAAAACTAGATGGCTTTTCTCTCTGGTAAAAGGTCATTGATTCATACCCTCTCTGAGTTTGAACATCTTGGGTATATTCGCTTGACCGTAGGGTGGTGCATGTTTGTTATTAGTATAGTACCTATCGTTCGGTCCGACGGTTTGGTCGCAGACGAAAAGTTTATGCCAGCCGTGTTGTTTTCTTCCATTTCTCTTTTCTTCCTTTTATTTCTACGTCCTCGCTTGGGTTCTATTACTGAAATGCGTGGCCTTCTTAATGCACTGTTTATATTTTTCACTCTCACAGTATTATACTCACATGCCTTGGCAAATCAAAGTGACTGGCTACTTGCGAAAGTTTTCACTTTTATTAAGGATATTGCGACTGAGTTCAGCTCAAATATTATTGGAGAAGAAGGTGCGACTATCTTGCTAACGCCTCTATATTCACTAATTGCGTTTATTCTCGTCCTTTCGTTCGCATATATGTCAAACACCGGCTTTATCGTTGTTATATGTCTATTGGCTCTCAATGGCCTTGTACCATTTCGGGGAGAACTTTTATTCGGATATCTTTTTTGGTTTATTGGTTTCTTACTCATACAAGACGACGTACTCTACTTGCCTCGTCGAATAGATGAACGAATAATACTAACAAAAGGCGAGAAAGATTTCCTCATCGCATTGAGAGAGAAGCCACTTTCAATCAGTCAAGCCTTGTTCATCCTTACGACAGAAGTGCAACCGAAACTAGAATTGCTATCAAATTATCAATTGGATCGGCTGCGGATCTTAGGCGCAACTGGCTTAGTCGAATTCCACGCCGAAACACAAACATTTTATCCCTCGGAAGAACTAACTGACAGCTATACTGCTCCAGGGATCGCTAAGATATCTTGGGTCGCAAGCTATTTCTGTTCATTTTTGATTATTGTTCCTTGTATCGTGTATTTTATCTCGCCAGTTGATTTCCTGCCCGAGGGATTTCTTGGACCTATCGCATATATTGATGACTTATTCTTGCTCGCATTAGGAGCATTACCTCTATTCAGCAAGAGAAAGGAATTATTTCTTGCTGCTTTTAGAACCATACGGCCTATCCGCAGAGCAGGTGTCTCGCATGTTTATCCACGAACTGACCACAACATTATTCAAGACAAGCCACAGGCTAGAGAAGTCCTATCTCAGGCTCGCAGGAAGAATCCTAAATCATAAGTAAAATCAGCAAACACCGGCATCGCCTGTGGGATGAGGAAGGTCCCTAAAAGGGGTCGGTCAATCTAAATCCAATTCATCTTGCTCTGATAATTTATCAAAGTGCTCTTGTTCTCTAAAATATTACCGAATCTTTTCTTCATCGAGTCAAACAGTACTCACACAGTAACCACGGGCCCAAAGGGAACGTCCAAACAATGTGTCACAAACTCGAGATAATTACCGGTGTATATGAACCGCACTCTTGCCTTTCAGATACCCACCAGTCATGGCAATGCTATACCTCGGGGTGTCTTATCTCAACAGGGATAGGACTTTTCCCGCTGAGCCATAACAAAATGTCCCCGGAATTCACTGTGTACCACTATCATTCATGAAACAGCTGGTTGATAAATACGCGGGCAAACTGGTGGGCGCCGGGCTCGCTAAGCCAGGTGCGCCGCTGGTCGGCGGGCTCGACGCGGAACTCGTCTGGAATCGGCCCGATCCCGCCTGCGCCGAACTGGAAAAGGTCTTCGCGGGGCTCAACATCAATTCGCTGTTATTCGCCGAACCCGCAGAACCCTACCGCTCAATCATCCGCTACCTCGCCCGGCGCGCCGACGGCGCGATTCAGCCCAGCGACTGTGAAACGCGCACCATGCTGCACGACCTGCCGGTCATCAGCGTCTTTGAAGCTGGCGCTATCGTGGACGCGCTCAAGCGGCGCAAGAGCGTCATCATCCCCGA
>JAAYBJ010000183.1 GCA_012730105.1 Candidatus Hydrogenedentota bacterium
GTCCGGCGCACCTCACGGTAGCTGCTTCTTCCGTAGCCGGCCTGAGCGTGGGTATTATAAAAATCGAGCATGCCGGCGGGTGTTTCTATGCGCGCGAGGGCGACGCCCTTGCCGGCCCAAAAATCTCCTTCCCATATCCGCTGCGGAGGCCCGGACACGCTATAGCGATGAAAGAAGACCTCGCGGATGGGCCACGCGCTGGAAATCAGCAGACCGCTCCCACCCACGCTGCTGGAGTAATAGTGATGATGACGGAGCCGCGTTGTTTCCAGGGCCCTGATAAGCACTTCGCGATCCTTGCCGATGAAAGACTCCTGGAATCCCACAATGTCGGGATCGAGATCGCCCAGCACCCGGGCGATATGGCGCATGCGGGCAGGGCGGTTTTTGCCGACGACGAAGAGATCTTGTATGTTGAAGGTCACCATTTTCACCGTGAGCGGTTCCGCCAGAGGCACCGGTTTGTCTTTTAGGAATATGCTCGCTCCATAATCGGTTTCAACACCTATATGGCCGTTTTTGAAATAGAGGAACAACCCCAGGGCCGACACGCCCGCCACAATCAAAAAAAGGAAGAGGACCATCGTTTTCAGTATCAGTTTCACCGTTCATTTCCTTATCTTTGTCAACCGTTCGCCATGAACCACCTCGTCATGTTCAGCCTGACAGGCTGGAAGTCCGACGGTTGATTATCTCCCGGAAATAAGCATAGAATGTTTTTTATGAATTGTCCCGCATGTAATGAAATTCTGTTCACTGTGGAATACGATGAAGTCGAACTGGACTACTGTGGCGAATGCCACGGCGTCTGGCTCGATGCCGGCGAACTTTACCTGCTGCTTGGCGACCACACTCTGACGGAGGGCTTTCTTACCGCCGGGAATCCCGCCATAGCCAAGAATGAACAAGTCCGCCTCTGTCCTTTATGTGACTCCCCCATGAACAAGTCGGTTACAGGCGGCCCGAAACCAATCGTACGTGACCTGTGTCCAAAAGGACATGGAACATGGTTTGACAGTGGTGAGTTAGCCGCTGTTATTGAACAGGGCGTAGACTCCGGCCTGGATTCCCCGGTTATTCGCTGGCTGCACAGCCTCTTCCCCGAAAAAGGCGACAATACGCCCAATCCTTAACCCCGGTAAAAAGGAGCTTCCCATGAGCGGTATCGTGATCGGACTGATTGTAATTGGAGCGGTAGTATTTCTGCTGGCCCTTTGGGTGGCAGGTGTCTACAATGCGCTGGTACGCCTGCGCAACGCGGTCAAGAATGCCTGGTCGCAAATCGACGTCCAGCTTAAACGGCGGCACGACCTGATTCCCAACCTGGTGGAAACGGCCAAGGGCTATATGACCCATGAGCGGGAAACGCTCGAAAGCGTCGTCAAGGCCCGCAACCTCGCCCAGGGCGCGTCGGACAAGGGCGCCGGACCCGCGGAACAGGGCGCGGCCGAGAGCGGACTCAGCAAGGCGCTGAGCAACTTCTTCGTTGTCGTGGAACGCTATCCGGATTTGAAAGCCAACGAGAATTTTCTTGCCCTGCAGGAGGAGCTGAGCTCCACGGAGAACCGGATCAGTTTCGCACGGCAGGCCTTCAATGACGCGGTAATGACCATGAACAACCGGGTTGAAATGTTCCCGGGCAACATCGTGGCGGGCATGTTCAATTTCAAGAAGGAAGCATTCTTTGAAATCGAGAACGCCGCGGAACGGGAAGTGCCCAAGGTGGCCTTTTCCTGATCTTGGCCAAACCCGTAAAACCTGTGAGGCGCCGTAACCCTCACAGGTTTTACATTCGGGGACATCACTGTAGCAACCTTGATGATGGGTATAACACGGCATGTTTGAACTGGTACGCGCCAATCGGCGCAAATCCGCGCTCCTGATCCTCCTCATGCTGGCCTTGCTGCTGGCGGTGGGATTCGCCGTCGGTTTTTCCGTCTACCCGGCGACCGATTCCTTCGTCATGGGTCACTACCGCTATTTCATCCCCGTCGGCGGCCTTGCCGGCATGGCGGTCGCCTTCCTGATCTGGGGCGGGCAGGCCCTCGCCGCTTTCGCGTCGGGCGACCGCATCCTCATGGCCGCCGCGGGCGCCCGGGAAATCAAAAAAGAGGATCATCCCCGCCTCTTCAACGTGGTGGAGGAAATGACCATCGCGGCGCAACTTCCGGCGGTACCCAAAGTCTACATCATGGAAGACATGTCCATGAACGCCTTCGCGGCGGGACGCAACCCCAAACACGCGGCCGTGGCGGTCACCCAGGGCCTGCTGGGCAGGCTGAACCGGGACCAACTGCAGGGCGTCATCGCACACGAAATTTCCCATATCGCCAACCGTGACATCCTGTTTATGACCTTTGCGAGCATCATGCTCGGCTCCATCATCATGATTACGGAAATATTTCTGCGGGTCATGTGGTATTCAAACCTGGGCGGTTCACGTCGTTATACTTCCCGGCGGTCAAACCGGAATGACGGCGCCGCGCGGCTGGTGCTGCTGGTGGTTGCCCTGGTGCTTGCCATTGTGGCGCCACTGCTGGCGCAGCTGCTCTATTTCGCCTGCTCCCGCCAGCGCGAATACCTGGCCGACGCGGGCGGCGCCGTCTACACCCGCTACCCGGAAGGGCTGGCAAGCGCATTAGAGATCATTTCTGGAAACCCGGGAACCAAAGCGTCCGTGAGCAAGGCCATGGCGCCCATGTACATCATCAATCCCCTGGAAGCGGGCGCCCGCAGTTTGACCTCCCTCACCAGCACCCATCCCCCGGTAGAAGAGCGCATCCGCATTCTGCGGTCCATGGGCGGCGGCGCTTCGTACAATGCCTACGCCGCGGCTGCGGGCAAAATCAGCGGCGCGGGCAAGGTGCATATCCCCCAAGCCGCCCTGGCTGCGGAACTTGCAGCCGTGAGGCAGGCGCAAGCCGCGCGCGCAGCCGAACCCGGGCAGGGCTCCATGGGCCCGGCGTTGATGGCCGCAACAGCCGGACAGGCACGCGCCCCAGAACCGGAGCCTGAGCCGGGCGAACGGCAGCGGTTTCGCGAGGCGGGCGACCTGGTGCGCACCATGAACCGGTTCCGTTTCCTACAATGTGCCTGCGGCCTGAAAATGAAAATTCCGCCCGAATATAAAAAAACCTTGGTAAAATGCCCTCGTTGTGGCAAAATCCATTCCCTGGAAAAAACTGCCAACGCCTGAGGGATTTTTTGTAGCGCCTGCCCTCGCCAGCGGGCGCGGCACAGGCGGGAAGCGCTGTTCCCCTGAAGGTGCTTCCGCTGTTAGTCCTGTGCCGCGCAAAAATCGCCCTGCCAACCTCACCGGAGCGCTTTATACCGTTTCAGGCCTGTTTTGAAGGCCGGAACCGGTATGTTGTGAATCTTAGCAAAGCGACATTCCATATTCCGGAATGTTAAAAATATTTTTCTCAAATCATCAAAATGCTGGAAGTATACGGCGGCAAAAGCCTAGAATATCGCCATGTATTGGCTTGTAAGACCACCGACCGCGAAGTGTCTGTCCGCCGACGATGATGAAAACAAGGTTATTGGACAAGGCACTTAATCACCTCAAGCCACACGGACGGAACCCTTAATGTTTTCAGCATCTTATCAACGACTTATTGTTTTTCTCTGCTTGGCGGCTTCGCTGTCCCCATCCGGCCATACCCAAGAATCCATCGAGGCGGACTGGGCGCGCCAGCGGGGAGTGCGCTATCTCCCGCAGGAAGCCACGCCGGAAAGTGACGCCGCCGGGGGATGCGATGGGATGATTACGGGGGGCTGGGGTTTCCACACCGCCAGCGAACAGGAACCGTGGTGGCAGGTGGACTTGGGCGCTGTTTACCCGCTCGGGCGCGTCCGTATTTTCAACCGCTGCGATGGCGGCTACGCGTCACGGGCGGCGCGGCTGAAGGTGCTGCTTTCAGACGATGCCATCAATTTCAGCCAAGCCTATCAACACAACGGCAGTCCCTTTCTTGGCAAGACGGACAGCCTTCCGCTGGAAATCCCTCTTGCCAGCGCATCAGCCCGGTATGTCCGGATTCAGTTGCCCGAGACGGATTACCTGCATCTGGATGAAGTGGAAGTCTACGCGGACGGTTCCGACAATAACCTGTCTTTAAACCAGCCCGCCACGCAAAGCAGCACCAGCCAATGGTCGTCGGCACATGGCGCCGGTAACCGGGAATTCATGGGCACGGATGCTTTAATCGGCCGGGGCCGGGCGCTTCTGGCCAGCCTGCGCGAATTGAACGCCGATATCGACGGGGAGGCATCGGCTTTCGAGGCGGCTGTCAACCGGGCGACGTTGCACAACGCGGTATCCTCCGACGGGGAACGGGAAGCCGCGCGCATGGATCTCCTCCATGCGATTCGGTCGCTTGCCCTGCGGAATCCTCTGCTCGATTTTGACGAAATTCTTTTTGTAAAACGCGCGCCTACCATGTTTCCCCATATTTCCGACCAGTATTACGGCTGGTTTTCACGCGGCGGCGGCGGCATCTATATCCTATCCGGCTACAAGGAAGACAACCCACGAATCCGCTGCATCACCCCGGACTGGCCGGAAGGCAATTTTCTGCGTCCGGACCTCTCTTATGACGGCACGCGGGTGTTATTCGCGTACTGCCGTTACTATCCCCATGTGGCCGAAATCGAAGATAAAACAGTTAAAACGAACCTGCCCGAAGACGCTTTCTATCACCTCTACGAAATGACCCTGGACGGCACGGACATAAGGCAGTTGACCCGAGGTTATTACAACGATTTCGACGGGCGCTATCTGCCGGGGGGCGACATTGTTTTCATGTCCACCCGCAAAGGCACCTCCTTGCAGGCGGGATATGAAAGTGCCCAGGCAAGCTGCGCCACCGTTCAGCAGGACAGTTACGTGCGCTGCGGCGGCGATGCCCGACGACCCGTGCCGGTATTCACGCTGCACAGGATAAACCGGCACGGCGGCGACATGCGCGCCATTTCAGCCTTCGAAAACTTTGAGTGGACCCCGGCGGTCGACCATGACGGCGAGGTGCTTTACGCGCGCTGGGATTACATCGACCGGTTCAACGGTGATTTCATGAGCCTGTGGTCAACCCGCCCCGACGGCACCCAGGCGCAACTGGTGTACGGCAATTTCACCCACCGGCCTCAATGCGTATTCGAAGCGCGGCCCATACCGGGTTCGCGAAAACTCGTGTTCACCGCCACCGCTCACCATTCCATTACGGGCGGCTCGCTCGTGTTGCTGGACCGGACGCGCGGCACCGAATACGAAGCGCCCCAGGAACGCATCACCCCCGAGGTCTGTTTCCCAGAAACCGAGGGGAGCCCCCCGTGTTATTACGCCGGGCCATGGCCCCTATCAGAAAAGCATTTCCTGGTCTCCTGGTCCGACAAAGCGCTGCCGATTCACGCGTACATGAAAGGGGACGATAAACGTAACCCGCCAAACGCGTCCGGTCTTTACCTCTATGACGCTTTCGGCAACCTGAACCTGCTGTATCGGGATCCGGTCATCTCGTCGGAAACCCCCATTCCAATCCGTCCGCGGCCCGAACCCTTCCTGCTGCCTGACACGGTGGACCAGGCCGCGCCGGCCGAAGGCACTCTACTTCTTCAGGACATTTACCAGGGCATGGAAGACATCCCCCGGGGTTCCATCGCGCGCCTGCGTGTCGTCGCCGTACTGCCCAAAGTGCAACCCTTTATGAATCAGCCCGTACTGGGCGTGTCCGCGGAAGATCCGGGCAAAGCGGTGCTTGGAACGGTTCCTGTGGAACAGGACGGCTCCGCATACTTCGCGGTGCCATCCGGCGTCCCGGTATTCTTTCAGGCGCTGGATTCGGAAAATATGGCAGTGCGCACCATGCGCACCCTGACCTATGTGCAGCCGGGTGAAGCGCTTTCCTGCGTCGGATGTCATGAATCCCGCGACTCCGCGCCGGTAATGTCGCATTTTCCCGCTGCGGCCCGCAGGGCCCCTTCCCTCTTGACACCCGAGGCGGAAGGGACATGGCCATTAAGATATGACGTGCTGGTGCAGCCTGTGTTGGACAGGTCATGCGTTCAATGCCACGCCCCCGACAACAAAGACACCCAGGCCGCCGCGTTCGATTTGACCCCGAAAAAATCCTATGACACCCTTATCGGCCATGCCGGAAACGACTTGCGCACCCTGGCCTTTGAAAAGGACCGGTCGGATATCGGGGACTGCGTAGCACGGCAAAGCAAACTGCTTGCCTTCCTGACGACGGAGGGCGGACACGAAGGGATTGTCCTGGATCCGGCAAGCCTGAATCGGCTGAAAGTATGGATGGATACCTACGCGCACCGGCAGGGCGCGTTCAGCGCCGAACAGGAAGCGCAACTTGTGGCCATGCGAAAACAAGCACGCTGGCTGGCGGAAAATTAAGCGCCATCCTCCAGCCCCCGGATCGCTTCTGCCAGCGCCTCCGCCACAACGGCATGCATTTTCACGCTCCAATGCCGGTCGAAGGGAAGGGTCCTTTGTTCCGGTGGAATGTTCCTAACGGCATCGTACAGATCCAGGTAACGCAAACTGTCCCCGTTGTCCAGGGATGACAACCGTTCACGGATTGTGGCATCTTCGGGATTCGTCGCCAGCAGAAGCAGCCGCCCGGACGGATTGAATTCCAGGAATGCGCTGCGAAGTTCCCGTATGACGTCAAGAGAACGCTCCCACGCGTCTTCCGTCAGTACGGCTGCGCTTTGCGCGTCCACATGGACAGTTGCATCCTCCTGATTGTCGTCTTGCCGAAGAAGCGCACGGCGCAGCACCGTGGTATGGCGTAATACAAAGCGGTAAAGATGGGAATGGTTGCGGAGCCAGGCCTTGCCCGGGAAGCCGATCAGGCCCTGTTCCTTAAACACCATTTCCCCGTTCAGGAGCTGAGCGTCGTCCGAGGGATCGTTGCCGCAAAAGGCAAGCACCAGAATATCCGGCAGGAACACGCCGAAATGATCCTGGGCAAAGCGCGTTTCCTGGATGGTGCCCCAACCGGGCACCCCCGCGTTGATCAGCCGGTACAGCCGATCCTCCCCCTCAAGCAGCCGGGCGAGCCGGGTGTCAAAACGGTCCTCGACATTCACGCCGTACCCGAAAACAAAAGAGTCCCCCAGAAACAGTACGCGGGTGCACGCGCTGGCCGCATCGGGATCCCATTCCCCGTCGCGCAATCCCAGCGCATTCGTCCGCACGTCCATGACAAAATCAGAGCCCGCAAAACGGTACTGTTGCCTGAAGTTTTTTTTGAGTCTATAAACGTATCGGGCGTCTTCCTCGAACCAGCGGGGCGTTTCCGGTTGCGGTGACAGCAACCGTACCGCCGCTTCGCTGACCAGCGCCGCGGCAAGACATCCCAGCA
The DNA here is from genome assembly GCA_012730105.1 of Candidatus Hydrogenedentota bacterium. GTDB lineage: Bacteria > Hydrogenedentota > Hydrogenedentia > Hydrogenedentales > CAITNO01 > JAAYBJ01. The sequence continues at coordinate 7,383 of JAAYBJ010000183.1, forward strand.
CAAGCAGCACGACGGAAGTCAGGGCCCTTTTCAACATTTTATAATGCTCCCGGCCGCATTAAAGACAGGTTTCCGCTTCCGCGTTTCCCGGTGATGCTAGCCCGCGACATCGACGCCACGGCCGCGCAGATACTGCTTCAGTTCCGGGATATCAATAATGTGGAAATGGAACACCGACGCCGCGAGCAGAATCGTCGCGCCGGCGTCGTAAGCCTCATAAAAGTGCTCCAGCGTACCCGCGCCGCCGGAGGCTACGATTTCCGCCGACACCGCGTCCGCCATGGCCCGGATAACGGGAAGATCATACCCGGTGCGCGCGCCGTCGCCGGCCTTACTGGTCGGTAAAATACAGGACACACCATAGCCGTCCACCCGTTTCGCCCATTCGATGGCATCCGCGCCGGTGGCCGTGCGCCCGCCGTCGATGTAAACCTCATAGCCCGAAGGCAGCGCTGGATTCTGGTCCACGTCAATCGCCACGGTCACTTTCCCGGGCCCGAATGCCTTCATCATCTCAGGCACCAGGTCCGGCTGACGAAAGGCAGCGCTACTCACGGATATCTTGTCAGCGCCGGCGTCCAGGACGGCCGCACCCGCCGCGACATCATTAATGCCACCGCCCACGGTGAAAGGCACGGTTGCCGCTTCCGCAACCCGCCGCACCACGTCAAGCATGGTCGCGCGGCCTTCCACGGTGGCTGTAATGTCAAGCAACGCCAGTTCATCCGCGCCGGCGGCGCAATAAGCGCGCGCGCATTCCACGGGATCACCCGCGTCCTTAATGTCCACAAAATGAACGCCTTTCACCACCCGGCCGTTCTGCATGTCCAGGCAAGGCATAATACGCACGGATTTGTTCATCGGATAACTCCTTTCAGAGATTGTTGCGGATCCACGAAAAACAAGAATAATTTTCGCTGATTGTACTCTTTTTACCCGCCAAGGGAAAACCAGACGAAAATATTCACCACAGAGGCACAGAGGACACAGAGGTATTTTTTTGTCTGCACGCGCCTTGGGCTGAATAAACAAAATGAAGAACTGTTACAATATCAGTCTTTTTGTGCCAGATCGAAGTACAGGCACATTAAAGTTAATCAGTAAGCCTTTATGAACCCCGGATAATTTCATATAGGTCAATACTTGCGCTTCGTGTATGGGCAACAGGTTATCGACAGCCTTCAATTCAACAATCAGACTGTTCTCGACCAGCAAGTCTATGCGATAGGCACAATCAGCATTGCCGTTTTGTATCGAACCGGCAATTCACTTTGACGGTCAAACGGAATGCCGGCTAAACGCAGTTCATAGGCCAGACACTCTTCATAGGCGGATTCCAGCAAGCCCGGCCCAAGATTCCTGTGCACCTCTATCCCGAGGCCAATAACCTTGCCTGTTAGAGGATCACCTTCCATAAATGGTCTCCTGTTTCTGTTTCACCACAGAGGCACAGAGAACACAGAGAATTATATTTGTCCTACGCGTTTATTTGCTCTGTGTCCTCTGTGCTTCTGTGGAAAATAAATTTCCTCTTCTTCAGCATAAATATCTTGTACTGTCTCTTCCGTGCTTTATGGTAACCAGAAACAATTCCGGTTGCCAAGGACTACCCATAGGATAGATCCAACAGTCCCGCCCAAGATGCCCGTGCACCTCTATCCCGAGGCCAATAACCTTGCCTGTTAGAGGATCACCTTCCATGAATGATCTCCTGTTTCTGTTTCACCACAGAGGCACAGAGGACACAGAGTGCTGTTTGTCTTTCATATTATTTCTCTGTGTTCTCTGTGCCTCTGTGGTGAATCGCATTTCCTTGTCACTCTCTGTCAATTTTCCTTGCGCAGATAGGGATAAAACAGCAACACAATGCCCAGTATCCCCAGGAATATCCACATCAGGAAATGGGGGCCGATGGCGTATTGCTTATACCCGGGCACAGACACCTCCGTCCAGACAATGTACCACCAGGCCGGAAAGATTTTTGTCTTGGGCATCCACGGATAGAACCACACGAATCCGCCATGGGAAATGAGATCGAATAGGAGGTGCGAAAAAACACCCAAACTCATGGACAGGCCTATCACTACCGCCTGGCGCAGGCGCGTTCCCGGGGCGGGAGGAGCCTGAACAGATGCCAGGCCCGCATTCCAGGCGCGCGTCCAGAAGTTGTCACACCGGCAAAGGCTCAGATTTCGGCAGGCTACGCGGGCCAGCCACCATAACACCAACCCGCCGGGCACACACAGCAAGGGTAAGGCAATCAGGGAATGCCCCAGCCCCTGTCCCAGATGCCCCCGTGTCACCCCGATAATACCGTCGACAACATCCGGCATCGCCGCGCCGATGAACAGGGCGGGTACATCGAACAGGCCGGGCCAACGCCGCCACAGAGGCGCGATCAGTCCCTGGTGGGAAGGAAAAGCAAAGGGCATGGTATTCATCCTCTTTTTGACAACTTGTTATCTTACAAGATGTTTTTGGATCCCAGCCTTTATTATTGCATAAGCCGCACCGAGACCGATTCCGATAGCGATTCCGATAGTGACTCCGATAGCGATTATAGTCTCAGGTGAATGTCAGGAAACGCTCTATATAGAATAACGCGGCAGGGCTTTCTCCGGCGCCACCTACCTGTTCATTGATTACAGGAAGGATCCTAACCGCCGATTCAGGTACAATCTTTGCCGTCATGGTTCGGACTAATATGGCAATCGGAAGGTTACACAGCATGCCGAGTAAAAGGGACAAGGAAATTATCCGTGAACTGGCGGCGCGCACCGAGGAAATCGCCGCGCTTCCTATGCAGGAGGAGAAGCGGCGCTTATGGCGGAAATTGAACGCGCGAAACCCGGAGCGGCCCATGGTCATGATGGACCAGGTCTGCTGGAATGAACTGCTCCCCGACGACGACCTCATGCCGCGTTGTGAGGATGCCGAATGCCGCACTTATGAAATTTTGCTGCGACGCATCCTCTACCAGTGGCGTCATTTCCGGGTCGACATGGTGGTCGAACCTTTTATCAGGATTCCGAAGGCCATTCATAATACCGGCTTCGGCATTGAAATCAAGGAAGAGACGGTGACTACGGACACGGCCAACGACGTTATAGGCCACCGTTTTTTTAACCAATTCGAGACCGAGGAAGACCTTGAAAAGATCCGCACGCCGAAAATCACTCATGACGCAGGAGAAACAGGCCTTCGCCTTGCGGTGGCCCATGAACTCTTTGACGGACTGCTGGAAGTGCGCGCCGAGGGCATGGACCCCTACCTGTCGCTGTGGGATCCCATTGCCACCTGGATGGGTGTGGAAAACGCCCTGTACGCGCTCATGGAAAAGCCCCAATACATGCACCGCCTGGCGGCGCGGATGACGGAGGGCTACCTCGGCCTGCTGGACCAATTGGAGGCACTGGGCCTGCTTTGCGGACCACAAAGCCTGATACACTGCACCGGCGCCTATACGGATGAACTGCCCGCACCCGGGTACAACCCTGAAAAACCGCGCGCAAAAGACCGCTGGATGTTCGGCCTCGCCCAGATGTTCTCCGCCGTATCGCCAGCAACTTTTAAAGAGTACGAAGTGGATTATACCATCCGCATCTGCGAACGCTTCGGTTTGGTTTATTACGGATGTTGCGATCCCCTGGACGGCAAAATGGACGAAGTGCGCCGGATTCCCAACGTGCGGAAGGTTTCCATGAGCCCCTGGGTTAATGAAGCACGCGGCGCGGAGGCCATCGGGCGTGACTATGTATACTCGAGGAAACCTAATCCAGCTTTCCTGGCGTATGACACCTTCGATGAAGACCTTGTCCGACGGGACCTCCTCCATACGAGAGAAATATGCGCGCGTTACGATTGCCCCCTGGAATTCATCCTGAAAGATATCAGCACCTTGCGCTACCACCCGGAACGACTCTCCCGGTGGGCTGCCATCGCCATGGAAGTCGCCGAAGCGGGTAACACATAGCATAAGATACCGGTATACAAAACTTGAATGTATTATCGGTATCGGTATCGGGATCGGATAATGTTCGATAGCGATCCCGATACCAATACCGATACCGATTCATGATGTAATGCGTACGCTCCTGTCGGGGGACGGCATTCATAAAGCAAAAACGGGGCGATGGCGCGTATTAGGCACCATCACCTCGTCACCAGATCACTTTGGGGTTCTCTGTCAAATTCGCTGTCCGAGGCTTACTCCATAACCACCACACCGCTATAACCCAGGGAAATATAGGCTACTCCGTCATCGAAGCGAATGGTGGACGGATAGGACATGGTAGGTTCCACATCGGCCAACACGGGGGGCGTCAGGCTGAAATCGTAACGGGCAATGACCGATCCGGCCACCGTCAGGTACAGCTGCCGGTTGCGTGCGCCCAACAACAGGCACCAGTCCGCACTTACCGGCCGTACCGCGCCTTCTTCGAACATGCCGTCACCGGAAAGGGAATATACGCCCGCCTTATAATACTCTTCTTCAGATTTGGCTGCCCCGTCAACAACTTCACCGGAACCGCTGCCCGGTTCTGAATCCACCACGTCGTCGCCATAGTAGTACTCGCCGGAATAGGGCATGCCCGCATAATACAGATCCGTGCCATCAGCCGTGAAATCCCAGTAACCTTGTCCAAGATCCAGGGAATCCACCAGCGTCGCACTGTCATCGGACAGGGTTGCCGAACGCAGCAAGGTTGCGGCGCCGCCGTTTTCATCGTACTGCTGATCTTCAAAAACCCAGTAGGCCGACCCCGGGACCTTGTGCATAAACACGCCCGGCACATTTATCCGATTACCCAACTTGAGGTTGAAGGGGTTCAGCGCCTGCAGGTAATAGGAACAATACGCGCCCTGCCCATCAACCGCGCTCACCTCATCAAAGGTGGTGATATACACCTGGTTGTCCACGGCGGCCATGCTGTGTATGTTTTGTCTGCCAAGATCCAGGTAGCGAACCACATCCGACTCCGCAAGATCTATCACCGCCAGGGTATTACGGAAACGCTCATCGTCCCACCACCAGACCGTACCAGGACGGGTTCCGCGCAGGACGAGAAAGTCTCCCGCCAGGAAGGCCGCAGCCCCGGAACCATAGTAGTAAGGGTAATACCACAACTCTTTTTCGGCGGCCGTATCAACTGCCACCTCGATTCCGTCCTCCAGTATGACGCCACCCCTGCCCCACCACCAGCCGCCCCACCAGGGTTCTATATTCGCAGTCCACACCCCTATCTCCACAGGATCATTGACATCACTGAAATCAACCAGCCGGACCCTGTAATAGGCGCGATATTGCGGTTCATATTCATAAACCGGGGAAACAAGGACCACCGCGTCGTGCCAGGCCGTAACCTCGGACACATTCGAAGCGGCCACGGCAAGAACGCCCGCTTCAGCACCCGTGGCATAATCCTTCGCCCGCAGCAACGTGTCGCCACTGTCATACCGTTGAATAACCTCGACCTTCCAGCCGTTGGATAAAGGCAGCACATCCACCACATTTTCGGCAAGGGCAAGCGCATTCTCCACCACCGGCGCCGAAAGATCCGCGGCGTTGATCACCGCCAATTGCTCTTGGGTTACCGCGTAATAGCGGTCGGTGTATTCAAAGGAGCGCACCACACTACCCTGCACATCCACAAAACCTTGAACATCCAGCGCGTCCGGGGTATAGGAAATAAACTGGAGACGGTCATAACCCGCGCCGTCATCCTGGTTATACCCGCTGAAGGGAACCAGGATCATATCGTCAAGCACGGTAAGGGCCTTGACATCGCTGTATGCGGAGGACCAGGACCATGCATCGCCGAAGCTGGCGTAATCGAGGCGCTGCGGGGCCGCGGGATCACTTACATCAAAGAGGCTGACCATGACACGGCGCCCCTCTTCGTCATCCACGCCCAGCGCGATCAACCGGTCTCCCCGGGGCTCAATGTGGGTGGACCATCCCGGAATCTTGAGTTCACCCACCACCGCCGGGGTCGCCGGATCACTTAGATCAAGAACAAACAGCGGATCAACCGTGAAATACGTGACCACATACGCCCGCGGACCGTCGAAACGGGTGGCAAACAGCGTTTCCCCGGAGGCGTTTTCCAGGGTTGTCTGGCCGAGCAATCCAAAGGTGTCCGGATTCGTGATATCGAACGTGGTCACGAAGGTCTGCCGCTCCGGCCACCAGGTATTGGTCACCACGCGCAACGCCCCGTTCCAAGCGTCCATTTTAAAACGGTCCGCCATGTATCCCGGCGCCGTTGCCATGCCCCGGACCGCAATTTTTCCGGCAGGATCGGTAATATCCACGTAGGTGATCAGGCTATTGTTGCCTTCGTAATCGTTCGTCACCGTAAAAATGGCATAGTTGGTGGCCTGAATCAGATTGCCATAGCCGTCAAACGTTACGGTGTCCGCCTGGTAAATATTTTCAGGGTCGGCGATATTAACACTGACCGCGCCCGTGGTGCCGTAAGACTTGGTCATGGCTTCAGTAGATACCACGCCGTCCTCGCAGCATTCATACCAGCTATAATCGCTGGTTATGGCATAAATGACATCGCCCACCATCCGGCTGTCCACCAGGTCTCCCTCGAAGGAGAAGGTGCCCTTTACCGAAACCATCGCCGGATCGGCAATATCGAGCACGTACAATTTGGATCCATAGGCAACCCGGATGAGATCGTTTTCAACGGAAATATCGCGGGCATAACTCACCAGCACATAGGCTTCGTTCCCGGCCAGGTATAAATCTCGGGGATAGCCATAAGTAGGGGTCTGGGATAAAATGACCTCGTTTGTCAGATCCACTATAGTCAGGCCCCGGTACTGGTTCAGGACATAGAGCCGGTCACCTTCACGCCGGATGACATCCGGCTCCACCAGTTCCCGTTCCGTATCCCCCTCGCCATCCGAAGGAACATCTTCCTCCGCACCAATGGCAGCGTAATCTCCCGCTGTTTGCCGGGAATTGACATTCAAATTGGCACTCGTATATTGAGGAATTTCTTTCGGACACCCAGACAAAAAAGCAAGACAGACAACAAGTATTGCCAAAAGCATGCTGCTGGATTTCATGGCATCACACTCCACGTTGTCCGCACTGGCGGAATTTGGATAACTGCATCTTGTAAGGATGTTCCTTCATAAAACACCATTGGCATCCAGATGCATAATGCACTCCGGACTTGCACGAACATCCCGGATTTTTCCAGTATCACCGTTTACATAGTATACACCCGGGAAACAGGAAGTGTGACAGTTTTTTTAACGAAACTGGATGGCAAAGAGGTCGGCATCCTTCATCTGGAACTGAATGCATACGGGTGTGCCCGCCAATGCGCTGATGTCCGTATTGCCGTTCCACTGTACCGGCAGGTCAAGCATATTGCCGATGATTTCCGCGCTCTCCTCAAACCCGTAACCAGCAATGGGTGAACCGTCCGGATGCAACAGGGCGACGCGTATGGCGCCGGCCGCGGAAGTGCTGAAATTCAGATAGAGCGAGGAGCCCGTGAATAGAAGGGGCTTGGTGGTAAAAAGTCCCCCGTCATACCCGGCCCGCACACTGACAAAGCCATCCGGGCGCAGGGAATAACGGTCCAGGCGGGCTGTCGGTTGTCCGTAATTGTGCTGGATATAAAAGGACATTTCCGTGTCTCCCGTGGGAACGATCCCGCAGGCGGGATAATTGGTGCGGGAAGTCCAGTTTTCCAGACCGATCCCCGGGCGCACGAAGCCCTCCATGAACGTGCGGGCATACACGTTTCCGCCCCGGCTCGTCATGAGCACATTGTCCGAGCAATCCTTGAAATAGCCGCCCTCGATGCCCAGTTTGCGCGCATCGGCTTCCGACACCACCCGGCGTTCGGGCATAAAACGGGCCGCCAGGGCGATGTACACATGAGGCGCGCGGTAATAGGGTGTGGTCTGGTTGGTATACATGTGTTCCGGAGGCGTTCCCCCGGCGTCCATGACCTGCGGGGCGGACCAGGTTACAAAATCCTCTGAGGTACAGCGGCTGATCCAGCGGTGGCCGCCGAATCCCCCTTCTGACCAAGTGCGGAAATAACAGAGATAACACCCTTCGGACTCGGACCAGAACGCGACATTCTGCGAGTCGAAAGCCCCTTCCTTAATAATGCCTTCATTCAGTTTACGCCAGTGAAGTCCGTCAGCCGAAGCGAAGCTGGTCAGCCCGGTCTCTGACGTGCCGGCCAGGGCAAGATAGCGTTCGTCCGCCGGAGCGCCAGGGCGGGTATTCAAAAAGGGGCTGAAATTATGGGAATAGGGCGCATGGCCCGCCAATACGACGTTGTTGACAGCATGGTCGCGCACCGTGAACAAGTCCAGTTCAGGTCTTGTCCAGTGAATACCGTCCGTGCTTTCCGCGTAACAGGTGACCTCGTTGTCCGACCCGTCACGGCCCGCTTCGGGCAGGCCGCGGTAATACATCCGATACAGGTTTCCATCCTGAAACACCGTGACGTAGCCGCAATACCGGCCTTCCCAAGGCTGGTCAAAGGCAAGCGCGGGGCCTACATGCACGGGCGTGCCCAGTGCCAGCCTGACATTATCCAGGCTTGCGATAAGCAGATCGTCCACAAAAATTTCCCGACGCGATCCGACCGAAACCGCAGCCTCCTCAGCCCGCACCGCCGGCGTCAGGGTAACCAACAATCCGCACACACACAAAAACACTTGAAACTTGGTCATGACATATCTCCTGTGGTGATTTATCCTTTTTTCAGGGAGGAACTTCCATCAACCCTTAAAACGGTGGTCCATTTCCAGAGAAGGCTGTTCAATGGATTCGCGCCCGATGGGATGGGCGGGAATGCCCGCCACGGTCGTATGCGGCGGCACATCCTCCAATACCACCGCACCGGCCGCGATCTTGGCGCCCTCGCCCACCTCGATGTTACCCAGCACCTTCGCCCCTGTGGAAATCAGCACGCCCCGCCTTATCTTGGGGTGACGATCGCCTCGCTCCTTCCCCGTGCCGCCGAGGGTCACCCCGTGGAGCATGGATACATTTTCATCCACCACGGCCGTTTCCCCGATAACCACCCCGGTGGCATGGTCAATGAAACAACCCTTGCCCAGCTGCGCCGCGGGATGGATGTCCACGGCGAACACTTCGGAAATGCGGCTTTGCAGGAACAGGGCCAGGTGAATACGGTCTTTGTGCCAGTAATGATGGGCGGCCCGCTGCGCCTGGATGGAAAGATAGCCTTTAAAATACAGCAGCGGCTGGGAGAACTTGCGGCACGCGGGATCGCGGCCGTGGACAGCCAGCAAATCTTCACGCGCAAACTGGCCCAACTGCCGCTCCGAGTCAAAGGCCTCCTGGATGAGATCCCGGAGGGACATGGCGGGCAGGGTCGCGCTTTCCAGTTTGCTCGCCAGCTGGAAACCCAAGGCGTCTTCAAAGGTCTTGTGATTTAATATCGTCGCGTGCAGGAAACTGGCCAGCATCGGCTCCCGCCAGGCGCCCTCAGCCGCTTCGGCCCGTATTTGTTCCCATAAGGTATCGCGCTCAGTCATATCCATAAAAATCCTTTTATCTCCATAGATTAAGCGTATCCTGAATGTTTAGAGCATGTGGAAAACAATTTTCTTTTGGGTCAACAGGTTTCAGGAACCTCAGCCGTACTGCCAGTATCATTTTGACATGGCAGATCTTCAGCCAGTAAATCCTTCGAATACCGGAAACGCCGGCAGTAACGCCGGCGTTCCTGAAAGGATCTGCCATCACCAAGTCAGGTAATGGCGCGGAACACTATTCCATTTCTTTATATGAAAAGCAAACAGCGTAATTCAAAAATATATTCACCCGGCACAGACAGCGTCAGGAGGATACACCACCGGAAGGAGGAATGGAAGCGGCCGCTTTGGCACGAGGCTTCGCCTTCGCCTTGGCTTTGCTCTTTGTTTTCGTCCGCGTTTTCCGCCTGGCCAGGGTCTTGGCACGTTTGGGCAGGGAAACATAAAATACTTTGAGGGTTTCCAGAAGCAATCCCAGGCGTGCCCGCATTTCCTCATCCGGCTCCACGCCGAGGGCTGCGGCTGCACCGCAGAACTCCTCCCACGCTTCATGGTCCCATGAACCGCGTTTCTTCACGACGAAATCACCGGCAAGTTTTGCCAACTGTTGAACCGTGTATGTTTCGGCCATCGTTACACCTCCTCACGCTTGATCCAAGTCTGTAAAAGACGTTTCACACTTCCAAGGATATTTTCCACAGTTCCATCTTATAGAGAACAACCTTGAAATCGAACGGGAAGTATTATACACGAAAACCGAAAGATTTTGTTGTACATTTACAGAATAAAATGCCTGAATGCCTGTTTTATCCTGATGCCACACTCGTGTTGTGCCGGCTCTCAGACTCTATGCTGGATTGCAACTGGTTCCCGAATTCCAATTTTTCCCGCTCGTTCCCAAATTCTAGAGGCCGTCTCAAAACTCTTGGTTACTACTTTCACAAACGGGTTGCCAGGATCACCGTAGAATTTTTGGAAAGCGTTTTCCGGCTCCCGGTACACCGGGTTTCAGTCCCGTAGGGACGATTGAAGGTAGCCCGCTTCTTTAGAGGCGGGGAAACATCAGTATGCCCCTTGTGTCAGTCCCGTAGGGACGATTGAATGGGAAATGGATTCAATCGTCCTTACAGGACGCGTGAGCCGCAGTGACTCGCAGCTTAGTCAACATATCAAACTGTGAGACGCAAAAGAAAGGAGACTAAATAACGTCGAAGCATACCTGTGCGGGGCCGCACCTGTGCAGAACATTCCGCTCGAACCATGCCATTGGATGCATGGGTACGCAGCCAGGGCGATTGCA
>JAAYBJ010000184.1 GCA_012730105.1 Candidatus Hydrogenedentota bacterium
ATCATATTCATGCGCCGTCTGTCCTTTTTGTCGGGTTTTTGTGGAAAAACCATATTCTGGGACATGGCGGCGCATCAATTCATCTCAACGGAGGATCTTCTGGGTTGTGGGCAACGCCCACGTTAGATCTAACAAGAGATTACAACGTATAATGCCGTACCTGCAAGGACAGGGGGGGCAACACGCAAATCGGGAGGAGCCAAGAGGAGCGCAAACTCGTCGACACGCGGACGGAACCACACAGGTATATGGACCGTTGCGGCGACAGGGCTTGAAGTGCGTTGCGTGTCGGTCGCTTATGATGACTTTCCCGTCGTTGACTGGACCGACTAGGTTCGCATGGTAAAGGAGTGGCGCTCGGTGAGCGACTATTTGCATGGCGACTTCTATCCGCTGACCCCCTACAGCCTGGAAGACACGGTGTGGATGGCCTGGCAGTTCGACTGTCCGGAACGCGGCGAAGGCATGGTACAGGCGTTCCGCCGGGAAAACAGCGCCGAGGAATCATTGCATGTGACGCTGCATGGCGTGGAGGCCGACGCGTCCTATACGCTGACGAATCTTGATACCGCTGATGTCACGGAAATAACAGGCAGGGAACTCCTCGAACAGGGCATTGAACTTGTTTTGCCTGACAAACCGAAGTCCGCCGTGCTCGTTTACCGTAAGAAGCTGTAACTGGTGGCCCGTCAACACCGTATTCCCCTACAACACACTGCAATGGTCTTCTGGTGGAAAACCGACAAGGTACACCCAAACTCTTTAGTGGAAACGGAGGGTGCCCATAATCGGACGCGCAGCCACCTTCCACGCGTCCTTCGAATATCGTGTTGCAGATGTTTCGCGCCGGCAGGTGTTGAACAACGACAAAAAAATGGGGTTAACAACAACGTGTGCCACAATCCATCCCCACATAATTTCAGTCCGATAGTGCACTCTGGCACTTGTACCCGCTTTAGCGTCACATACGAAAACATCTCAATGATAAATGACTGATTGGGTTTTCGTAATCTTTATATTTCGCCGCAATCAGCCAATCCGCCGTACTTTTTTCGTTTTACCAGAACACCACATCCGCCTCTCACCGGTTCGAGATAGAGAACACTAGCGATTATTCATATAATATCCACAGCGATACTAAAAATAGCGCTGCTCGGTTACACACAAAGCAAATGTGAAAATGGTCAAGCAACTTGCAGGGTGAATATGAGAACATAAGATGATCACGGCATCGTTGGTGCCAGTCTTTGGATTGTATTTAACAACGGGTCAGAAGGAATCTTGAAATGGGATATCTTATTCAAGAGGAACGTGATGTTAGGCTTGCCAAGGTTCAGGAAATCCTGAAGGATAAAAATCTGGATATGGCGCTGGTGTATTACGATGAATTCAACATCGGCAACGGATGGTATCTGACGGGTTGGTGCCCCCAGTTTGAAAGCGGAGCGGTACTGATCTTGAAAGACGGCGGTGCCATGCTGCTGGGCGGACCGGAGAGTGAACCTTTCGCGAAACAGGACAGCGCCATCACGGAAACCCGTAATTTCCCGGTGTTCATGGTTCCTGATGAGGAGTATCCGAACGCCACCATCACCGACTTTCCGTCGCTGTTCAAGGAATTGACCGACCGGTTGGGCACTGTCCGGCGGGCGGGACTGGTGGGCGGCGGACGCATGCCCGCCGATTGTTACCGGCAGATTACCGAAGGATTCAAGGGCGTGGAAATCGTGGATATTACGGAGGATTTCGTATCGCTCCGTTATGACAAGTCGGCATGGGAGCGGGAACAGATTCGGGCCGCCTTCGGACTCGCTGATGCCTGCTATGACGCGATGGCGGCGAAAATCGCGCCGGGTGTCATGGAGATAGAGGTTGCGGCGGCGGGGGAATATGCCGCGCGCAGCCGTGGCGCGACCGGCTTCGGCTTCAGCGCGATTGTGGGTTCCGGGGCGCGGGCCAACGCCGTGGTGCCCACGGCAACCACAAAGCGGCTGGAGCCGGGAGAACTGGTGATGATCGGCCTGGCGCCCAAGGTGAAAGGTTACGCGGGCGTTATGGGCCATTCTTTGCCCGTGTCCGGCGAATACACCGCTTCCCAACAGGAGATGCTTAATCACCTCAAGGAAGTGTTCCGCCTGACTCGGGCGCAGCTGGTTCCCGGGCGCGCGGGATTCGAGATTGATGCACCTGGACGCGCCTACTTCGAGAAGCACAGCCTGTTGAAGTACCTGGTGTGCCCCTTTGCGCATACCATCGGCCTGCACGAAGCGGAGGCACCCTTCTTCGGCCCAAACAGCAAAGACGTACTGAAACCGGGCATGACCGTCTGTGTGGATGTGAGTTTCTTCGGGCATCCCGAATGGCACGGCGCGCGGATTGAAACGGGTTTCGAAATCACCGAAAACGGTGCCGTGCCGTTCAGTCCGAAAATGGAGGCGCTGTTGTCGTAATCAGGAAGGCTTGGGACGGTTTGGCATGGCGCTTTTCGTCTCCCAGAATCGATGGATACAGGAGCGGATTGTCCGGCGCATAGGACCCATAGGACCCATAGGAATATTACAGGGTCTCAATGCGTCTTATTCCCGCAGTCCATCAGATTGTCTTTAACGTAAAATAAAGTGTTTCCTGGCAAGGCCTCAAGAAAAAGGGATAAGGAAAATGTTGTCAATACTGAAAGACCATGATCCGGACCTGGTTGAAATAAAATCCGGTTGCGGCAGTGTCCTTATTCCCCCTGCGCTGGGCGGGCGCATTTTCTGCCAGATCGACGAAGAATTGATTCACAGGCTGGATGTTGATGCGTTGCGGCATCCTTCAGACACGGAATATGACAACCTTGGCGGCAATTCCCTGTGGCCCGCCCCGGAAGGCGGCCCCTTCGCATTCAACTATCCGCCGCAAAGTGAACGGTGGTATGTGCAGGACGGTATTGCAAGAACAATTCCCCAGGTGACCCTTTCCGACGGCGGCGCCCGTGTGGATAAGCGGATAATGTTGCTCAATCGCAAAGGCGTCCGGGTGGATGTGAATTACAGCAGGATTATTTCTTCGCCGGATGCGGTGCCGGACCTGGACGGGTATGCACTCAAGTGGGTGTGTTATCACACAGAAGATATTTTTGCGCCGAACGGGGACCACAGGGAACAAGAAGTCCTGCTTGCCCCCTGGTCGCTGGAACAGTTCCCCGGCGCTGACGGCATCGTGGCATTCGGGGCGCTGGAACAAGCCACAGGGGATAGTATCAACAGTGATTTTTATGGCGACCCGGCGGATCGCATTATCTGCACACCGTATAGATTTGTATATCGCCTGGGCGGTGAAGGGCGCCAGCAGATTGGCGCGAAGATCGGCAGCCGGCCCCGGATGATCGGCGCGCTTGATGCGCGGCGGTCCCTGCTGCTGCTGCGCAAGACCCGGCAGGAACCGGGGCTGTATTTCAATATCGCTGATAATGAGCAGGCCGCCGGTCCCTTTTCCGCCGCAGACCTGTACAGCATCTTCAACGGCGGTGACCTCAACTTTTTTGAGTTGGAGACCATTGGCGCCATGAATACTACTAACGGATGCCTGGCCACCAGCGCCCTGTATTCGGAGACGCTGATACTGAAGGGGTGCACTGCGGAGTTGCTTCGCTACCTGTCGGAACGGGAAGGCGTGCGACTTGAGATATCCCTGATTTAGGCCTCAATCTCCCTACTCGCCGGATTGGTCTGGTGTACTCCCTCAATGCCGCAGAGGGCATGGGTTATCCCCGGCGCAAGTACGATCACCGTACCCGGCCCGCGCTATCTGTTGCGGCAGCCATAACCGGCGAACCATTCGATTATGCTGTTCCCGATTGGTTCTCCCTGTCACGTGTGCGCCGTGCCGCAACTGCAAAGGGAAGATAATACCGTTGCAGCGATTCCCGGGTTGACCCATATTCATTTTGTCCAACTATAAAATCGAGCAGAACCTCTTTTGCCCGCGCGACTTCCCGCAGTCTGCCTTTGTTCCCCGGACAATCCAGGGTGAGTTCGAATAATTCCAGGGCGCGGTCCATCGCCCGCATTGCATAGGCATGGTTCCCCTTTTCCTGCCAGCGCAGGACCCGCTCCACCTCGCTCCCGATATTTCCCAATTGTTCAACCAAAGTAAGCGTGTTCCATCGGCCTTCCGAAAGATCATGATGCTGATGACTCATTGTGAGATCCTCTTAAAAACGATTTCAAGTATTCTCATTCGAATTCGCTCGTCCTCAACCGCCCTGCTAGGGTTTCCTTGCGATGGGCGAATGTTAATGATCGAGTCAAATTCGACAAAGTCATCTCCTGAAAGATGGTTCCGATTGTTCACCATTTTGCCGCCGCCTGTTGTGCCTGAAGAAAGACCGCGCCCCTTTCGGCCAGGTTCCTGATGAGCAGGTCGAGTTGCTCGGCGGCATAGGCGCCGCAGTTCTTCGTGATAAACGGGTCCGCGCGGACGGAGCCTTCACTGTAGCGGATTTCGCCTTGCGGCATGGGATGGAATTCCCAGGGGTGGAAGTAGAAGCATAGGAACGGGGTGACACCGCGCGCCCGGGCATAGCCGATGTAGCCGTCGATGTGGCGCATCATGGCGTCGGCGCCTTCCGTGCGGTACAGGGGCCATTGGTCCATATCGCGGCCGTAAGGATCCCTGGATTCCATGGACAGGTCGGCGAAGTTCGGCAGTTCCACGAGCCGCAGATTCCCCGGCTGGGTCCAGTCGTCTGCGCTGGGATGATAGGGGGTGAGCCTTTCGCGGAAGAAAAACATGGGATAGGTGGCATCCGCCACGTAGCCCAGCGCCTCCAGCGCATTGACCACGGCTGTCGAACCGAACAGGCGCGGGCAGCGGAATGATACGGGGCGCACCCCCGCGATTTCCTCCACCAGTTCCGTGCAGCGGCGCAGGCGGTTGGGCACTTCCTCGGGCAGGATGGGCATGATGCCGGGGATGTCGTACAGCGATTCGCCGATGGTTTCGTGAAACAGGGTATGCGCGCCGATTTCATGGCCTCGCTGTTTGACCTTTTCGACGACGTGCGGATGCTTTTGCAGGCTGTCGCCGGTAAAAAAGAAGGTGCCCGAAATGTTATTGCGTGCCAGTATGTCAAGAATGACCGGCGTACCGTGCTGAAGCCCTTCGTAATAGGGCGTCCAACTGCCGATATCCGTTTCCATATCAAAGCCAAGCACTACCTGTAAATCTGTCATGATACGTCTCCCGGGGCGATATATTGCATACGACACACACAACAGTCTATTGTCAGTATGACAGAAGAGAAAGTCAAGCGATTGACCGGTTTATCACATTAATTGTATAAATCCAGGCATCACGGTTCCAGTACGTCTCATAGGTCCCATACGTCCTATATGACGTGAGCATACGTATACGCCCTGACGGATAAAAGGAGCCCCACATGAAATTGCCCCTGACCCATCCCCAACCGGATATCCAACGCTTTGTCCGCGTCATCCGTGGCGAAGAAATTCCGGCGCGGCCGCCCTTGGCGGAATTGTTTCTCGACCACGAAGTGGAGCGCACCATCGCACGAGACTGCCTGGGAGTGGACTGGGTGGAACCCGCCCCTGAACGGGACATCATGGCCCCGTACCTGCGTAACCGCGCCGAGGTGTATTACCGCATGGGATATGACTATATCCGCATGTGGGGCGGCGTGGATTTCCCCGGCGACTATATTGCCGCGTCGGACACGGCGGCCTTGTCGCGTGGCCAGCGGCAATGGGCGAACGAACAGCGGGGGCCTATTGCGTCCTGGGCGGACTTCGAGGCCTATCCCTGGCCCGACCCGGCAAAGGGCGACTTGTGGCCCTATGAATATGCGGCAACGCACCTGCCGGAAGGCATGGGCATGGTGGTGTGTCCCACCAGCGGTTTCCTGGAAATCCCCATGGATGCCCTGCTCGGTTACCAGAACCTGTGCCTGTTGCTGTACGAACAGCCCGACCTGGTGGAGGCGGTGTTTCAGCGGGTCGGCGAAATCATTTACGGCATGTACAAACGCCTGCTGGGGCTGCCGAACCTGTACGGCTTTTTCCAGGGCGACGACATGGGATTCAAGACGGGCACCTTGATCTCGCCGGATCATCTCCGGGCGCTCGTGCTGCCCTGGCACAAAAAACTGGCGGACCTGGCCCATGAGCATGGCCTGGTATATCTGCTCCATTCCTGCGGCAACCTGGATGCCATCCTGCCCGACCTGATCGAGAAGGTCGGCATTGACGCACGCCATTCGTACGAGGATGAGGGCAACTCCGTATTCGATTTCAAGCAAATGTATGGCGACAGGGTGACCGTTCTGGGCGGGGTTGATGTGGACAAACTGGCGCGCCTGCCGGAGCCAGAACTGCGCATCTATGTGAGGAAGGTCCTTGAGGCATGCGCTCCCGGCGGTCGCTTTGCCCTGGGTTCGGGAAACACCGTCTGCAACTATGTGCCCACCAGCAACTATTTTGCCATGGTGGAGGAGTGCATGAACTATGCGGGCTGCTGAGCATAAATTGTAAACATTCAAAGGAAGGCATGCCATGCGGATTACGAGGAGAAAGCTTTTGCAATTAGGTGCACTGGGAACCATGGGAATGATGACGAACGGCTTGCAGGCGGGCGGGGCGGCGGGCGAAGTTCCGTTGAACGAGGGACGGACACCCCATGACTGGCTCCGGAAACGGCAGCGCATCTACTGGTACGATCAGTACGCGTTGAATGAACAGGAGACCGCCTTCGCCAACTATGACCCCGACCGCATCGCGGCGGAGTTAAAAACGGTCGGCGCCGATATTGTTGCCGTCTACGCCGCCAACCAGTTCAGCGTGGCCTATTATCCCAGCAAGGTCTGGCCCATGCATCCGAACCTGAAAGGGCGCGACTATTTCGGCGAAGTGTCTTCGCGCCTGAAGGCGCAGGGGCAGAAAGTCATCGGCTACATCAACTGGCTGGAGTCGCGCCATCCCGAATGGTATGTGGTGCCCCTCGGCGGGGAAAAACAACAGGAATTTCCCCTGGCCTCCTGGGCGCAGCCCGACAATCCGGATTGGCGCGTGCAGAACGTTCCCGGCGGCAAATGGCGCTTCGCGTGTATCAATTCGCCCCGGCGCGAACAGGTGCTGGCCGTGGCCCGTGAAATCATCGAGGGCTATCATCCGGACGGATTTCACCTCGATATGTGTTTTAACGACTGCGTCTGCGTCTGCGACTACTGCCGTCCGTCCCTCGAGCGGATATGCGGCACAAAGGACATCACCATGGAGGCCGTTCATGCGCACTGGCGGGAGTTTGTGGACTGGCGCAATGAATGCAGCGCCTCCCTTGTCGGCGAGGTGTCCGCGATCCTGCGCGAAAACGGCGTGTTCTCCGCCCACAACGGCCAGAATCCACTATGGCTTTCGCCCATCTATGGCTTCGACAGAAACCTGCTGCCCCATCTTGACCCCTATGTTTCCGAAATATTCTACGACCTGCACACGGCGGATATCACCATGCGCTGGCATCAAGCCATCGGTAAACCGTCCTGCATGCTGGTTACCGGGACCTCGCCCTCTCATGCCCACCTGTCCATACCGCTGCAGGCCTGGCAGGTGAGCGCGGCGTGTGCCAAGGCGAACGGCTGCAGCATCCTCGGGCCCTGCGGCGTGGGCGCTTATCCAGACACCACCAGTTCCAAGCGCCTGCTGGATACGGTTCGCCAGGGCCTGGACTTTTTTATGGAAGACGCGGATCTCCACGATGGCGCGCACCCGGCAGCGAAGGTGGCGCTGGTCTTTTCCTGGGCGACACGCAAATATTTCCGCGAAGGTCGCCTGGACTGGTCCCAGGAACTGGACGGCTGGTCCCGCGTGCTGATAGAAGAGCACATCCCCTTTGAAATCGTGGTGGCAGAGGATATTCAAAGCGCCGAAGAATTGCAGCGGTACCGCCTGGTCATCCTGCCCAACACCGCCTTTTTGAGCGATGCCTGCTGCACCGTCCTGACAGCCTATGTCCGCGCCGGCGGCGGCGTGCTGGCAACGGGGGAAACATCCCTGGGTGATGAGCGCGGCTTCGACCGGGACGACTTTGCCCTGGGTGCCCTCTTCGGCGTAACGCGCAAGGGCACCACGGAGGGAACCTTCGCCGTGGAAGGCCCCTTGGAACCCGAACCCGCCGCCGGCGTGTTTCAGCAGGTGGCGGCAACGGGACAGGCACTCAGCCTCCGTCTTGCCACCGACCCCGCCGGACCCGTCGCGGGCGGTCCCGACCCCTTCCCGATGGCCCCGACGGAATGGCCCGTAGCCGTAGTGCAAAAGACAGGACAGGGCCAGGCCTTATACGTGGCCTTCGGGTTGGGCCGGTATTATGTGCTTCAAACGCTTACCCATGCCCGGGACCGCATGGTCCGCTACCTGGACCTGCTCCTGCCTGAACGTCCGCTGAAGGTGGAAGCGCCGCGGCATCTCGAAGTGAATGTATGGCATCAGGAAACGCCGGAACGGTTCATCCTCCATCTCGCCAACCGCACGCCCCTCGCCCATGACATGACGAAGATTCACGAGATCGCCCCAGTATGCGATGTCCGTCTTGAGATTGAAAACCCCTATCCCGCCGCCCGTGTCGCCTTCCGGGGCGCGGAGGGCACCGCCGCCATGGATGGAAACAAAATAGCCGTAACCATTCCCAGGATGGAAGTCTACGCCGCCGTCTTGATTGAAACGAATGCAACAACGTGATAATCTGCCAAGTGAAGGAGATTTTTTCTTATGACTGAAAAGTGGGGAGGCATTATGCTACTGTCGGCCTTGTTTCTGTGCGAAACGGTACCTTTCGTTCCTCCCAACACTCTCGATGTCATCTACCAAAACAATCCCTACTCCTTCCTTTCAAGAGACTACTTTGCCCGTTTCTCGCGCGACCCGAATGCGGTGGCGTCCACGGATGCAATTACAATCATGGCCGATTGGTCCATTACTGTTGACGCGAATACAGACCCCTTGGTGGAAGTAATGGCCGGAGACCTGGCCACGTTTATGAAGCAGTGCATGGAGATCGACCTGGCCGTGCGCAAAACAACGGAAGAGGCACAGGCACAACCCCGTACCATTTTTCTCAGCGACCATGGCGGTGGCAACGCCTCATCGCCCGGTTCGTTCACGATTCAAGTGGAAAGGGATACGGTTGCTGTCCGGGGACAGAACGCCGCGGGCCTTCGCGACGGCGTGGTGCAACTCGTGGACCGAATGGGATTTCGCGCGGCGCCGATACTCCAGGTCGGCGAAGAGACCATGACGCCGCGATTGGCATTGAAAATAGGCACAATTCCCCGCATGGGAAGCTATCGCGATCTGGTATTCCTGGGCTACAACGGGGTGATCATAAGCCCCACGGACCAGGCTTCCACCACGCGCCTCAAAGAGGTGTCGAACAGCAAGGCCATACCGGAACTGACGCCGTCTTACGACCCGGCGCTGGTGGAGAATCTGGCGAGAAAGGCGCGCGATGCCCGCCGCTACGGCATCAAGACCTTTGTTTCCCTGTCCATGTGGGATTTCTATCCCGCCGACGCCCCGATCTTCCTGAACCATCCCGGTCTGCGCGGCGCGGAGGCGTACAAGCATATGGACCGCCCCCCTGCCGGTCATCTGCTGTGCACAGAGGACCCGCTGATGCGTCGTTATCTTGCGGAATCCATGAAGGGCCTTTTCGAGGCCATCCCGTTGGATGGAGCGTTAATTATCGTTGGCGGCGAGGAATTTCAACACTGCTTTATGCGTCCCTCGGGGGTGGAACCGAAACACACGAACTGTGCCCGCTGTGAAAAGGCCGGCGCGGAAACCGTCGTCGCCAATTTGTGCAATGGCATGGCCGAAGCCGCCCGGGAGGTAAATCCCGAAGCGGTTTTGGTGGCATGGCCCTACAGCGCAAAGCACTTCTGGTCCGCGGACGAGGACCAGATTGCCTTTATACAGAAATTGAAACCGGGTACCGCCCTGCTTACCGAAATCGAAAAGGATGACGTCCTTGAAAAAGAAGGCGGCATAAAAAAGGCCATCTGGGACTATAGCATAGACCTGATCGGCCCCACGGACCGGGCCAAAAGGCAAATCGCGGCGTGTAAAGCCGTTGGCGTTGCGTGTTATCTGAAAAGTGAACCCGAACTCGCCTTTGAAGCACCCGGCCTGCCGTATATTCCCTGCATGGACCGGTGGTTTGACCGGGCGGATGCCTTGGCGGCGTCCGGCGCCGATGGTGCATGGGTGCTGGCATGGTTCAGGCCCAACCAGGGCACCACAAGCGCGGAAGTGTACAAGTATGCATTTTGGAACCCTGTTCCCGACCGGGACGCCCTTCTTACAAGACTCGCGAAACGTATCGCGGGTTCCGAAGAAGCCGCATCGCATCTGCGATACGCCTGGAACCATGTCTCGGAAGCCATTCCCTGGTCCCCGGAGCTGCCGCCCTATTTCCTGGGCCCCTACTACCTCGGTCCGAGCCACCCCATGTTCGCGGACCCTGACGGGGAAATACCCGATTGTTTCAAGGCAAAGAGCGAATTTGCCGGTCACTTCCTGACAGAGGCGCGCGGCGAAGTGGAGGCCTTTGGCCGCTGCTATCGAAACATGGAACGCGCGCTCCTGGAAGCGGTGAAAGCATTGGATGCGGCGTCAATCCACATTCCCCACCGATGTCGCGCCGTTTTTGAGGCGGAGGACCTGCCCACCCGCTGGTTCTATCATACGGCGCGGACGCACGCGAACTTCTATGAATCCTGCTTGCTTCGGAATTTCCTGTTGAAAATTGTTAAGGCTGACTCCAGGACTGCCGAAGAAATCGCTGAAGCCCAAAGGCAGTATGAGCGCTGGCAAGCCGTGTTGGAGGATGAGCGGGAGAACACAAAAGCGGCCATTTCCATAGTCGAAAAGGACTCCCGCCTGGATGTCCACACTACCAGAGACGGCGCGGTACTTGAACGCGCGACAGACTTGATGCACAAAAAACTGGCTTTGCTGGACCACGAACTGCAGGTATTCCTGCCATCACTTGCAGAGAAACTGGATTTGGCAAAATGAGGTAATGAAGGAAACAGATTCAACCTGCCAATGTCGAATCTTTGTCGCGGTTCCTCACAATTTCTCCTTGGTGAATTTAGCGGCCCCTTCCGGGTTCCCAGCCTTTTTTTTCAAGACTACCCATGCGCCTGCGGCTAGCATGGGCAGCAGGAACAGCCCTAGCAGGAGGGCGAGAGTACGCTTGCGCAGGAAGGTTTTTGGAAGAGGCGTATACAGCACCACATCGGTGAACTGCTTTGGGAACCACCGTAACTGGTCGGCTTGGCGCGCAATCAGCAGGTTGGGATTGCGGCGCACCAGGGACTTGTAAAAATAATCCGCCTCTTCGGGATACCGGGCTTTCAAGATGGTTCCCCCCAGGTAAAGGGCTTTCGCCATCAATACGTCATTGTCCGGCAGCAGTGCGGCGCATTGTTTCATCAGATCGGCCGCCATGAAGCGGTAATGGACAGGGCGGTTCCCTGGAGATGATCGGATACCCCGCGCAACCACTTGCCATAGGCAGCAAGCTGCTCCGTGGGACAATCGTAATCCACCTGCACGCCCCGGAGATGCATTCCCGCGCCGTGCGCTTCCGCCAGGCACGCGTCAGCCATCCTGGCAAAGACCTCCTCCGGCCAGCCTTCGGACCCGATGCCGCCCTCGTGAATGCGGAAAATACACCAGGCATCCTTGCCCGTCTCGGCAAGGGCGTTCCAATCCACGGCCACCGGAACATGCTTCCATTGGGTTTCGGACCGCTCCAGTTCTCCGGCCAACACCCAGAAATGATCCATGGGGGGCGCAGCCAGCTGCAGGGCGTTACGCACCTCCCCGGTCCATAGCCTTTGCCATACATAAACGGCATGGCCTATAGGCGACTCCAAGGGTCTCGCGGTCTTTTCCGGCGTGCACCCGAAAACTAACAGCGTCGGGAAAAGGGCCCATGCCGCCCTGCTCAAGAAAAATATGATTCCACTCCTGGTAGTGATGGTGAAAAACCTTCCCTGGTCCGCTTTGGGGTACCTTCAGGCGCAAAGAGTGCCGTTCCGGCCAATACAAAACAATAATACGCCTTCCTATAAGATCGATGCCACAGGGAAATTACACTGGGCATGTTGTACGGCAGGCGCTTATCGAGTCGTAGCTACGATAATAACATGTACTGCGCTTATTTCGCCCAGCAGGTGCCAGTTCTGATACGGTCTCTCGCCCATGTGCGCCGTGAATAAGATTTGGTGGAATTCCCCGGAATTCCTTCCACGTTGGGGCGTACACACCACCACTAATCCTTAGGATTTAGTGGTGGTGTGTACGCTTTTATCTCCTCGTAAGAACCCTTGCGGGAACGGTAAGACGGCTTAAACAGAGCCGCCGTCTTTACCGTTTTCCCCGCTGCGGGTTTCTAACGCTTTCTTATGGCCCATGTTGTATTCCGGGAACATGCTACCAATTACATTTTTATCCTTGGAATCGCGACAGTGGCTTTGCGGGTAATTGGTAAACGTATTCCCTGATTTTAAACAGCACTTCTGTCCCATTTCTTCAATCTTGCCATACTGTCAAATACAGGGATATAATAATGGGCAGGCAAGTCGCAGGTGGATGTGACATGGCCATAAGCGGCTATCAAGTAGCCATATAATTCCTGTTGACTAAAGATGACGAAACTCCTATATGGATTCAGTGCGGCGGCCCTGTCCCTCGTCTTGGGTACGGGGGCAACCCTCTGCAGCCTTGCAGACGAAACGTACGTCCACATTGCCGTTGTGAAGCCCGAACTAGCCCATCGTGACTCCGAATATATTGAAGCAAGGGGGTTTCCGAACCCGATGTGGGCCCGAACGAATTCACATTTTTCGGTTTACGGAGCAAAAACGGGAACCATTCTTTGGGCCGGGGTTTGGGTAAATATCATGGCGTGGTCATCGTTCATCTTTGCAATTGAAGTGTCACTCCTGCTGGTTGCCCTCCTGCTTCAGGCAGGGAAGAGAAGAAAACCGGCAGATCCAGATTAACGCCGCCTCGCGCATCTATGCCTCTTTGTGCCGTAACTGGGCGTGACCTTCGACCACACATAATTGTTTCATCCCCTGCGATGCAAGGAGGATGGACCTAAGGGAACTTTCTTTTCCCTATCTTTACATGGGCAGACCGTGTTTTATTGAATGGTGGGCGGTGCAGGACTCGAACCTGCGACCCCCTGCGTGTAAGGCAGG